>CAZGVA010000078.1:0-1531 GCA_964528765.1 Candidatus Woesearchaeota archaeon | reverse complement strand
GAAGGTGGTTCTAAAGGTGGTAAGGTAGTTGCTATAGGTACTCCTGAACAGATTTCTAAGGTAAAATCGAGTTATACTGGGCAATATTTGAAGCGTGTTCTGTAGTTTAGTAATTGTTTTAAGATTTTAGGTTTCTACATGAATATGACTAAAGAAAGCGATAGAATTGCAATATTAACAGCAGCAATAATCCTGGGAGTAATTTTCATAGGTATTTCTTATTCATCTAATCTAATCGAGAATGCTTTGGGTGCTGGATTTCTTGCACTAGGAACAATTTTTCTCGTATTGGGGCCATTGGCTCTAAAATATCCTTTTGTTGCAAAAGTACTTACCGAATTACTTAAGCAGTTATCCAACATGTTCGAAGAGAAAGATGAAACTGAAAAGACAACTCAAAAAGTAGATCGCTCATCAGAAGTAGTACAACAGAAATCAAACAGAGATTCTATAGTGGTGCAAAACTTTCATTCAAAGCCCAATTCTTTTGAATCCGACAAAACGAAAGCAATCAGGAAAATGCATAAGGAAATGCTTTACGTAAGAGAATATTTTAATATGGCCGCAACTGATGGTATTCGTGATGAATCACAACTCAGAACACTGCATGCTACCATGAGACATTTTATTGGTTTAAAGCAAGGTCTTGAGCTCGATTTAAATGATGATACTTTACATAAAAAATTAAATGCAGTTATGGCTGCATTTAGATATACGTTTAATGAACTTGCTGACAAGTTTAATGCTGGCGATCTAAAGCAAGGATTGAAAGGAACAAAGGCATTTGAATTTATTTCTGCATGTCAAGCAGTCATTGACGAAATGAAGTTGCATATTAAATAATGTCTTCCAAAAACGTTATACTAAAAGCCTACCCGTCTTTTTCCAATGTTGTTAATATTGCAAAGAATGAATTTCCAAATCTTTTTAAAATGACTACTGTTGAATCAATCGAATCAATTCGGATCAATTCGGATCAATCGCTGTACTGTATGTAGAAAGTGTTCTTACCACTACCTTGTTCTTTTAGTAGTTTTAATTTTACTAAGTTAGATAGGTGTCTTGTTGCTGTGGGAGAACTAACGCCAGTTATTTCAACATATTGTTTTTTGTTTATTTGTTGATGTTTTGTAATAAAGTCGATAGCAATTAGTTGTGGTGGTGCTAAATGCGATAAATCTGTTTCGCGGATTAGACTTCCATTCATGAATATAGAAGTATCGGGATTAATTTGCTCATTATAAAATGTTACTGTAAAATCGGAGTCATTATTATTAAACTGTGGCGCTTTTAGCCCCCATTCTGTATTAACGGTTATCATTCTAGCAATGCCACTACCAATTTCTTCCATATATCCGAGTTTGAATAATAGTTTGCAAATTAACGGTTCTCGAGAATATTGCGCAGTAGTTATGTTATCAAGATTAATTGGTGGAGGTAATCCCCCAGGCGTAAGTATTTCAATTCGATCGTCAAAAATAAATATGCGAATATGCTGACCTTGAATTGCATAATCGCGATGGGCTACAGC
>CAZGVA010000077.1:0-1791 GCA_964528765.1 Candidatus Woesearchaeota archaeon | reverse complement strand
AAATATCTGAGGTTGTAGAACAACTCAAGGAACTTCGTACTGAAAAAGCAATACCCAAAAACGTTAGATCCGTATTAGAAGAAATTGAAGAACTTCTTTTAGATAATCATAAAGAAATTGGTGTTAAAGTAAATTCTGCAAGCCAAATGATTGAAAATATTTCTCTTGATCCAAATATTAGTTCTTTTGCAAGAACACAAATTTGGGAACTTTCTGCAATTTTAGAAGGGCTATTAGATAATCCTGCTGAATAGTAAGCCTTAAATCTATCTGTTTTCTTAGGTATATTAATTATTATAAATAAAACGCATTAAACAATATAAATTCATAGTAAAGGTGAAAAAATGGGAAAAATGTTTGGTAAATTCGGTTCAGTATTTAAAAAAGACAACGATGAAATTGAGATTTCAGATGATTATGTTGAGTTAGAAGCAGATGTTACGGGGAAAAAATCAAAGATTACAATACGTCCGTTTACATTAGATAGTTTTGAAAGCGTAAAACCAGTTCTTGATGCACTACGAGAAGGATATACAATTGCACTAATTAATATGGCTCCACTACGTGAAAAAGATCAAATTACATTGAAGCGAGCTATAGATAAAATCAAAAAAACATTAGATGCAAATGAAGGCGATATTGCGGGTGTTGGTGACAATTGGTTAATTGCAACACCTAGTTTTGCAAGTGTTTATCGTGGAAAAGAAAGCACATCTGAAGATATTAAAACTGAAGTCTTTGAATAAAAACTTCTTTTATTTTTTTAATTAATTTTTTAGTTACATTTAAATAAAACTATCTATATAATTAATTACATAGGTGATAAAAAATGATGTCTCCAGATCAGTTGATAGTTTATGCAGCAATTCTTGGTTTATTGCTAGGGATAGTTTGGGCTATGAAATATATTATTTTAATCGATAGGAAAATTGAGAAAATTGATGAAAAGATTGAACATGCATTAAGGCACATACCAAAAAAATAGGTTGTTTTTTAATTTATACTTTTTATATTTATTATGCAATATAAGTTTCAGCTATCTGGAGAGAACTATAAATTAGCTAAATTTGAGCTCGAAACACTTCTTGGAAAGAAATTAACTCGTAGAGGCAATGCTATTTCAGTTGACTTAGATTTATCTACAAAACAAGTATTTGATTTATGTATCAAATCTACTATGATTAAGAAATGCTATGTAGATACTAACAAAATATATGATACTAAAGGTAAGCAGCGCTTTGTTGCTCGCGAACCTAAAAAGAAACCTAAATCACATCCTGCCATGCTAAAGCCTAAACTTGCTCTTTTGTTAGTTAATCTAACTGGTGCGAAAAAAGAGCTACTTGATCCGTTTTGCGGAACAGGATCAATTCTAATTGAAGCGGGTGTTATTGGTCTCAAACCCATTGGAACTGACATTGATAAAAAAATGATAAGGTACTCTAAACTCAATACAGAACACTTCAAGATAAAAGCTCAATTAAAACAAGGAGATGCAACAAAACTTGAAACTGCTTTCAAGCTAAATTCTATTGAGGCAATTGCTTGCGACCCACCTTATGGAAAAAGCTCAACACTTGCAGGTAAGAAAATCAAAGAATTATATCCTAAATTTCTTGAAAGTGCGAGTAAAACGCTAAAACCTGCTTGTCGATTAGTAATGATTCGTCCACATTTTCTTAAATTCAAAATACCTAAATCACTAAAAAAGCTTGGGGAATTTGATTGGTATGTCCATAGTGGACTTACTCGAAAAATATTAATACTTGAAAAAAGGTAATTAACATGTTA
>CAZGVA010000076.1:0-1791 GCA_964528765.1 Candidatus Woesearchaeota archaeon | reverse complement strand
TTCCTTGCGCCTTTTTCAGCAGTCTCACCAGTTACTTTTGGATATTTTTGTTTGTTTTTTTGGTTTTCTAATTCATCTGCAAGAGATTTGATCTTACCAATACTTGACTCAACATCTGATGCAAGATTTTGTACTTTATCTAAGTTAGACATAACTTCGTCATTCATTTTAACTAAGGATTTTCTTCGAGTAAAAGGCGTTACAGTTTCATGTATCTCTTTCAAATTATCTGAAAATGCATTTACTTTTTCAGCATTAGAGTCAACAACCGATTTTAATTCATCTAATTTAGCAGAGTTTTCATCTAAACCATTAACAAATCTATCTGGCTGCACACTTGAAACTAAATCCATTGCTTTAGCAGATTCTTTTCGCAAATTACTGACCGTTTTATCTAAATCAACAGTACTTTGACGAACTTCGCCAATTTCTTCTGCAACAGCTTGTACACTCTGGCTATTGGCTTCAAGTTTTTGATTAATAACTTCTATTTTAGCTTCCAATTTAGCTACAAGAATTCCCAGTTTATTTTCATCCATTTTTAGCGTCTTTTTGTTGATTTTTTCTTCGGCTTCTTCGACTTCGCCGGTTTCGCCTTTCGAACCTTTTTCAATCGCCTTGTCGACTGCTTCTTGCTTTTCCGTTTTGCTTTTCCAGAACTTGATACCCATTTTTTAGCCTCTTTTTTAGATTTTGATTTTGATTTTTGTTGTGTTCCTGAAGTTTTATCGTCTTGCTTGTTTTTATTCTTTTCTCCAAAAAGATTTTTGAATTTCTGTTTAAATGATGTGGATGCATGTAATCCCAACTTTCCTTCGAGTGTTTTCAGATAAGTATCTGCAACATCAAACGCACCCTTACGGATGTTCTTCTTTGCTAATTTAATTTCTATGTTTAAATCTGAACTCTTTTTGTTTGCGACTTTTTCTTCGATTTTATCTAAACGATTATTATACTCCATAAATTTCACAAGTTCATCATCGGTTAGCCGTTCTTTGCTGTGAAGAAGTGGTCTAAATGTTACAAAATATGGCTTTCCTTTATTGTATTTTGAATTCTGTAAAAGTCCAGTTCCAACACTTGCCTTAATTATCGAATCATGTGCAGCTTCACCATATTTGTTCTTTATTCTATTCAAATCATCTTCATGCTTTGTATGGAGTTGTATTTCAGTATTTATGTTAGCTTTTGCTTCACCGATAAAGTCACTTAGTACTTGTGAGATCATCATAATACCAATGCCCCATTTTCTAAATTCTCTTGTTCCGCGTTCTAGTTGTGTAAATCCGTGTCCTTTTCCTCCGAACTTTGGAAGTAATCTATGAACTTCGTCAAATACAATAAGTGTCTTAAGTTTCTCAGATTCTTTTAATCCGGATTTGAAAATACGCTTAAGCATCTTTGTTACAAAGACATCAACCGATTCGTCACTAAGTTTATTCATAGTAATTACGGTTATTTCTCCAGGATTCATGAATTTACTTATATCAATTTCTTTATTTGGGTCAGTTACTGGATAGATATTTCCATTAAATGAGCGTGCTTGTGATTTCTTCATTCCGAATGTTGAATATAAACTAAACATTCCCTTATTGCTATTTGGATGTAAGAAACCAGTCCATTGTGCAGTTGGATCAAATACAATTACTGATACATCTTTCATTAATGCTTCTTCAACAATTCCTTGTGCTGCAATTGTTTTTCCACCACCTGTTGAACCTGCAACTAAAATGTGGGTCTTTAAATCTTCTAATGGAATATATGCTTTAGTTCCTGTTTCGGCAACATTTC
>CAZGVA010000075.1:0-1974 GCA_964528765.1 Candidatus Woesearchaeota archaeon | reverse complement strand
TGAGCTCAGATTCAACATCTTCAGAACCAAATTCCATTTCTTCAACATCATCACTATCGTCGTCATCACTATCTTCGCGAATTTTTAGTTTAATATGGACACGATCTGCTAATTTTTCCGCAAGAAGTTCTTCAACTCGTCCCCAGTCCATTTTTGATTTGGCGCTGTTGACCTTTTTTCTAGCAATAGTTTTTGGATGCATTGCCATCACATGAGCATAATTCTAAGATTATAAGTATTTGGATACTTTTTTAAACAATTTCGCGAGCTCTGTTTTATCCAGCAAACTATAAATATATATGATGAATTATATAATATGAAGATCAAAGAAATCATGCTAAAACCTGTTTTAATTTCTTTAAGTGCTACTAAAATCGATCTTCTGCGTATCGCTAAAAGAAACCCTCACGCAGTCATATTCATCGTTGTAAACAAAAATAAAAAGTTTTTAGGTGATATGCATGAAAATGATTTGTTTGTAATGCTTATGCCAAATGAAATATTTGATGATATCGGTGTAGATGTGGGATTTGATTTTGAAAAGAACTTTTTCGCCAAACATGCGAGAGAACTTATGCGAAAGCACGATTTTGTTTGTTATATGGATGATGAAGTTGCTAAGATCGGGTTAAAATTTTCACAAATAGAAGTCAATGAAATGCCTGTGCTTAATAAAAAACGTCAGGTTGTTGGTGTAATAACACAAGGAATCTTGTTACGACATATGAAATTAATTAAATGAAACTAAAATGATCGAGAATATACTGCTAATACTGTTTATATTGATTCTATCTGCGAAAGTAGTTGGCGCTCTTTTCAAAAAAATAGGTCTTGATAGTACTTTAGGCGAGTTACTCGTCGGAATTATTTTTGGCGGATCAGTACTTGGTTGGATTAGCCCACATAGTATCGAAGAATTCGCATTGATTGGTTCGATTTTTATTCTGTTCATTGCAGGTATGAAGTAAGAAGATGCCCCCGAGATATACAAAGACAAAAAAGCTCTTCGTTTAGGTTTAACGTTACTAGGTGTAACAGGTATTGTTATGAGTACATTCTTTTATTATATTCCAAGATACTTTGGGATTGAATTATCTTTACTTCAAGCAGTTGTTATGGGTCTGGCTTTTGCGATTGTAGATATTGGAGTGCCTGCTAAAGTACTTTTATCAAAAGGTATTTTGAATATGTCTGCAGGTCGAATAACGCTTAGATCCGCTATTGTAAATATTATTGTAGGACTACTCGCCTTTACTGTATTGAGTATCTTTGTTGATAGCAATATGTCAAATATTATGATTAAAGGACTCGGTATCGTTGTATTTTTAGTAATAACTGTGGGACTATTTTACTTCTTTTCAAAAATAGCTAAATTTGTCATACGGTTCCATATTGAAGAAGCTGAATTTACACTTGCTTTTTTAATTGTTCTTGGTTTGGCGTATTTAACTGAAATTATTGGTTTTTCGTCAGTTTTAGGAGCATTTATTGCTGGAGTGTTGGTTGCAAAACTTCCGTTCGCAGAAACAAGAAGTTTCTCGGATAAAATAAAATCAATATCTTTTGGCTTGTTTGTACCGCTATTTTTCATATGGTTTGGTCTTGAAATTAATCTCGCAGAAATCTGGGAGTATCTTACATTAGCAGTCCTTATTTTTGTTGTGTACGCAGGCGTACGTTTTATAATCACATATTTATATATGAAGAAATACAAATTTAAAATGCCGGGCTTAATTAGCTCATCAATGCTTTCGGTAGATATTGAAAGCTTAGTTATTCTAATGATTGCAATACAGATTGGTATCTTTACAACAAGTATTCCTTTAACGCTTTTTGCACCATCTGTTTTCTTTAGTACGTTCTTTATTGTTGTTTTAGTTGCGTTCTTCTCTAAATTTGAGGCTAAAAAACACAAAAAGATACGATGGATTAATTAATCTGATTAATCGGTATTTTTTTAAACATTAACCCAAC
>CAZGVA010000074.1:0-2261 GCA_964528765.1 Candidatus Woesearchaeota archaeon | reverse complement strand
ACCGACCAAACAAGTTGTAACGGATTCTTCGCACATTTGTGCACCTAAATAATTGATGGTTGTTCTTCCAATCGGTTCATGGTTTTTACCGTCGTAAATTTGTATATCCACATCATCTGTAGATTTAATAATATCTGATATCCATATTTTATTCTGAATATAACCAATATTTTTCAAATATGTTTCTGCAACATTTCTCCCAATAATATCAAATAATGTAGTTTTAATATTTAATTTTGGCTCAATTAAACAATCTTCAGCGCATCCATCCCCATTTAAAACATTTCCATCATCACAAGTTTCAGCACCTTCATTTAATGCTCCATCGCCACAAATATTTAGAATACATGTTGTGAAGCAAGTATCATTATCTATTTCATTTCCATCATCACATTCTTCATCACCTTCGGGAATTGCATTTCCACATATTGCTGGAGGCGAATATCCTATACAATCAAAATTAGCATCAATTCCAGCAAGTCCGCTTTCAGTCCAATCGACAATATTTGGAAATCCATTTGAAAATTCTCTTATGGATATACCTTCAAAATCAACTAACGCATCAAAACTTGCAAAAGATACTTTAAATTCAGAATCTGCTGTTAAATCTAAATATGTTAGTTTTGAATAAAATACAACATTTGCGTTATCTACATACATAATTAAATGCTCATTCATTGACTCAAATGTAAATTCGTCAGGCGAAGCAGTACGCTCCCAAGTCCATGCATCATTATTCCACCCAAAAATAGAAACATCTAGCTGTCCATTCAAAATATAATTAACCATAATCCAATCAGTTACGCCATCCATATCCGCATCAATAGCCATGGCATAGCTATTTGCATACAAATCAGGTGTTCCAATTGTTTGTAGCTCATAATATAGATAGTCTGAATTATCAATATAATATTTTGAATCAACTAAACATCCGTCTTCTGAACATGAATCATACACAATAGCATCGTTGCAATTTGCTACACACGTGCTCGGTTCACCTCTGCAAAAATAATCTGATTCAATTAAACATTCTGAATTACAACCATCATTAGTTAGAATATTTCCATCATCACATTCTTCCACACTAGGAATTTCATCAAGTAAACCATTTCCACAAGGCGATACTGCCGCTTCGGCAGTACTAAACATTAGTGTTTGAATTGCTAAAAGTAACACGAATAAGTAGATTAATTTTTTCATTTAGTTGACCTCTTTATTTTTTTTGGAAGATTTTCAGGTGCATCTGGTATTTTCCGCAACAAGATATCTTCATTAGAAATAGAATAAATAAAAAAACCCGTTCCCTTGTCAATATTCATTTTTTGTCGAAGATGTTTAGGTATAACAATTTGACCTCGACTATCAACTTGAGCAATTTTTAAGGGCTTCATTGAATTATTTAATATGAATACTATTTAAATTTTTCTGAATTTCTGAATTTACGTATTTTCTGAATTTCTGAATTTACTGCATTTCAGAATTTACGTATTTTCTGATTTTCGGAATTTACGTATTTTCTGAATTTCTGAATTTCAGAAAATTAAGAAGTATAATCACCGTAATGATATAAATCTAAGAACGCTTTTACTTCATTATACAAATCCCATCCTTCGGTCCAAACTTGATTTTTTAATTTATCCACAGTTCCACCGTAAAGGTATTTTTCAAAAAAAGTTTTCAAGAACTTATTAACTCGGCTAGTTTCCCACTTATCATCATAATCTGTTACAAGTATAGCCGTAATACGTACAACAATGTTTCCTGTTTGTAATTTAACTTCACTACCTTCGTGCTTCATTTTAACATCAGTGATACCATAACATTCCCATTCCACATCAATTTCAAATTGACTATATTCGTCAATATCTCGAGTACATTCCCATTTAATCTTGATTTCTTTACCATTAGCTTTAACTTTCTCGACATATTTCTTTTCAGTAATATCGTATTTACGCCAATCTAGCCAATCATGTGCGTGTTTGTAAATTTCACCTAAATCAAATAATCGACCTTTGGAATCAATTTTTGCTTTCTTAAATAAATCATACTTTGTACTCATTTTATTTAGTATATGCTGATGAATATAAATGTTTCTTTGAAAACATAATAAACCAGATGTAGTTTAAATTACAACAAAATTTAAAATAACTTTTGACCAAAAGTTAATTAGTGATAATATGACTGATCAAATTCAACCGATTTTTATAATGCCTGACGGCACTTCAAGGAATACGGGTAGAGTGGCTCAAAAATCAAATATT
>CAZGVA010000073.1:0-2606 GCA_964528765.1 Candidatus Woesearchaeota archaeon | reverse complement strand
ACCTAACCAATCATCGTTTAAACCTAGAGCTGCTACTTTAACTAGAATAAATTCTGAATTAATTAATGCACAAATTGCTTTTATTGGCATATCTAATGATGTAAGATTCATGGAAGATATAGATCCAAGGGTAAAGTCTAGCTTAGGTGAGGAGGAAATAATATTTCCACCATATAACGCATTAGAATTAAAAGATATTTTAGAAAAGCGTTCATTATTAGCATTTAAAGATAAGATAATGGGCGGTGGCGTTTTGCCAAAATGTGCTGCTTATGCAGCGAGAGAACATGGTGATGCTAGACGAGCATTAGATTTATTGAGAGTTGCAGGTGAGGTTGCTGAAAGATCAGGTAGTGAAATAATCGAACCAAAACATATTGATTTAGCTGAAGAAAAAATTGAAAAATCAAGAATATTGGAAATAATACAAACGCAACCAAAACAAAGTCAAGTTGTTATGTATTCAATATTATTAGTTTTAGAAAATAAAACTAAAGGTGAATTTGCAGAAACTGGGGAAGTTTTTGAAAATTACAAAGAACTTTGTAAACAAACTGGAAATAATATTTTAACTCAACGAAGAATTTCAGATTTAATTTCTGAATTAGATATGCTTGGTTTAATTAATGCACGATTAATTTCAAAAGGAAGATACGGACGTACTCGTGAAATATATATAACTATCCCGCAAGATATGCTTGATAAAATAAAAACAACATTGCAGGGAGAATTATTCTAATCCGATGGAAGATCAAGAGCATATTAAAGAACTATTAAAACAAGGTATTATACCTGTTGTCGAAGCAGTTGAAAAAAATAAAAATAAAAATAATAAATCTGAAACAAATGTTGAAGTTATTCGTTCCCCACATTATGAACCACATAAAATTAAAATAAAAGAATTTATCGAGTCAAATCGGAATAAATATTCTGTTATGAAAAATTTTTTGATGAATAGACCTGAACTTCAAAATGCTGTTTCAATAAAGCGAGCTAATCAAATTAATGAGAAAAAAACAACAATAATTGCTATGATTTATGATATAGCTAAAATGCAAACAGGAACACTAAGATTAGAATTAGAAGATCCATCTGGAAAAATGCTTGGTATTATATCAAAAAAAAATGAAGAATTAATTAAAAAAGCAGAATTTTTAGCACGTGATGAAGTTGTCGGTTTAATTGGTGGGTGTGGTAAAAACGTATTTTTTATTAATGATATTGTTTGGCCAGATATACCTCAAAAACAAGTTGAAACTACTGATGAAGATGTTTATGTAGCTTTTTTAGCAGATACACATGTTGGTTCAAATGTTTTCCTCGAAAAAGAATTTGAAAATTTTATTGATTGGTTGCGTGGAGAGCATATTGATGATGAACAGAAAAAAATAGCTGAAAAAGTTAAGTATGTTTTATTTGCTGGCGATGTTGTTGATGGTGTTGGTGTTTACCCACAACAAGATCGTGAATTAAAAATAGTAGATATTTATGATCAGTATAAAGTATTTACAAATTACTTAAAAAAAATCCCAAAAAATAAACAAATTGTTATTTGTCCAGGTACACATGAAGGTGTTCGTATTGAAGATCCTAAACCAAAAATACCAAAAGAATTAGCACCGGATTTACATGAAATGGAAAATGTTCATCTTATTACAGACCCTGCAGAAATTCGTTTGCATAGAAATGACAATTATAAAGGTATTAATATATTGATGTATCATGGTGATAGTTTTGATTATTATATCAACAGCATTGATACGTTGAGGAGCGCAGGTGGTTATGATAAGGGAACCGAAGTGCATAAATTTTTGTTACAGCGAAGAAATTTATCACCTTGTTATTCAGGGCAAGAAGTATTACCTATGAAAGAAAATCCATTAATTTTGTATCAAATTCCTGACGTTCTTCATACAGGTCATATACACAAAAGTGATGTTGGTGTTTACAAAGGTGTTATACTGATTTGTTCTAGTTGTTTTCAAGGAAGAACTAGTTTCCAAGAAAAATTAGGTCATCATCCAGATCCCGGAAAAGTTATTCTTATGAATTTGCGAAATCTGAAATTAAGAATTTTAGATTTTACTGAAGCAAAATCTTAGAAAAAATATATAATAGAGTAATAATTATTAATTTATGTCTAAATTAATTATTTTAGTTGAAGAACTTTTGCTGTTTTTTTTAGTTCAGTTACTTGGTATATTTACAGCAAGCAAATTAATAATTAGTTCACCTGAAATATTACATATTCCTCAAATCTCTTTGATAACTTTTGCAGGTATATTTTTGATGTCAGTTATTTTCATATTTTTAGCCATGCGATTTGTAAAGCACAAATCAGGATTCAAGATATTATTTATTTTCTTGATTATCGTTGGTTCTAAAACTATTTTTTCTGCATTTTTCTCAGATTTATTATCAAATATTTTAGCGTTACTTATGGTTGCACTATGGGTGTTTATACCTTACGTTATTACACATAATTTTGTTTTAATTTTTGCAATCGCAGGTATTTCAACAGAATTGGGTTTTTCTTTATCCTTTGCAACAATATTAATTTTATTGTCTATACTTATCTGATATTCTCCGTCTATGGGAAATACCCT
>CAZGVA010000072.1:0-2953 GCA_964528765.1 Candidatus Woesearchaeota archaeon | reverse complement strand
TCTAATGTCAAGATTTTCAATAATTTTGCGAACGCCTTTACCAACCGTTTTTCCAATAAACATACCAACTATGGTGATTATTACTGCTCCAATTATTCGAAATATTATTGTCCCAATTGGTATTAATATTCCGGCATCTTGGCTGAAAAGCGTACTCCAATCCATGTGAAAAACTCGAAAGTTTATTATTTAATACTATCGTTTCAGTAAATATTTGTAGTTTTGTGTTTTATATGGTTAAGTATATATATAATCAATTTAATAATATTTTATGAGAAATTATGCTCGGTCTGTCAATCTTTTTTTATCGTTTCTATTTGTACTGGTTTTTTCAGCAATTGTTGTTTGGGCTGCGTCTAATGAAGTAACTTTGATAACGCCAGTTGATGGTGCAACTAATTGGACAAATTCAGTTAATTTTATGTGTAATGTAAGTGCTGTTGATGGTGCAATGAATTTAACTTTATATCATAATCAATCAGGTGTTTGGACTAATGTTACTACTAATGATTCTATAATTGATGGACATAATACTTCTTTGATTGTTACAATTGGTGATGGTCAAGATATTGGTTGGAGTTGTTTAACTGCAAATACTACTGATGAAGTATGGAGTATTGTAAACTATTCAGTTAATATTGATAATTCAAATCCAGAAGCATTTAATTTTACACTACCTGCAAGCATGAGTGCAACAACAGGCTCTACAAATAATACACCTATTTTGATTTGGAATGCTACAGTAGATTCTAATTTTTTGAATTATACTGTTTTAGTTACAGATAGTAATGATTTTGATAATCCAAATTATACTTATGAATTAATTGATGCTGTATCGAATAATACTTTTGAAGTTGGTGTAGATACTTTAACAAATGGGTCTACTTCTGATGGTTGGGCAGATGGTGCATGGTATTGGAAGGTAATTGCGTGCGATGGTTCACAAGTAAATGGTTCAGATATGCAATGTATAAACAGTAGTGTGGATGATGGTACAACGTTAGGATATTATATTTACAACGTTGATGTAGAAAGTCCAAATGTTACTTTGAGTTGTTCTTCAAGTTCAGTATTGCAAGATGATGAAATTATTTGTTCTTGTGCAGCGGTAGATATTTTCGATTCAAATCCTACGCGAGATTATACATTAAAACCAAATACTGCTTCCACTGGAATATTTTCAACAAGTTGTACAGCTACAGATAGTACTGGCAATGCGGCATCAAGATCATTTTCATATACAGTTAGTATTCGTCCGCATGGTGGAAGTATGCTTAGTAGTGATTCTTCTTTAAATGAGTCTGATGAAATTGTTGTAAGTAACATAAGTAGTGTTGAATCTTCGGAAGAAGTACAATCTTCAGAATCAAATATTGAAGAAAATGTTGTTGAGGAAAAACAAAATGAGTATATACCGATTGTAATTATTATTATTGTTTTACTATCTTTAGTTGTGGTATTTATATATTATAATTTTAAGTCTATTGATAAATACTTATCTGAATGTAATCGTAAGTTAAAAAAATACGTTCATAAAATGAATAAAAAATAGATTTTTTAGAGACTCGAAAGTTTATTATTTAAAGCTTGTTCTTATTATTATATTATGCCAATAAATGCAGATTATAAGTTTTTTGCTGCAGAAGCTAAGTATCATGACGCCAAGACGCCCGCAGCAAAACTAAAAGCTTTACGTGAAATGCTAGCCACGGGTCCAACACATAAAGGTGCAGAAAAATTACGAGCAGATATTAACAAGCGAATTGCTCAAGTTCGCGAAGATATGGATCGAAGTAAAAAGTCTGCAGGTAAGCGTTCGTCGATTTCAATTCATAAAGAAGGTGCTGCGCAAATTGTATTCATTGGATTACCGAATTCAGGCAAATCAACCTTACTTTCAAAACTTTCGGGTAAAAAAGTTCCAATTGCCGAATATGAATTTACAACGAAGTACCCTGAAGTGCGTGCAATAAAATTTGAAAATGTTTGGTTACAAGGTATAGAGATGCCTGCAATATATAAGGGATTTTCTGAAAGTAAATTGGGACGTCAATTTTTATCAATTCTACGTAACGCTGATTTTATTGTAGTAGTTTGTAAAAAATTTGCAGATGTTGCGAAAATTCAAGCTGAATTAAAGAAATCAAATATTTTTTTGAGAGACAGAAAACGATTAGATGGATTTGAACAATATATGCCACATATGCTTCTTACCTGGAAAGATTTCAATAAAGTAAAATTAGTTGAAAAATTATGGCAAGCTCAGAAGAAAATACGGATTCGGACAAAAGTTGGACATAAAATTGCACCAAAACCAATTGTTTTACTTGAAAATTCAACTATCGAAATTGTTGCTCAAACAATCCATAAAGATATGCTAAGCAAATTCAGATTTGCTAAAATCTGGGGACCTTCTGCTCATTTTAAGGGCCAGCAAGTAGGTCTAGAACATGTTCTTAAAGATACAGATGTTGTAGAGATTTTTATGCAATAAAAATGAGGTAGTTAGCCTCATTTAGTTTGTAAGAATTTTTCAGTATATGCTTTTTTTGCAAAATCTGCTGCTTGACTAATTGCGTCTGGATCATTTCGAAGACCTTTTGCAGATAGTTTAGCTGCAACATTCATTTCAAGTATTCCGTCATTAAATATTCCATTTAACATTGAATCTTGTGCTGAAGCGAGTAAATAACTTAGTAAAGGTGTTTCTTGAGCAATTTTAGTAGTTAGTTCACTAGATAATCCTTGAGCAATTACTGTAGTGTGTTCTTTATTATCAGATATTATTTCTTCAAACGATTGTTTATCTGGGAATATTCTACTAAATCTTACGCCAGAGTATCCTTTTGCTTCTTCAGTATATTCAAAAACAACATGGTATCTTTCAGGTTGATTTTCTTCTTCAAGTTTAATAAATTCTGCAATCATAGTAATCAATCATTATTACTGAGTA
>CAZGVA010000071.1:0-3066 GCA_964528765.1 Candidatus Woesearchaeota archaeon | reverse complement strand
CAATGATCTTCTACGATACGGTTGATCTCTTCTGGCATTTTTTTATTGAACGATCGCGTACCTGCCTCCAAATGTATTAAAGGTATGTTCATCTTAGCAGCAACAATTGATCCAACAAAAGGTGCATTGGGATCTGCAAATGTAACAACTGCATCAGGTTTAACATCTCTCAGAACTTGTTCAAACTTAATCATTACGAGAGCAGTTTGATGTGCGTGCGATCCTGAACCTACATTAAAATTATAATCTGGTTCTCTGAGATGAAGTTCTTTGAAAAAAATATTATCCATATTGTGATCGTAATGCTGACCAGTATGAACGATTACATGATCAAACTCTTTATCAAACTTAGGTAAAACTGAAGATAATTTGATAATCTCTGGACGTGTTCCTAAAATCGTTACTATCTTTTTCCGTTCCATAACAACCTCTGTGAAAATATATATCCCATAAAGTTCAAATGCTCTAGCGTAAGATATGCCATAGTTTTCTTATAATTTGTGAAACTAAACCACTTAATACTGGAAATTCCACCTGTTCTTGTTGCCAAGGTTGTTGGATACTCTTTAACAGTATAACCATTAATTAATGCTAATAAGGTTAGTTCACCAATTGCTAAGAATCCATCAGATTTAAAACGTATATTTTCAATAACATCACGCCGACATATTCTAAACATACTAGTATATGTATAGAGTTTTACGCCACTCACTAGTGCATAAACGAGAGATGCACCACGACTCATTATTAAACGATTTGCAGGCACACCTAATACCTTACCTTTTGGGTGATATGGTGAAGCTACAACAACATCAACATCTTTTTTCAATAATTTGAGCATTTTTGGAAGTTCAAGTGGATCATATGTACAATCTGCATCCATTGAAGCAATTGCGTCACCATGAGATTTTGAGAAACCAGTTCTTAATGCGCCACCAAGATTCTTATTGACTTTATGTTTAATTACCTGCGTATTCTTTTTTTTACCGAAATGTTTGTTAAGAAGTGCATGTGTTTTATCCTTACTACCATCATCTACAAAAATCCATTCAACAGTATGTTTTTGCTTTTTTATTGCAGTCTCAACTAAAGGTAATTTCTTAGCTAAGGTTGGAATATTCGCTTCTTCATTATAACAGGGAATCACTATCGACAAAAGCATATCTAAGATATGTAATTTTATTTATAAGAATTTATTTACTTTAGAGTCTTCTTTTCATGTTTCATTAACATTAAAATCAACGCTCCAAGGATTATTAATAAGTAATATGAAATAAATCTATCTACCAAGATCGCGTCTTTAAGAAAATCTAAATTCGTAACACGAACAATATTATTGATAATTGCTGCTTGGGATATTTCAGTAGTACCAATGCCACCTGGAATCATTGTCAGAGTTCCAAAAATAATTGATGCAGTAAATGAAAAAGTTGTTAATATAATTGATATTGGAATTCCAAAAATCATAAATAAGAAGTACAATCGTACAACTTCAAGAATCATTGATAGTAAAGATAATATCGAAATTGTAGTTGTTGCTTTTTTACTACGTAGTATTTTAAAACCCTTGAAAAATTCAGTTAGTATCGAATCTAATTTTTCTTTAAAATTTTTGGGTATTGGTGATTTATTAAGAACAAATGAAATCATTGTAAACATTTTTTCAGGTGCAATAATTAAAAGAACAAATAGTAAGACGATCATTATCGAAAAACCAATGACTGCTTGCGTATATATTGCGTTCTTCGGTACATAAATTAATGCAAAGAAGAATAAAGCCATTAAAGCTGCTAAATCAAACATTCTTTCAATAATAATACCGGGTAAAGATTTAGATACACGAATACCGTGTCGAGCTTTGAGCATCAACGGTTTTGCAATCTCGCCACCGCGACCCGGTGTAAAACTCCCCGCAGCTACTCCTGCAATGATTGAGCTAAATGAGAAAGGTAAAGATATTTTTTGTTTTGTTATTCGTCTAACTAAAAATTGCCAACGATATGCTTTAACAAATACATTTACAAAAGTAAGCAATAACACAATACTAACACTAAATATATCAAGTTGATTAATGCCTGCTTTCAGTTGATTAAGATCAATAGAAAATAAAAACATAATTAAAATAAATAACCCAAAGAAAAGGAGTGCTGCTTTGAGGAATTTAGAATTTTTCATATTAGTTATTTAATTTAAGTATTATAATAACGGGCGCTTCTTGAACACCATTACCTGTTTGAACTTCACGATCAACAGTATGTACTACTTCAAACCCTAAACTGTAAAAGTAATCTATTTTTTCCTGAGATAGTGGATATACCCATTGTTGATTAGCATATTCCCATACATCAATTTCAAGATATACATCATGATCTACTTTAGCTGCATCTACAATAGATTCAAAAGACTCTACAGTCTCGGGGAAACCATAATAGAGATTACCGTCAGCAGTACCTTCACCGTCACGATATATATTCTCAATAAATTCGTAACCGGAAAACAATCGAATAAACCCAGGTGAACCAACGAAAACAAATGCCTCTTCAGGAATATTTTCTGCGATCCAATCGCCGGCTTCTTGGTACCCTGTATAAGAATTTTGTTTAGATTCATTAAGGGCCAATCCTTGTTGATACATTGGAATAACTAAAAGTATACCAATAAATATGAAAACAACATGATTTAATTTTATTTTGAAAATTAATCGCAGATATTCTTTAACTTCAAATAAACCATATGCTGCTAAAAGTAACATAAATGGGAATGCTGGTAAAAAGTACCGCGGAGTTAATGCGCCACCCGTTAAAATTGTATATATAACATAATATGATGCGAATGATAACAATAACCAATGTTCTTTCTTACGATATATTAATGAAAAGAAAATTCCTAAAAATAAAAATGGAACTAAGTAAATCGTAAGCATTGTTGGCAGATTATATAATGATTGCATATATGAAGCACCATATGCTGGCGCCCATTCAGTTGCTAAATTTAATGCTGCACCCGTTGCACCCTCTGAAGTTGCCACAACACTACCAAAGGTTTTTAGATTTATTATTGCAGTAG
>CAZGVA010000070.1:0-3074 GCA_964528765.1 Candidatus Woesearchaeota archaeon | reverse complement strand
AACAGTTCCAATACCAGTGATTGTATATACATCTTGTACAGGCATTCTTAATGGAAAACCTGTTGGTAATTCAACCGGTTTTAGCTTATCTAATGCTTCCAATAAACAAGGTCCTTTATACCAAGTAGATTTCTCTGTTTTTTTAGCAATATTATCTCCTTTTAACGAAGAAATTGGAACAAATGGAATTTCATCAACTTTATAGCCAATTTGACTTAAAAGTTTTGAAACATCGCTCTTTACTGCGTTGTATTTTGCTTCGTCGTAATTAACCATATCCATTTTGTTTATAGCAATTATAATTTGGCCTACGCCAAGAGT
This sequence comes from Candidatus Woesearchaeota archaeon, assembly GCA_964528765.1. Classification (GTDB taxonomy): domain Archaea; phylum Nanobdellota; class Nanobdellia; order UBA10117; family JABICX01; genus JABICX01. The sequence goes on along the minus strand of CAZGVA010000070.1, from coordinate 2,753 downwards.
TTTTGCAAGATATGCGTGCTCTTTTGTTTGTTCCATTACAGAATCATTTGCCGCAACGACTAATACTGCAGCATCTGCTTGAGATGTTCCAGTAATCATGTTTTTAATAAAATCCTTGTGCCCTGGAGCATCAATAATTGTAAAGTAATATTTTTGAGTTTCAAACTTCTTATAAGCTAGGTCAATTGTAACTCCGCGCTCTTGTTCTTCCTTAACTCTATCCATTACAAAAGCAAACTCGAAACCAGCTTTTCCTAATTCTACTGCTTTCTCCTTAAGTTTCTTAAGGGTCTGCTCGTCGATTGCACCGGTATCATATAATAATCGACCGACTGAGGTAGACTTACCGTGATCGACATGACCGATAAATACTAAGTTCATATGTGGTTTTTGTGCCATTTTAATTATCCTATTTATCTAAGCAAAAATCTGCAATTCGTAAACGAATTTGCGTTTCATTTTACTTAATTTACTATGAGTAAACTGAAAATAATATATTTAAGAACGTTTAAAAACATTGCGGTTGCGTCAAAAGAAAACAAATCAAAATGAACAAAAAAGATACTACTGCTTCATGCGCGAAAGAACCTGACAATATTCCTGTGCTATTTTTTCATCAACTGCTAATTTACGATCACGTAAAAAGTCATTTAACAGGTAAATTCCACCAACCTTAACAGCATCTGCGGGAATAATATTTTCACCACAAATATTAAACATGTGTTCTAAACTAACTCTCTCCGGCATATCTGTATCTGTGAATTTTTCACCAATTCCATGTACTTCTATAAATGAGATATCTATGTGGTGCTTTGCAGGATGAACTTGGTGTGATGCATACACCATTATGCTACGGTCGATTCTCTGCGTATTTTGAGGTTTAGCCAATTCTTCATCTCGTTTTGTTTCGCTGTGCTCAATATAAACAAAATCTCCTGGTTTCGCTTGCTCCATTAAACTACATAGTTCTTGAAAATTCATAATAACTTAAGGTTAGTAAAACTTAAAAATCTATTGAAAAATATAAAAGGAAGAAGATTATTCTTCTTCAGATGGTCTTGGGATTTCTTCTTTCAAGCCTTTACGTTTTCTAATTCTAAGTACCGTTTCATTTTGTAATTCTCTCGGTATTTTTTCGAAAACTTGGTCAACTAAGAACCAAACTCCACGTCCACTAGTTGCGCTTCTTAAACTTGATGTAAATCCAAACATTTCTGAAACAGGTAATTTGGCTTGAACAACTAATTGTTCGCCAGATTGTTCAGTTTCTAATAATTGTCCTCGTCTACTGTTAACAAGTTTTGAAATAGATCCCAAAAAGTCAACTGGACTATCAATTCTAATTGTTTGTTTTGGTTCAAAAAGAACGTCACCTGCTGTAAGCATGGAATTAAAAACTGCTTCTCGCATACATGGAATAATTTGTCCTGGACCTCTGTGAATTGAATCTTCATGAAGTTTAGCATCAACGAGTCTTAATTTTATGTTTGTTGCAGGTTCTCTTGCTAACGGACCTGCATTAATTGCTTCTTCAAATGCTTGAACAACGAGCTCTTGGATTTCTCCAATATGCACAATTCCACGAGTTTCGTCAACAAATAAGTTACCTTTGTAAACGTCCCAAGTTCGTTTTGCTTCATCTCGAGGTATACCATTGGCAGTCATTGCTTCAAGAATCTTTGGTTTAATTTTCTTAATTCGACCTTCTGGAATATCGCCGGATGTTATTGCGTTAGCAATTTCTACTGGAAGTGGTTCTGCAATCATAAATAATTTATTGTGTTTGTTAGGAGATTTACCCATAACTTGTGGACTTGCTTTTTCAACAGTTTCTCTATAAACAACAATTGGTGGTGATACAACAATATCTAATCCCATATCTCTTTGTAGAATGTGCTCTTTAATTTCCAAGTGAAGTTCTCCTAAACCTGAAATTAAATTTTCTCCAGTTTCCTCATTAATCTCAATCTTTATTGTAGGATCTTCTTTTGCGATTTGTCTAAGCGCTGTAATTAATTTTGCAAGGTCTTGTGGATTTTTAGCTTCAATTGCTTTTGTAACAACTGGATCAAATAAATGTTTAATTCCTTCGAAAGTTTCAATTTGTTGCTCTGAAACCGTTTCTCCAGATGTTGCAGCACGTAAACCTACGACTGCAGCAACATTTCCCGCAAAAACTTCTGGAACAACTATTCGACTAGTACCTCCGCCCTTAAACAGCATTGTTTGTTGTATTCTACCCGCTAGTTTAGCGCCATTGAGATAAACTTCTTTTCCTTTTTCAAGCTTTCCTGAGAAAACTCGTCCAAAAGCTAATTCACCTGCTTGTGGATCAACTTTCATCTTTGTAACTATAAAAACTAATTCTCCATCTGGGTCGCAATTAATCATTTGCTGACCTAATTTTGAATCAATATCACCTTTCCACAAATATGGAATTCTATATTTTTGAGAGTCTTTAGGACTTGGACAATGTTTTGATACCATATCTAATGCAACTTCAGATAAAGGTGCTTTGTCTGCTAATTTTTTCCAATCATCATCGTCTCCAGTATTATATGCATCAATAATATCTTTGAAACTAATTCCTTTAGTTTTCATAAGTGGAACACTAAGCGCCCAATTATGATACGCTGAACCAAAAGCAACAGAGCCATCTTGAACATTTACTTGCCAGGATTCTTTATATTCTGCTGGAGCAATATCTCTAATTAATTTATTTACATGTGTAATAATTTTAACAAATTTTTCTT
>CAZGVA010000069.1:0-3290 GCA_964528765.1 Candidatus Woesearchaeota archaeon | reverse complement strand
AATTGAAGTCGATACGCTTGGGAATGTTATTGCAAAAGTTGTTGGTAGGGATAAGGGCCCGACAGTAAAGTTTGCAGCACATATGGATGACGTTGGTTTTGTTGTAAAATTTATTGAAAAAGAAGGCGTGTTAAGATTTGTAAAAATTGGTGGAATCGATGATAGAATTCTTTTAGATCAACGCGTTGTTATTTGGACTAATAAAAAACCTATTTACGGAATGATTGAAAGCAGACCGCCACACATTCAAAAGAAAGAAGAACAAAGTAAAATTATGAAATCTGATGAATTGTTTATTGATGTTGGTGCTAAAGATGACAAGGAAATTGAACGAATGGGTATTCAAAAAGGTGATGCCGTAACTTTTGTATCAGAATTTATGAGTTTGACTGATAAAACTTTCATTGGAAAAGCATTTGATAATCGATTAGGTGTTTACTTATTAATTGAAGCAATTAAGAATTTTAAACCATCAAAAGGAACATTTTACTTTGTATTTTCAACACAGGAAGAGACTGGTTTGAAGGGTGCTCGCACTGCTGCGTATAAATTAAACCCAGATTTTGCAATTGCAGTAGATACTACGATTGCGGGAGGCATTCCTGCAGTTAAACCACAAGAAACTAACCTTCAATTGGGTAAGGGTCCTGTTATAACTTTCTTAGAAGCAGGTGGTCGTGGTGTAATGGTTCCACAAAATATGCGACAATTTTTAATAAGTTTAGCAAAAGGCAAAAAACTGGACTATCAAACTGAAATTGTTGAAGGTGGAATGACTGATGCAGCTATGATTCAATTAACTCGTGAAGGTATATTAGCTGGCGGAATTTCTATTCCAGTTAGAAGCATACATGCAGCAAATACAATTTGTCACAAGAAAGATATTGATACGACACTAAATTTAATTGGTGAAATCATAAAAAAGTGTGATAAGCTAAAATAGAAACCCTTTTAATCATTTTTCTTGAAGGATACTATGCTAGTAAATATAATTGTTGAGAAGATAAAGAAATCAGTTTTACTAGCTGAAAGCTTTTCAGTTTCTAGTTCATCTAGTTCAATGTAAGCAGAACTATTTTTTGTTCTGCAGGAATTTTTAGATTAGCTAACGCTGAAAAAAAATGTCGGGATGGCACAATCTGGTACTGCGTAGCCCTGCTACGGCCTTTTCTTTAAAAGAAACGGTTTGCGAAAAGAAAGAAACTTTTCGTTTACAGGAAGGCTATTTCCTTACGGATATACGGGTTCAAAATGAGCGTAGTTCGTTTTAAGCGAACTTGTTCGATGTAAATCCCGTTCCCGACGCTTAGCATACAAAATGTTAAATTAAATGAATGTGGTGAAAAAAAATGTTAGATATAAAGTTGTTTAGAGAAAACCCCGAAATTATTCGGAAGAGTGAGATTAAGCGTGATCATGGAACAAAGTTTTTAGATGCGGTTATCAAGTACGATGAAATGTGGCGTAATGCGCTCAAGAAAGTTGAGCAGCTAAAAGCTAAGAGAAATAAAGTTTCTCAAGAGATTAATCAGCTTAAAAAGTCTGGCAAGTCTGCAGTATCAAATATTAAAGAAATGAAACAAGTTGCAGATAATATTCAAAAACAAGATGCTAGAATAAAAGACATATTGAAAAAACGTGATTCTGCACGTATGGAAGTAGGTAATATTTTAGAAGATGAAATCCCAAAAGGTAAGGATGATTCGGAAAATGTTCCAATAAAATATGTTGGTAAGAAGACAAAATTTAATTTTAAACATAAGGATCATATTGAATTAGGGTTAGATTTGGATTTATTTGATTTTGATATGGGTGCAAAAGTTGCAGGTTCTCGTTTCGTATATTTCAAAAATGAAGCAGTTCGGTTAGATTTAGCTATCCAAAATTATGCAATTAGTATTCTTGTTAAACATGGTTTTAATATGATTTGGCCACCTTTAATGATGAATCGCGCAGCACTTGCCGGCGGAGTTAATTTATCCGAATTTGAAGATACAATCTATAAAATTGAAAATGATGATTTGTATTTAATTGGTACATCTGAACTTCCGTTGGTCGCATTAAAACAAGATAAAGTAATTCCTGAAGATGAGCTTCCATTTAAATTGGGTGGAATAAGTACTTGTTTTAGGCGAGAAGTTGGAGCACATGGTAGAGATGATAAGGGAACTATTCGTATGCATCAATTTAATAAAGTTGAAGAAGTTGTTTATTGTAAACCGGAAGATTCACCTAAATTTTTCAAAGAATTGGAAGATGTTACTGAAAAAATGTGGAAAGAACTTGGAATTCCATTTAGGGTTGTAGTTATTTGCACAGGAGATATTGGAAATAAGCAAGCATTGCAGTACGATATTGAAGCATGGTTGCCTGGGCAAAATGAAGGTGCTGGTGCATACCGAGAAGTTACTTCATGTAGTAATTGTAAAGATTATCAAGCAGTAACTTTGAATACAAAATATTTGGATAAGAAAACAGGTGAAAAGAAATACGTTCACATGTTGAATAATACTGCAATTGCAACATCTAGAGCAATTCCTGCAATACTGGAGAACTTCCAGCAAAAAGATGGTTCAGTTAAGATTCCAAAATGTTTATGGAAATATACTGGCTTTAAAGTAATTAAACCAAAGAAATAAATCGAATATTTTTTTATTTTAGTATTATTTTAATATTATCTGCAGATATACCTTCATCTAAAAGAATTCTTTCGACATCATCTTTTTTAAAGAAACTAATGCCCCTTGCTTTTTTTATATCCAATAATTCATAAGGCGTTCCATCGCTTTCTTTAACCCCAAAGAAATATTTACTGCCTGTAGGATATTTTTCTGGCGCAGAAGGTTGTTCACCCAACGCAGCATTCATTTCAATTAAACTTACATTTGATTTATTTTCTAAATTATATGCAACTACTGTTTTAAATAATACTTCAGACAATGAACCGGCTGTAGCCACTCCGATTGATTTTCCACCTTCATCTTCCCAACTATCTTTGATAAATACTGCAAAACAATAATCACTTGGATCGAAGTTATTAATTTTTTGTCTTACTTTCCGTAGTGATTTTACTAAACTGGCTTCAGAGTCAATTAAACGTTTTTTATAAAATTCGTCAGGGTTACTCATATATAATAAAAAATTATTTGAATATAATGATTTATATTGTCTATCAATTTATCTACATGCCTAGTATCATAACCATCTTCAAAGATTTGTTTGAAAGTTTTTAATACATTTTTAGATAGAACTACTATATTATCCATGAGATTTTGGTATATATAATCCTT
>CAZGVA010000068.1:0-3328 GCA_964528765.1 Candidatus Woesearchaeota archaeon | reverse complement strand
AATTAACATGTTAGTTGATAGTCATTGCCACATAGATATTTGCGAAAGACCTGTACAGGAAATAGTTTCTAAAAATGTTTTAATTGTCGCAGTTGGTGGAAATTTAAAAAGTAATAAACAAGTTTTATCTTATTCCGAGTTATTTCCCAATGTTCATGCATCGATTGGTATCGATCCTAATGATGTACTTAATATGACTGGAAAAGAAATTAAAGAAAACCTTGAATTTATTGAAAAAAATAAAGAAAAGATTGTTGCAATAGGTGAAGTTGGATTAGATTTTTATCATATTAAAAAATCCGCAGATAAAGAAAAACAAATCAAAGTTTTCAACCAAATTATTAAATTAGCTAATAAATTAAATAAACCGTTAAGCGTTCATACAAGAGGTGCAGAAAATAAGGTATTAACTATGCTGAAAACTGCAAAAGTTCCAATTATATTACATTGTTTTGAAGGGGATGCTGTATTAATCCAAAAAGCAATTAAATCTGGATTTTATTTTGGCGTTCCTGCCAACTTCTGGACACGAAAAGGATTTAATAAAACTGCAGAGCTTGCACCTCTTAATAAGATTATCACTGAAACCGATTCACCATTTTTATCGCCGATTGGAGGCGAAAACCAACCAGTGAATGTTTCATATGCACTTGAAAAATTATCTGAACTTAAAAATGAGTCTATTTTAAAAATAGAAACGCAGATTTATCAAACTACTACGAAAATATTTATTAAAGAGTAGATTCTTATAACCTATGAGTATGCTTGACGAAATATCGGGAATTATGAAACATAAAAAAATCGTGCTACCGGTTGTTGCAATAGTTATTATTCTTTTACTTGTAGTATTTGTTGGTCCTAAACTTACAGGTTTTACAGTTTACTCGGATAATCTAGATATTTGTGAAGATGAGCTATCTGCTTGTAAATCTAATTCAAATGACTTGAGTACAAGTAAAACAACTCTTGAAAGTAGTTTATCTGAAACTAAAAAAAGTATGTCTTCAAAAGAAAGCGAGTTACACCAATTACAAGCAGAATTAAATCATGAAACGGGTCGGTTAAGTGAAAACTATGATATCGTAATTGAAAAATTAAATCTATTAGCAGACAATTCTGCCAGAAATATTTGCTGCAAGAAAAAATATGATAATAATGAAATTAATTCATTTAATATTGAAGATAACTCAATAATTTGTGCTGTTGATGGTACTTTTGCATTAAATTGTAATTTTGATGACTAAACGCACATATTATAAACATTAGTTTATGAATTTTTTATGTCAAAAATAACTATTGAACTAAAAAACAAATTGGAAAAAATGCATTATGAAATAATTGGCAACCATACTGCATTAGAAATATGTTCATGGTGCAAAAAAAGTCTACGTGACGAGGGTGTTTGTTACAAACAAAAATTTTACGGTATTCGAAGCCATATGTGTGCTCAAATGAGTCCTTCTGCAGGATTTTGCGACCAAAAATGTATATTTTGCTGGAGACCTCATGAATACAATATTGGAACAAAAATGGATTCTAATGTTGATTCGCCTTCAGATATCATTACAGGTTGTGTTAAATCTCAAATTAGAAAATTATCTGGATTTGGTGGAAATGAAAAAACCAATGATGAAAAATTTAAAGAAGCACAAGAACCAATGCATTTTGCTCTTTCATTAACGGGTGAACCAACACTTTATCCCAAACTTGGTGAATTAATTACTGAATTACATAAACAAGGAAAAACAACATTTCTAGTAACAAATGGTCAGCATTCAGAAGTTCTTGAAAAACTTGCAGAAAACAATAGTCTTCCAACGCAACTATATATTTCTCTTGATGCAACAACACCCGAACAATTCAAAAAAATCAATATTCCATTAAACAAAGATGGATGGCAAAGATTGAACAAAACTCTTTCATTATTGCCAAAATTAAATTGTAGAAAAGTTATTCGAGTAACTGTAATCAACGAATATAATGATAAAGATATTTCGGGATTTGCTAAACTTTTGAAAATTGCACAAGGTGATGCAAAGCAACCACTTATGGTTGAAGTCAAAAGCTATATGCACATGGGATATTCACGCAAGCGCCTACCTAAAGAAGCGATGCCTCTGCATTCAGAAATACAAGATTTTTCTGAAAAACTTGCCAAAGAATTAAAGTGGAAAATACTTGATGAGCAAGTTAAAAGTCGCGTTATATTATTAGCAAAGCATGATTTTAAAGAACGAATTATGAAATTTGATTAGAAAAATTTCATTTGTTTTTTTGAATCAACATGATATTTACTGATTTTATGATCTAAACGATAAACAAACGTGCATTTATCGACAATAGAACAATCACATTTTTTCGGACTGCAAGTAAGTGAACCTAAATTATAAAATGCTCTATGAATCATATTGGTTAAACGTCCTTTTGAAATCATACAATAATCTAATGTGCTTCGCATTTCACGAATAGTTAAATCTAAATTATTGCGCAAGTAATCTCTTAACATATCGCCATGAAATGAATTTGTATCTGATGACACTATACCTGTTCGCATAGAGATTTGACAGGTATGCAAATCAACAGGTAATCGAATATCTTTAAAATTAGAATTCAATACTTTAAACTCTTCAGTAAATAGCTCATAATAAGATATATTAAGTACCATTAAATTAGCAGTTTTTTGTCGTATTCCTGGAAAATCTGTTAATAATTTTATATTTTTCGTAGAATCTGGATTAAATACATTACGAAAATCACCTTTCCAATCGTGCTTTTTTTCCGTATCTTGCCCAAAAATTTTATCAACTAATAAATCATATGAGTTCTTTTGCTGGTTTAGTATAAATCCCATATTTCTTACAGGTAGTGCTTTATATGCTTCAGGTGTATGTATAGCATTGGCAGAAGGTAAATTATCTGAAAGTCTGCTAAATAATTCTTCTCCAACAACTTGTGGTGTCAAAATTGTGGTTAATGCAACTAGATTAGCTTTATCTTGATCAGAATAACCTAATAATTGCATATTTTCATAAAAACGATCTTCCGGAACAGGTATTGCATTATATGGTAAAATCGATTTTATAACTTCAAGAGCGTTCTTTTTGTTAAAATGGTAATTCTTATTATTATATTTACCATTTTTATTAAGAACCATTAACTAAAAAAATAACTGGCCTTATTAATATTTTATCGAACCGAGAATATATTACCCAAAAAAAGTCTGATCATTTTTCGGTTTATACTCCTCTCTAACTTCAAATTCTTCTCCATCTTCTGCAGTTACTTCGGGAGAATAAACTAAACGCTTTAGTGCAAGAATATTACCACG
>CAZGVA010000067.1:0-3784 GCA_964528765.1 Candidatus Woesearchaeota archaeon | reverse complement strand
TTTCTTAGCGATATATTGGTACAAAAAATTTCTGAATCAAATATGTTCAACCCTAAATCATTTAGGAAAGTATATTTTTTTATAAATAATACCACTGGCATCAATATTGAAGAGGTTCAAGAAGCTTTAGGTGAAAATATTAATTTGATGTTTGGTTTAAGTAGAAGTTTTGGACCATATAAAATGAAAAAAAAGGATGTACAGTTTATGGAACATGAGCAAATTATTAATGAATTTAAAGACGGCACAAAATCAATACAAGAAACCGTTAGGTCTTTAGAAACAACTTTGAAAAAACCAATGGATTCAGATGCACTTAAAGTAACTTTTTTAATACATGGCGTTTCTCTTGAGCAAGAAGATATGGATGTATTAAGTTATTAACGATAAATACCTTAAATAAAGGCGAGGAATACGTTTATATAGCCTTAAATCTGTATAATCTAATAAACAATAGATAAATATAAGGTGAAAAATGAAAACAAAACAATCATTCAAAGCGTTAGGTGTAATTAAGCCGATTTTAGATGCAATAAAAGAGCAGTATTTCGATACACCAACAGAAATTCAAATAAAAACAATTCCATTAATACTTAAAGGTCGCGATGTTATTGGCGGATCTAGAACCGGATCTGGAAAAACTTTCGCATTTAGTTGCGGAATAATTAAAAATACAATTCCTAAAAAAGGAATACAATCACTGGTATTAGTACCTACACGCGAGCTTGCCGAACAAGTAGCAGACGCATTAGAGAGTTTTGCCAAATATAAAAAAATAAATATTGTTAAAGTTTATGGCGGCGTTTCGATTAATAATCAAATTGATAAATTAAGGAAAGGCGAAGCAGTTGTAGCAACGCCAGGACGTTTACTTGATCATATTCGAAGGAATACGGTTAATTTAACGAAAGTCAAAATACTTGTTTTAGATGAAGCAGATTTAATGTTAGATATGGGATTTTCACGTGATGTTGAAAAAATTATACAAGAAGTTCCAAAAAAACGCCAAACATTATTATTTTCTGCAACAGTTTCGGGAGAATTACGCAATCTAGAGAAAAAATTTATGCATAATCCAAAGAAGATTTCTGTAGAAAAATTTGTTGACGCATCAAAATTAAAACAAACTTATGTTGATGTTTTAAGTACGCAAAAGTTTTCTTTACTTGTCCAATTGCTTAGCAAAGAAACATCAGGATTAGTTATGGTATTTTGTAATACTCGGAGAAACACCGATTTTGTTGCAAAAAATTTGAAAGCAAATGGTATACAAAGTTGTGCAATACATGGCGGTCTTACGCAAAGTAAGCGAAAACAAATCTTACAAGATTTTCATAAAGGTAAAACGTACGCATTAATTTGTACAGATGTTGCAGCACGAGGTTTAGATATTAAAGGCGTATCGCATGTATACAATTATGATGTTTGTAAAGACGCTAAACAATATATTCATAGAATTGGTAGAACTGCGAGAGCAGGCAAAGAGGGTGAAGCAATTACATTATTATCTGATAGAGATCATGATAATTTTTCTAAAGTTAACCGACTTAATGATGATATTAGACGTGAAGAAACACCTGAAATTGGAATAGCTAAAATAACATTTAGAGGTTCTGCAGGTGGACGTGGTGGAAGACAAAGTCAATTCTATGGTCGACGTGACGGTCCAAGAAGATCTTCCGGACATGGCTCGGGATCATCCAGACCACGTAGATCAAATAGTTCTAATTCTCAAAGCAGACGTTAAAATAAAAAATGTCGAGAGGGGGATTTTCATAGCCATTGCAAAAGTAATTTTTCTTTCGCAAACGTTTCTTTTTTTAAAAAGAAAGGCTTCTTGAACCCCCAACCTCCGGCTGTCTTAAGCTTCTTACAAAAATAATTTCTTTTTTGCAAGTTTTTTTCTTTTCTAAAGAAAAAAGCTTCATGAGACCGGCACTCTACCAATTGAGCTACCTCGACGAATATGCTTTAAGGATATATTATGCCTTTAAACCTGCTTATAAATATTTCTCCTAAGCGATATTTTCATAGTTTTTTGTAAATTATTATAAAACAATCATTTTAAAAGTAATTTGTTTGTAATGTTTAAATGACATTAGACATTTCAACTATACCTATTTCAAATAATAATTTTATCAATAGCCTTGAAAAAGGTCTTGTTCAAAGGTTATATACAGTATTTACAGATACAGATAATTTACAAGAACAAACCAAAGCGATAACACAACAAGATTATACTTTGGATTCAAAAGGTTTTTTTGTTAAAGAAGCGATTACAGAAAGTTCCCAAACATATTTGGGCGTTTCAAAGACATTTGTTTCTTATTTAGTTCCAACACCTTTGTTTAGAGCTACAAATGACATGGTATTAACTGTAAAAACAAAACCGCCAAAAAAGAAAAACAAATCCGATCAAACCATACCAATTGGTTCAATGTTAATTCAGAGAGAAAATGAGACAGGCAGTATGATAAATTTAGCGCATAAAGATGTTGTTAAAATACCTTCTGGAACACTTTATTCAATATGTCCTACCTATCCAAATATTTTATCTATAGAAATTGTTGCGCGCGGACTATTTAATCCGGGCGAACAAATTGATACTGAATTTGATGAAGTAAACGCTCGCTGGGGCAAACATCGACAGATTAATCGATTCGAACAATTTATATCGCAAAATAGTATACATCATACATATGAACTTTCATACCGATTTAAAAGTGAAGTGTATCAATTATTCAATGGTTTATCTGACTGGAAAAAAGTATTAAATGGAATAGAAAAAATGCCTTTTGATTTCGCTAGTTTAAATGGTATATCAAACATAGATACAATTGAGAATGTTCTTAATTTAGTAGAGACTTACACACCAATAAATAATGCACAACACCAAAAAAATATTACAAATGGTGGCGAACACCGCCCTTTTGAAGATTTAGAACGAGTTTTTGTACCCTTACCTAAAGTAAAATATGTTAAGGATGTATGTGAAAAAATGTATACATTATCGCCAGAAGAAATATTAAAAAATAAAAAACAAATTTTACGTGCAGTATCTTACGCAAACGGAATCGTACACGGTTGGCACCTCGCACTAGATAATCCCGTTAAAGAGATTTTTCCAAAACCCTTAAAAAAATTATTGGGCTATCGAATAGAGCGCATACCAAATTCAAAAGATGAAAAAAAATCATGGAAAATCATTTCTGAGCGAAATGATCATAATAATAAATTACCTCAAATTGGTCTGTTTTTTGAATTCATTGAAAGAGATCTTTTTGGTAAATTTGATGAAGATAATACATCTGAATTCGATAATTGGTAATTGTTTACTTAGATATAATCTTATTTATATATGTTGATTACGCTTTTTTTAAAAATTCAATACCATTTATTTTAAAAAAATAATACAATTAATACTAAGCAAATAAGTATGATTGTGTAGATTAACAGGTGCGCTTTGTTGATTAAGCATATTTTTTTAATTGTTTTTATTTGTGTTGGTGCAGGTAATTTTTCTAGCATAGATATACCTTCTTCAGAGAGATATGTTTCCACTGTTGACGTAGAAATACCGAGCTCGTGCGCAATTTTAGGCATCTTTATACCTTTTTTATATAGTTTAACTGCTTGCTTTACTCGATTTCTTCTATCAATGCTACTCTGATTGTGACTTTTTTTCATATTATTTAATCAATTTAATACATAAAAAGATTTTGAATATGGACCAGCTGTGATTTGAACACAGGACCTCCTGATTGCCAACCAGGCGCGCTACCAG
>CAZGVA010000066.1:0-3978 GCA_964528765.1 Candidatus Woesearchaeota archaeon | reverse complement strand
TATATTGCGTAGTTATTTGTTGAGACTCAGATTGCATTCGAGTGAACCAGTAATACATGCCATTACCAATTGCAAATACAAACATTAGTAAAATTAATACAGAAATGACATTAACATCTCCTTTTCTATTGTGCATGATATAGCTGTGTTTAGTCACTTATATATTTATTGAAGAATTATTTTAAGAAGTGCGCACCAGTACCTGCAACTCCACCAAAATCCAAATTTATTGAAAACATCGTATCATTACCATAAGTTATATCTCCGATATCATCACATGGATCTGCTAAAATTAATTGTACTTTTCTTACTTCACCTATTTTAAGATCTTCATTACAACCTGACGCACATGTGGCGCCTTCAGTACCACTGTACCAACCACCTGAGCAAATAACAGTATTTTCAGGATCTGAAAGAATCCAAGTAGTTGTTGGAGTAGTATTTGTGGCAGTTATTGGTACGGCATTATTACCATGATTAACTAAATAAATATACAAGTAATCTCCATCATATCTCGCAGTTATAACATCAACTTTTGCACTAACTTTTTGAGATAAAACTTGTTGGTATGCTTCTGTACCACCTTGCAACTCACTTTGTAATCGTATAAACCAAAAGAATGCGGCACCTGCTGCTGCAACGGTCATCATAAGAAGTAGTATTACTGCAATAATGGGCGTTATTCCTTTCTTGTTACATCTCTTCGGTTTACCAAAAGACTTCATAATCTTTTCTGTATCTTTAAGAATATATAAAACTATCTAACCTTAGCTAGTACGGAACGCTTTTCTTAAATTGATCTGCGCTTTGAGTTATGCCACCAAAATCAATTTTAAAATAAAATAAACTTTCATTAGCATATGTTCCGAGATAACATTCATTTGAAGAGTTAGTTAAATTAATTACAATCGTGCGTATTTCTTTAACACGTAAATCTCCTGCGCACCCGTCTTGACAAAATGTTTTATTTTCACTTGAAATATTACCATCAAATGTTTGTGTACACACAACATTTTGATTGCGATCTTTTAAAATCCAAACTAAATTTTCTTTACCCATCGGTATATCTGCATTACCTACATTGTGTAAAACCATTTTAATTGATTCATCTGACAAAATATTAACATCTGATATTTTAACTAATGCAGAAACGGTTTCAGATAATTTCTCAGTATACGCTTCTGTACCACCTTGCAACTCACTTTGTATTTGTACAAACCAATAGAAAGCAGCACTCGCAGCTGCAATCGTCATCATAAGTAATAGCAACATTGCAATTATTGCATTAAGTCCACGCTTATTTAATTTGTACTTCATTTTATTTTATATGTTTAGAACTATAAAAGTTATTTGTTCAAGTTTCAAAGGTACCTGAAGTCATTGCATCGCCACTAAAGAATATTGAAACTCTCATTAAACTATCGTCAGTATATCCAGAAACATCGCACGAAGTGTCTGTTAAATTTATATATAACGTTGAACTTGATCCGGCTTGAAGTTTCGAAGTAGGTCCGCAACCAATATAACAATCTGCATTAGTAGTTACGCCATCAAATTTAGATTCACAAATTGTAAATTGCTCACTATCTTTGAGAATCCATGTGGTTGTCGGGTTTGCTGTAGAATTATCCAAAGGAATATCAGTTGTTCCAACATTTTGTAAATAGATAGTCAATACTTCAGTTGTTGCATTATAATCTGCATCTAACCAATTAACTGTTGAAGCTAATCTATCAAATATATTTTCTTGATAAGATTCAGCACCACCTTGCATTTGACTTTGAATGCGTATAAGCCAGTAAAAACTAGCACTTGCCGCAGCAATCGTCATCATAAGAAGTAGGATGATTGCTACAATTGGAGTCATACCGTTTTTATTTTTCATATTTCGCATGTTTTCGTTTATAACGTATTGGGATACCACTAGGTAACCTTCTAAATGCAGAGTATACTTTTTGTGATTTTAGTTCCTTAAATACATTTGACAAGTCATCATGTCTGCCATGTAAAGAATCTAATTTAAAATGAATCTTATCTATTTCTTTTTGGTAATCGTCATCGGTATCAATTTCTTTTATTAATTCAGTAAATTTATTAAGATGAATTTTAATTTCTTCAAGTTTATAATTTTGTTCAATAATTCGTTGTTGTGTTGAAAGATTTGAATTAAGGAGTTTAACTAATAATTTTTCAGTGCTATCTTCTTTTTTTAATTCTTTTTTCAGTTGACGAACTTCTCTTTGTAAATCTCTAAGTGGTTTTATGGGCATTAATTCATACTCATCGATAGCATCATCTCTACTTCTTTTCTTGGACATAATCAAACCTATATACTTCGGAAAATATAAAGCTTTACAAAATTTATAAATAAACTTACGTAAAGTTTAAATAAGTTATTTAATATTAAAAAAATGCAACGCGAACAATCTTTGCGAAGAAAAATATTTTTATCAGAAAAAGCAGCAGATATTTTTTCAGGAATTAGTCTTGCAAGTAGAACTTTTTCACTTGTGTTATTTAGCGCAATACTTCTTTGGAAAAAATACAAATATTAATTACATCATATTTTGAGGTGTTTCTTTAGGTGTTTCACCAGAACTTATTACATCATCAATTCGTAAGATTAATATTGCAGCTTCTGTGGCAGATTGTATTGCTTGTGTTTTAATTTTAAGTGGCTCAATAACACCTGCATCCCACATTTGTTGAGTTTTTCCAGTAAATACATTAATTCCAGCCCATTTTTGTCCATTATCATGTGCCGCTTTAAGTGCAGTGAGCATATCAATCGGATCTAATCCAGCATTTTCAGATAATGTGCGAGGTATTATTTCAAGAGATTCGGCAAATGCTTGCACAGCCAATTGCTCACGACCGGTTAAAGATTCTGCATATTCTCGTAATCTTTTTGATAGTTCAATTTCAATTGCACCACCACCTGCAACACAAACTTGATTTTGAATAACTGCAGCAAGATCTCCAAGTGCATCTTTTATTGCGCGTTCAATTTCAGCAACCACGTGTGCAGTTCCACCTCTAAGAATAATTGTAACAGCTTTAGGGTTCTTGCATTTAGTTACAAAAGTCATATCTTCATCACCTAATTTTTTAGCTTCAACAACACCTGCTTGGCCTAAGTCGGTTGATTTAATTTCTTTAATTTTAGAAATAATTTTAGCACCAGAGGCTTTAGATAATTTAATCATGTCACTTCGAGTAACTCGTCTAACTGCATAAATTCCTTGCTGAGATAAATAATGTTGTGCAGAATCATCCATACCTTTTTCACAAAATAATACATTTGCCCCAGAAGATTTTATTGCAGTAACGTATTCTTTGATAATACGTTCTTCTTGATCTAAAAATGCTTGCAATTGATTTGGGTCAGTTATTTGAATTTTAGCATCAATTTCAGTAGATTTAATTTCAAAGGGCGTATCAATTAAAGCAATTTTTGCATTTAGAATTTTACAAGGCATATCGTGATGAACTCTTTCTTTATCAAGTATTACTCCTTCAATTAATTCAGTATCAGCACTACCGCCACCCTCTCTTTGTTCAAGTTTTATATTATCTAAATCTACTTGACCATTTTCAGTTATATGAAAAATCGCACTAACTGCAATTTCAGCTAACTTTTCTCTTGCCCATTCCACGTTTTTACCAAACATGGCAGTCATTGCAATCTTTTTCAAATTATCGCGATTATTAATATCAATTTTTTCACCTAATTCCTGAAGTAAACTTTGAGCTTTTTGTGCAGCAAGTTTGTATCCATCAGCAATAACTGTTGGATGAATATTTTTGTCAAGTAAATCTTCTGATGAGTGTAAAAACTCACCTGCTAGAACTACTGCCGTAGTTGTGCCATCACCAACTTCTTCTTCTTGAACTTTTGAAACTTCTACAATCATTTTAGCTGCAGGGTGTTCTATCTCCATTTCATCAAGAATTGTAACACCGTCATTTGTGATAATT
>CAZGVA010000065.1:0-4086 GCA_964528765.1 Candidatus Woesearchaeota archaeon | reverse complement strand
CTTCACTTCTTCCACGGTTTACAAATGATTCGAAACTTAATGAATTAAAACAAGAAATTAAAAAATTACAAGTATATTCTCCTGAAGAAGCAGTTATTGCCTCAAATGAATGGATTTTTGGTAATACGCAAGAGATATTTCATAAACAAGGAAAAATTAAACATGAACTTATATTAGAAAAAAATAAATTATCTAGTTGGAAAAAACAATTAACAGCCACACGCAAGCAAATTCGTGATTTAGAAAGTCTATGTAATCCTGATTCACAAATAGATACACTTCACGGAAAAGAAGATAAAATAATGGATATAATCAGTAAATTAGAAACGGGAATTGCTTTACTAGCTCCACGTGTGACTGAAAAGAAAAAATATAATCGAAGTTATGAACGGTCTCAACACAAAGATATGCAAGCTAGACAACGTTCAGGTGAATATTAAAGCTTATATTGTTCAAATAATATATATTTTATGAGAAAAAATGATCGCAGACATAAACCACAAGGTTGGCTAAGAATCGCAAAAGAACGAATTGAGATTCTCTTTTCTGAAGCAAGGAAAATTGCTCCAGATAAACCAAAAAGAGCTAGTAGATATGTCAAGCTAGCACAAAAAATCAGTATGCGATATAATGTTAGACTTCCTACCAAACACCGACGTGAATTTTGTCACAAATGCGGTGTATATTTTCTTCCGGGAGAAAATTGTAAAATTCGTACAAATCAGAAAACGCAATGTATTGAATATTTTTGCTCAGATTGTAAACAAGTTAATCGATTTGGCTACAGTAAAGAAAAGAAAAAGTAAATACTCTGCAATAATAATTCTTTTAAGCTTTTCTCAATTGTTATTTTATGTTACTATACGCAACAACTAAGTCATTATATGAACATATTAAAACAACGATTAAAAGTGATCTTAAACCAAATCTCGATACTTTTCCAATAGTTACGGGCAAAAAACTTCTTAAAACGATACCTAAAGATTCAGAACTAGAAAAACTAATCGAAATAGAAGAAAAATTAGATTTTGAATTTTGCAAAGCAGTTAGTGCAAAAGATTCTGAAAAAATAAAAGATTTAATGAATCAATATCGAGAGATTGGAATCAGCATATCACCTACTTTGCATAATTATAATCGACTTATTGGATATGAAGATAAAAACAAAATGATTGAATTAGCATCTGCTTAAACAAAAAGCTGAAAAACTTTAATCCACTTAATATTATATGCACATCAGAATCCAAGTTAAGTCAAATGCTAAGAAAACTGAAATTCTAGAAGAACAAGATGGCTTTCTAAAGATTGCGATTTCTTCACCAGCTCAAGATGGAAAAGCAAATGCTGAGCTAATTAAGTTTCTAAAAAAAGAAAAAGGCTGGAAAGCCACAATTTTGAAAGGGAAAACTAGTAAAAGTAAAATTGTTTCAGTTCTAAATGAGTGAATTACCTGATATTATTGAACATTTTGAAGAAGAACTAGAAGATAAAAAGTCATCTCCAATAAAATGGATTTTAGGTGCATTTCTTATATTCCTAATGGTCGCAATGGCAATTCCATATTACCAGATTTCTATTGATCCTCCACCATCTCGAATTCCAACAATTGCAGAAGTTTCAAATATTCAAGAATATGATCGAGTTGAATCAAATAATATTAAAGATTATGTCGTTATTGATTCTGAAATCAAATCTGTTGCAGATAAAATCGTAGTTATCGCTTGCGATTCAAATCAGAAAAAATGTCAAGCTCGTGCAATGTTTGGATTTGTCCAGCAAAATTTTGAGTATATTTCAGACCCAAGTCACATCGAATATATCAAAACAGCTAAAGAAAGTTTGGTCAATGGTGGCGGTGATTGTGATGATGCATCCGTTCTACTTGCAACCTTACTTGAAGCAGTAGGAATCGATGCAAGATTTGTATTTGTTCCAGGCCATGTTTATGTTGAAGCTTACATTAATAACAAATGGTATCCAATGGATTCAACATGCACAGGTTGTGTTTTTGGAGAAATTCATTGGAAATACGCAGATGATGAAAAGAGACTTGTTGTAGTATGAAACATAAATATAACTTAAAAAATAGTGCCCGGAAAAAAGTAAACACTCTTGATAAAAATAACGCATTAAATTATATCTCAAACAATCACCTTGATTTTGGTTGTGGCTATGGAATTATCGTAAATATGTTGGCTAAACGTTTTCCTAAAAAATGCTTTGATGCAGTTGATTTGGACATTAAAAGAATAAAAACTGCAAACAAAGAGTACAAGCTACAAAATATCAATTTCAAAAACACCTCAAAAATAAACAAAAAATACAGCTCAATAAGTTGCATGTTTGTATTACATCATGAAAAAATAAATCTTAAACATCAGCTTAATGTATTTTACAAACAGCTAAACAAAAATGGGAGTATAATTATTTATGATTTTAGAAAACGGAGCAGAAAAAAATTTAAAGAATGGTTTAACCAAAGAAACTACCTCAATAGTTTTGAAGAAGAATATATTGAACACAATCAATGGACAATAAAAAAGTTCAAAAAAATATGTAAGTCTGTTGGATTCAAAACAATTCAAGCTAAATCTTCAGGGGAATTTAGTTTTATTTACATTGGAAAAAAATGATATCTAAAATAATTACTGAATTAAAAGAAAATATCGATCCTAAATATAAAGAAGGTGCTGAGAAGTACTTTAATGAAAAAGTTCATTTTCTAGGGGTTCGAACTCCAATTGTAAGGCACATCGCTAAAAAATATTTTTCAGAAGTTAAAAAATTACACAAAGATGAAATACTCGATTTGTGTGAACAACTTCTTAATCAACCGTATAATGAATGTTCAACAATTGCTTTTTCTTGGGTTTTTGGAATCAAAAAGAAACTGGAAGTATCTGATTTCAACCGATTTGAAAATTGGGTTGATAAATATGTTGACAATTGGGGCAAGTGCGATGATTTTTGCACACACACAATTCACTATTTTGTTGAAAAATTTCCCGAAGTTATTCCGCGAATTAAAAGCTGGGCTCATTCCAAAAACATGTGGTTTCGTAGAGCTTCGGCAGTTAGCTTCATAACATCAAAAGGTGGTTGGTATATTGCTAAACATACTTTGCAAGATGTTTTTGATATTGCTCTAATTCTTTTAACTGATCCAGAAGATTTAGTTCAGAAAGGGTATGGTTGGATGCTAAAATCTGCTTCGGCTTTTGACGAAAAATCAGTCTTTAACTTTGTCATGGAACATAAACAAGAAATGCCAAGAACTGCGCTAAGATATTCTATTGAATACATGTCAAAAGATCTAAAACAAAAAGCTATGAAAAAAGATTGGTGATTATTTTATCGCAATTACAATCAATCCATGCTTTTTGAGTTCTTCTTTAGAATGATAAGTCTCCATTATTTTTGTATTAAGAACAAAAGTTACTTGTTTTTCTAATTCTCTTCCAGTATAGCTCTTTGTTTTTGGATCCCATTCTTTCAAAACTAGACTGTCACCTTGCTTACATTCAAAGTCAGCTAATCTTAATTCGAAAGTTTTTTCTCCAGATTTAATCTGTTCAAATAACTCAGGCAATAGTTTCTTAGAGATTTTCATGCCTTGCTTTCTTCTTCTTTCTTAATTTGCTTAACAAATGCGTCGAATTTTACTCCAAATTTTGGTCGCTCTCCACGTGGCCGAACTGCTAAAGTTCCTGCTTCTTTTTCTTTTTCACCAATTACAACTACATATGGAATTTTCTGCATTTCAGATTCTCTGACTTTTTTACCCATTGATTCAGCCCGATAATCAGAATCTACTCTAAAACCTTTTTCTCGTAGTTGCTGTTCAATTTTCTTAGAATATTCAATTAAATTGTCATTCATATTAATAATTCTAAGTTGAACTGGCGCTAGCCAAAGCGGAAATGCACCATTATATCTTTCAATCAAAAGTGCGATTAATCTTTCCATTGCACCGATTATAGTTCGATGTAACATTACAACTCGCTGTTTTTTGTTATCTTTATCAATATAATTTAATTTGAAACGCTCTGGTAAATTAAAATCTAATTGAATAGTTCCTAATTGCCA
>CAZGVA010000064.1:0-4189 GCA_964528765.1 Candidatus Woesearchaeota archaeon | reverse complement strand
AATAGATAATCTAAATACTCAAGTCAAAATTATTGATGCTAAATATAATACGCTTGGTGAAATAAAAGCAGATATACCAGCAACATTGAAAATAACATTACAAAACATTGGTGAAAAAAAACTTAAGATAACAAATAATACACAATTTATTATTCAGAATCAAGATGAAACAATATGTTTAAGTAATATTTCGGGTTCTTGCACAAATTCAAATGATGAAATTTATGCTTCAAAAAGTAATGGTGATTCAACCTCGAGCATTTTGTATTCAACAGATGGTGTAACATGGTCTTTAGTGGATAACAATATAGGAACACCTTATTTAAAATCTGCTAAATCTTTTGAAAACAGATTATATTTTGGTGGAATACACAATTCATCTACAAATACATATGGTGCTCAAATATTCAGATCAAAAAACTTGGAAAATTGGTTAGTTTCAACAGGTTTTAATTATAGTGATTATGTATATGATTTGGAAATTTTTAATAATACTTTATACGCAGCAATAGGCAATACTGGGTCAAACCAAGGCGCAATATATAAGCAAGAAGCTAATTTAACTTGGAATAAGGTATATGACGCCGGTGAAAGAGAAGCACGTGCTTTAGAAGTGTATGATAATAAATTATATGCAGGTATTGCAGGAGATAGTAAATTAGTAAGCAGTGTAGACGGGATTAGTTGGACTACAGTTTCTTCAAGCATGAATGATATCGCTTCATTATATTCAAATGGAACTGATTTATTTATTGGGAGCACTACTGGTGAAATATATCATTCAGAAGACGGCAGTACTTTTGGTTCACCCGTTAAATCAACCGGTCAAAATTCAGTCAATGCATTTGAAACATTTGGTGAATATATCTATGCAGGATCAAATTTAACAAATAATGCTCATATATATCGATCATCTAATGGAAATAGTTGGGATTTGATTTATTCTTCAAATAATAATTCAGTCAATAGTTTTGCTTTATTTAATAATAAATTACTTGCAGTAATGTCAAGTGATAATGGTGGTGCAATAATTAGCACAACTACCGGTGATAGTTGGAGCGAAGTAAATATAAGCGATGGCAGAGGATTTACGACAATTGAAAATCATACATATTGTAGCAACAAAAAAGTTTCATGTATACAAGGATGTAACTCAACTGTCGATCCAGGTGAAATACGTATTATTGAATTAGAAATAGCTGGAACCGATTGTGCATTAAATAATTACGGGACAGGTACAGCGTTTTCTTTTAAAATAATATTTAGTTCATCTGCAGAGGTTACGGGTAAATTTAAAAAAGACATTATTGAAGAAACAAATACAGTTACACCTTGTTCAAATACATA
This sequence comes from Candidatus Woesearchaeota archaeon, assembly GCA_964528765.1. Lineage (GTDB taxonomy): Archaea > Nanobdellota > Nanobdellia > UBA10117 > JABICX01 > JABICX01. The sequence goes on along the minus strand of CAZGVA010000064.1, from coordinate 2,842 downwards.
CCCGTTTTGTACGGGTACGTGCACAACTGGAAGTTGTAAAAATGATTTATTATCAAATACCTGTGTTTGCGCACCAATTAATGCTTGTGAAACGGTTGATTTGAATAATTTTATGTGTTTAGTAGGTAATTGTGAAACGGGCACATGCGTTACATCAGTGAGTGGAGATAATTGTGAGTGTAGTAATTAATGATGAAAAAAGGTCAGTCTAGCGTCATTGGATTTTTATTAATAACTTTAATAGTCCTAGTAGTTGTAAGTGGAACATTTTTTTGGGCAAAAGAGCTTTTAGAAGATTCAAATCAATTTAGTGAGATATCGCGTGTGGAAAATCGAATATTAGATTTAGATAAAGCAATACGTGAAGTAGCTAATGAACAATCTCAAAGAACGGTTAATTTTAATATTGACAATGGATATTTATTTATTGAAAATAATCACACAATAACATTTAGATTTGGTGAAAACCCCCCAGATCAGTTATATGGTGAAAATATTATTATATTTGGTAATGCTAGCGTTGATGGGCCTTGTCTTAATTATAGTTTAACCGGTAAACTTGGTGAAGACCGTAGTAGTTGCATAATACGAAATGGGCGAGATATATCAATTAATTATCTACGACTTAATGAAACTTCAACAGATGATTGTTATGGTGTTCAATTTAAAAGTGGCGGTACAGCTTCAGCAACCAAAGGATCGCATAATGTTTTAATAACCTATTCACATACAAACACAACAACAGAATGTAATACAAGTTATATTCAAGTTATTAACGTAGATATCAATTAGATTATAATTTAATTTTAGAAATATATCCAATATTCGCTCTTACAAGTACTCGATCTGTAACAACTGCTACAACTAAACGATCTTGATCCTTTTCTTTTGCAGATAATTTGGTATATGCTTTAAGATATTGTTGATAATTTTTAATATTAAACTTTTCATGACCGAGAGTAACTCTTTCTGCTTGATGCTTTCCTACAAATCTAGCCCATTGCTCATGCTGAGAATGTGCAGCTGCTTCTAATAACTTATGACTTCGATTTTCCTCATATAAAACCGATTTTTTCATAGAATTTACAACGTTCATTACAGATGTAGAATTTGATTTTTTATCTGCAATTTTTCTTAATACTCTAAGCCAAAATAAAATAACATCTTCTGCAGCTCTTACATTTTTTAATTGATTTACTTCATTCTGTTGTGCAAGTTTAGTTGCATATTTTGATTCTAACCAGCCTTCTTTAAGTCCAACTTGATTATAATATTCATGTAATTCTGCTGCAATCGTCTGATTAATAATTTTTTTACCAATATGACTGGACATCTCTTTCAATTCCAGTTCTAATGACTTAATTAAATTATCATATACTATGGCTGAAACCATATATAACAAAACGATTGGTATTAATAAATTTTTTCATCAATATATATTGACTAATCCATTAAACAATGTATTTTAACTTGCTCTTCAAATAAATGGTATGCTAGTTTCTGAAGCTAAACATAAAATGCATCCAAAACTAGCTTCGGCATTAAAATTTAAAGAATTTAGACCCTCTCAATCAAAATCAATTGATGCAGGTTTACTAGATAGAAAAAATTTACTGGTTTGCACACCAACTGCATCTGGAAAAACACTTGTTGCTGAAATGGGTGCAGTAAATGCAATTTTAAATAAAAAAGGGAAAGCAATTTATCTAGTTCCACTAAAAAGCTTAGCTACAGAAAAATATAAAGAATTTAAAGATAAATATGAGCCTCTTGGAATTAAAATTGCAATTGCAATCGGTGATTTAGATTCAAATGATAAATGGTTAGAAAAATATGATTTAATTATTGCGACTGCTGAAAAATTTGACTCATTATTAAGACATGAAGCAAGCTGGGTCAAAGATGTTGCAACAGTTATTGTGGATGAAATCCATTTACTCAATGATGTTCGACGTGGCCCAACACTTGAAATAATATTAACATTATTACGACAAATTATTCCTAAAATGCAATTAATTGGTTTATCTGCAACAATTGGTAATCCTAAAGAAATCGCTAAATGGTTGGATGCGCAACTTGTTGAAGATAGCTGGCGCCCAATTAAATTATATCAAGGTACTTTTTTTGATAATTCCATAAATTTTCATGGTGAAAAAGATTCTACTAAAATTATTTCTGAATTATCCGACCCAACATTGCAATTAGCCACGGATACATTAAAACAAAATAAGCAAGCACTAATTTTTTGTCCAACTAAAGCTATGGCTGAATCTACTGCTATGAAAATATCTGCTTTACTTAAGTTAGATGAAAACTTGCGCGCAGATGGGGAAAAAATAATTAAATCCCTACAAAAACCAACTAAGCAATGTCAAAAATTGTATGATATTTTTATCAAAGGTATTGCGTTTCATCATGCAGGTTTAGTTGCAAAACAAAAAACTATTGTTGAACAAAATTTTAGAGAAGGCAATATCCGAATAATCTGCTGTACACCAACACTTGCGATGGGACTAAATCTTCCAGCAGACCGTACAATTATGCGATCTTTAAAAAGATTTGATGGAAGAGGTGCTGCGTGGATTCCAGTTTTAGAATATCATCAGATGACGGGACGAGCAGGAAGACCTTAACGTAAATGATATTTTATAGCTAATATAATTGCACAAGTTGCGCCTAATAAATTAGCAATTAAATCCCATAATGTATTATAATAATCACCAATTAGATGGGCACCATTTTCCCAGAAAAGAACAACCATGAATTCTAACATTTCATTTATTGCACCAAGACCTGCTGAAAAAATTAACAAAATTGCTGCGAAATAAATTGGGCTTTTTTT
>CAZGVA010000063.1:0-4250 GCA_964528765.1 Candidatus Woesearchaeota archaeon | reverse complement strand
AAATATATGACTGGAAAAAATACAAACCACATTGAATATGCAAGTACCATCCCAACAAACATAAATACAAAAAACGGTATCGCTTTCCGATGCGTTGAATCCATATCACTACTTCTGTTAAATACACTACTTTCTTCATAGCGCATTAATTGAACCATTAAGGGGATTAATGCCATTACTGTAAAAAATACAGCAGTTAAACTGGCATGATTTGGAAAAATCCAAATAGCAATAAATATCGCAAGAGTAGAATACAGGAAGGCAAGCGGTAGTAATTCAATTGGGCGTTTTTCAGCAACACCGACAGGAATAAGCGATTCTAAAACCATTAGATGTAAAGATATTGGAGATATTTAATGGTTTTGTTAATTATTCTTCTTTTAATAGAACTTCAATTATTCTTGCAAAAGCCGGTCTTGTTATAAATACCCCTACAGATACACCGGTTATTGTTGTTAATGCAAATCCTTTCAGCATTCCTGCACCCATTATAATAAGTGGCATCATTGCAACAACCGTTGTAAAATATGCAGCCATAATGATGAAAAATGCTTGTTTTATTTTATTTTTCCAGTTTCCGGTAGCAGTATGACCTTGTAAAACTTCATCAGTTATAATAATTTGATGGTCAACACCCGTTCCTACTGCTGCTAAAATACCCGCTATTGCAGCAAGGTCAAGATTCCAATGAACTAGCGATGCAAAACCCAAAATAATTATGATTTCACTTAAACCAGTTATTAATATTGGAATTGCAATCTTGAGTTTTCGATATCTTATGAATATTACGATGCTAACTGCAATTAGTGCTGCACCTAGCGCCATCAATGCATATGTAAAAAATTGCTCACCTAATGTTGGCGAAACAATATCGATTTTCTCAACATTAAGTTTAACAGGTAGTGATCCAGTGATTAGTAGTGTTTGGAATCGTTTCATATTATCTAATGCACTATTAATTGCAGCGTCTTTAGTTTGACCAACACCTGGACCTTGAATAACAAAGTTTGTTGATACTTTGCCTTTCAAATCCTCTGAAATAAATAAACTGTCATATAACTCATCATCAAGATAAAGATCTAATTTTTGACTTAAGTAAGTATTTCCTTGCTCTGAAACAATGTCAAGTTTAGATGTAATTTCTGAATGCTTTTCTGCACTTTCTTGTGATATATCAACTCTGAAACTAAATTTACAACCCCAACCGTCTTGGTTTTGGGCACAAGTTCTCATATCAATGCCTGCACAATCAGTAGATCTACATACGGATTTAATATCTGTTCCACCCACAAACACCGTTTCATTACCGATTTTTGCCTCAAACTTTCCTTGTTGACCTACTAATTTTTCAACTTCTTCACGAGTTGCTCCAGCAATTTCTATAATAATGTATTTTTCTCCACCAATACCTCGAACTTGCTTAATTGAAACATCATTTAAACCATAAACATTCAATCTTTTTGAAATAATTTCTGTGGCATCATCTAATTGTTGGTCAGATATTTCACCTTCAGGTTTTAGAATGACTCTGGCTCCTCCAACTAAATCCAATCCCTTACGTAAGTTTGATGTGGGTGCCGCCTTAACCATAATACCTAAATCACCCTTTTGTGGAAGAATTTTATATAGATTATCCTTAGTTTCAATAATTACTATTTCTTGAGTTAATTGTGATGTTGCGGAATTATAATCATTTAAATCTGTAATTATATTATCATTTATCTTAGTTACAATCATTCCCGATTCAATTAAACTTAATTCTGCAGAAGTATTTGCACCAACCGATTGTATCATAACTCCTTGGTTGCCAAATTGTGGTTGAATAGACCAAATAGATAATATTAAGACTATAATTAATAGAATGATTTTCCAGTCAGATAATATTTTTTTTAATTTACCCATTTTTTTTAACTAACCACCATCGCAGTATACTTGCATTTTGAATCCACGTATTAATAAAATCAAATATTAAACCAAATATAAGTACAATTGCGATTTGTTGTAAAATCCTTGAGGGCGTAATAAAATATATTGTACTTAATGCAACAAGAGTTGTTATGCTCATAGTTAAACCTGTTTTTAATGCACCTACAATTCTTTCAGGAACAGTGCCCTCATGTCTTTTGAGTATCCTTACCGATAATAAAATATTAGAATCTACAGAATATCCAATAAGCATTAACAATGCAGCAACACTTGCAGTTGATAATTTAATTCCAACAATATTCATTATAGCAAGAGTACAAACAAAGTCTGAAACTGCAGCTAAAATTATTGCTAAGCTCGGTACGATTTTTCTAAAATAAAATAAAATAACTACTGCCATAAAAATAAATGCGAAGAATATTGCACGAACAGTATTATACCAAAAAGATTGGCTAAGTGATGAACTCGTTTCTTCAATAGTGTGATTTTCAGTAGTAAATAAAATGCCCGTTACTTCAGATATAACTGATTTGACTGTGTCAATATCTGATATTTTTTCAACTTCAAATGTATAACCAAGATTTCCTCCAGCACCGAGTCCGCGGAGCTCTTGAATTCGCGTACTTAAACCTAATTTATCGGATATTTGTTGTTGAGTTTCAATTAAATCCAATTCAGTGTCAGTTTGAACGGATATCATTAATCCACCAGTTAAAGTTACATCTTTACTAACTACTTCACCTGTATTAATTTTCCAAAAACTTAGTACAAGTAATGCACAAATAAATAATACAATTGGAAGAATAATTATTTTCTTATATTTTGATTCATATATTCTTTCAATTCTTTTAACCATTTTTTGAAGTTAACTTAAAAGTTTTAAACCTTGCGTTATTTAATAATATATGTATAAATTCGGAATTATAATTTTTGTTTTGTTATTGATGCCATCTGCATCCGCAGAATCCGCTGAAGATATTGCTCAAAATAATCTTAGATCATTATACCGCGAAGAAGGTATTTTTGCTGGACCAAATCAATTCTCCGATTATTGGGCAAGAGATGCATTATTTGCTACATTGGGATCTAATGCTATTGGCGATTATGATATCTCTAAAAAACAACTTGATTTATTTATTAAGTATCAAAAATCTAATGGTCAAATACCTATGCGATATGGTGATTATGATATAACTTTAAAATTATTTGGAATTAATTTAAATCAAATCGATAAGCCACGATACGATCAAGATAAATTATTTTCTTACCCTCGAGATCAGAATTGTTTATTTGTTATTGCTGCGGAAGATTATGTTTTAACATCAGGTGATGTGCGCTTCGCAAAAGATAATTTCGAAAGTTTTGAGCAGGCAATACGTTGGTTAGCTGAAGAAGATGATAATGGAAATTTCTTAATTGAAGAAGGAAATTATGGTGGTTGGACTGATTCAGTGAAAAAAAATGGAGAAGTTTTGTATACAAATGCCTGTTACTATAAATCACTAAAATCAATTTCAAATCTTGCCAGTATTACTAACCAACCTGCTAAATCACAGATTTATGCTATGTGGGCAAAAATTGTTCAGTCAAAAATTAATGATGAAATGTGGTTAGAATCGGGTTATTATGCTGATTGGATTTCAGGAAATACTAAGTATACCTATTTTTCAACCGATGGAAATGTTCTAGCGATTATTTGGGGTGTTGCAAATGATTCACAAGCGAAAAGCATTTTGTCTTATTCTGAAAATTTGGGACTTTCTGATGAATTTGGTGTGAGAACTACTTACCCAGATTATTCTTACTCAAAAGTATCTCCAGTTAATATTATTGCAGGTATTCCCGATTATCACTCCAATGTCCGTTGGTTATGGGTATCTTGTCTTTACGCTAAAGCTTTAGAAGATAATGAATTTAATCAAAGATCTGCTAATGAATTTAGTGAAATAAAAAATAGTATTGTTTCATTGGGCGAGGTTTATGAATCATATGAACCAAATGGTGAACCAATTGATAGATTATTTTACAAATCTGAACATACTTTTGCATGGTCTTCAGGTGTATGCACATGGGTTTTTAAAAATCGTTAGTTTGTTTTAGCGTGTTTCCACATAAATTTAAAATAGTTTTTCAGAGCTTTTGCAGCTTCTTTATTTTCAATAATAACTGCTTCAGGTTCATCAGTCCAAATAACGAAATTAACTTTATCGCCGTAGATATTTATTGCAACATTACTTTCCGTGGCTTCATCAACAAATCGATAGGTGGTATACTTAGAATATCTCACGTTTCTACTTCGCGTTAGAATTTTAGTCTTTATTTTA
>CAZGVA010000062.1:0-4313 GCA_964528765.1 Candidatus Woesearchaeota archaeon | reverse complement strand
TTATTTTATTTTTTTCTTGTAAATTAGCAAATTGTTCTGAAAAAATTGGCATCCTTCTTTCGAGATTACCGTCTTCACCAAAACAATAATTATTATCTCCCGTTCTTAACATATCTTTGAAAACAGCTTTTACACCCCGAATACCTTTAAACAAACGAACTTGTCCAGATTTTTTATGCGCTTTATGTCTGGCTTTTAATTCAGGAACAATATCTTGTATAAGTTCTTCTTGCTCTTTAATATATTCAATTAACCGATAAGGTGAAGTTGCTTGAAACTGCTTTACATTACCTATCAAGGCATATGCAATTAGTCCTTTGTGAACTAATGAATTAATTGCACCATATGCAGAAGATCTTTGTATACCCGCTCCTTTTGCTATTTTTCCAGCACCTCTCGCACCATTATCAATTAAATGTAAATAAACTTTAATCTCATTATTACTTAATCCAATTTGTTCTAATCTTTCAGCAATATCCATTTTTTAGTTGATGTGTATTTTATTTAATCCTTTCTATTGTAGTCCAAAAATGGACAACACACCTTTTTATACCACTAATTAGGTACATTATTGCAGGTGAAAAGCAATAGCCTGCGAAAAAAAGGAGGAAAAAACGATGACAAATGACTACAAAATGAACGCAAACAACCAGTACAGAATGGAAGCAAATGACCTGTACAAAATGGAGGCAAATGACATGTACCGAATGGAAGCAAACATAGACCCTTCTCGGTTTGAAAAATTAAGTGAACTGAAAGAACGAGTAATCGAAAATAAAACACTCGATGAGAAAGTTCGAAAAATAACTCTACAACAAATAGAAATGCAACTAAGCAAGTTACCAAAACTTGACTAAAAACAGGGGAAAAAATGGAAAAAATAATACTGACTGGTGGACCTGGAAGTGGAAAAAGTTCCATACTGTTGGGACTTGAAACCAAAGGAGAGTATGTAGTCAGGGAAGCTGCTGAAGATGTGATTAAATACTTCCAAGCAAGAGGAATACAAGAACCTTGGACTAAACCTGGATTTCAAGAGAAAATACTAGAACTTCAACTACAAAGAGAAGCACAAATACCGGCAGGCATAGAAAGAGTTTGGCTTGATAGGGGAATAATTGATGGTATGGCTTATGCAGAAAAAGACTCTGGCTTATATAATGTAATAAAAGAAAAAGCCGGAACTGAAATGCATAAATATACGAGAGTTTTCTTAGTAGAACCTTTGACATCATGTGATACAAATACAGTAAGAAGAGAAAATCTGGACGAGGCAGTAACGCTCGGAAATCGACTGGCTGAAGAATATACCTTAATGGGATACAAACCAGTAAGAGTGCCCGCAATCGGTGTGGAAAAACGAGTTGAAAGTGTATTGGGAGACGTATAAGTGAAAGAAATAGAAAAGAAATTCTTGTTATTAGGAAGTACAATAAAACAAGGATATTTGCCAATTGAAAAAGGAAAAGAGCTTATTAAATTACTTGGAATAAAGTTTAATTTTGATTCAGATGTAATTCGATTAAGAAAAGAAAATAAAACATATTACTTAACCATTAAGAGTCGCGGTTTAGTTTCTCGAGATGAACTTGAGTTGGAAGTAAGTAAAGGAATTTTTGAAAAATATTGGGAATACACAAAAGGTAGACGTGTGGAAAAAAGAAGAATTCGAATACCCTATGCAGATAAAGTATTGGAAGTAGATATTTTTACAGACCGGGATTTAGTTTTAGCTGAAATTGAAGTAGATTCACTGGATGAGCTAGAGCATATACCAAATATTGGTATTGATGTAACGAAGAATAAGTATTACGCAAATAGTTACTTAGCAAAGTAATCGAAAACAATTAAAGTCCGTACATTATAATAAAAAATGGATATTGAAACTATCAAAGGTTACTTATTGCTCTTTATTGGAGTAGCATTTATGGTGGTTTTTATTATAAAATTCATGCTGAAAAAATGAAAATATTAATTAATCCAAAAGGCGATAAGTACTTGCTTCGTAATAATGAACAAGAATTACATACAAAGCACGGTGTTATTAAAGTTCAAAAAAAAGATGGAAAAACAGAGTCACACTTAGGAACTACTTATTTTCAAACTAACGCAAATTTTACAGATTTACTTTTACAATGCAAACGTGGACCTCAAGTAGTTCTACCAAAAGATGCTGCTGCAATTGTTGCGCATTCAAACTTACAGCCAGGTTCAAATATTGTTGATGCAGGGTCAGGTTCTGGGTGGCTTTCTTCTTTTCTTGCAAATTATGTTGGTTCAAAAGGAACAGTAACAACTTATGAAAAAAGGAAAGATTTTGCTAAGATTGCCAAAGAAAATTTTAAATTTTTGGGATTAAAAAACATTAAATTAAAAAATGCAGATGTAACAAAAGGCATTAAGGAAAAACAATTAGATTTAATTACCTTAGATCTTTTAACACCAACAGATGTGCCAAATATACACAAGGCTTTGAAAGCAGGTGGATATGTTGTTGCATATGTACCACATATTGAGCAAGCAGAACAATTTGTTAAGTATATGCGAGAGCAAGGAATGTGGTTTGAAAAAACAATTGAAGTTATTGAACGCGAGTGGATATTAAAAAGCAACAAACTAAAAGAAAAAATGGGTGCAATCGGACATACCGCTTATTTGGTATTTTGCAGAAAAGTTTAATATTCATTAAAATCTCGATCTAGTTCACGATCTGGATGCGCTGCTTTTCCATTAATTTGTTCCCATACTTTTTCTGCAATTTTAGCTGAATGTAAAATCATGGCCAACTTTTGTGGTGTTCCTTTTTTAATATCCGAAGATGTTTTCCATCCAGCATTAAATAATAATCTTGCACGATAACGTCCAATATTACGTAGTTTAATCAGCGAGAGTAGTTCTTCTTTAATTCCATGTTTAACGCGTAATCTAGTTTTATTAATAATACTTCGAGCATCATTTAATTCAAGTATGCGTGCAATTTCAGCACAAGCATATAATAACCAGTCTGCGTTTAGTAGCTTTGCACGAATTTCGCCAGGTCTTATGTTAAATTCTTCAAGTAAATATTCTTCAGACCGTTCATTTACCCATTGATTAAAAAGTAGCGCAGTTTTAATTGAGTTAATAAAATTTTGATACTCCCAATCCCATTCCTTGGGAATCTCTTGAAGAATTACATTTTCATGTTGAGTTAATGCATCATTTATTAGTTCTTCATCACTTTTTCTTGTACGTAATAATGGTTGCATTTCAGCAGTATTTGATATTAATTGAAGAATTGAGAACTCTGTTTTTATAATAACTTTTTTTAAATTTTTAATAAATATCCAAGCAGTTAATGGATCTAAATATAATTCTGATATGCGTTTACCGATTAAAGTCGGTCTTAAATTTTCTTCTTTAATGGTTAAGAATCGATATGTTTCTAATAAATTAAGAATCTCTTCAATTTTAAGTTCAAAGCCCCAATCATCACCGTATTGAAAACCATAAAATGTTTTTTTAAAAAAAGCCATCAATTCTGATTTAGTTTTAACAAAACCAGAAGATACTAAACTTAACATATATGTTCTTAGAACCGGTTCAACCGCAAGTTTAGAATTTATATCTTCAGGTTTACCTAAAATATACTTTTCATGTACAAATGTTTCATCTTTTTCTGATGCAGCTAGAGTAATTGCTTCACCGAATTTATCCTCAACATCAGTCATGTACAGTTCAATAAAGTAAATTAATAAGTTTATGGAAGATGGAGCATACTAAATATTTATTAGGAAAAATATAAAAAGGATTTTTTGTTATCGTGATATGAATAATTATTATAAAACCTTGCGCGTCAAACATTGGCGAGCATATATTCTTTTGTCCATTTTTGCATTTTTACTTGCAGAGGGGTATTTACAAACAGTTCTTGATTCAATCATCTATTTTTTAATGGTATTTTTTTACTTAGGATTTAGTTTTTCAATAAATAATTGCTTTGATGTTGTTGAAGATAAAATTCAAAAGAAAAAAACAAATCCAGTGGCTACCGGAGATATTTCGTTTAAACACGCAGTATCTTTTTCAAGTAGTTTAGCGATCTTCGGTATAATTTTTTCAATATATTTTAATAACGCTACTACGTTTTTTTATATTATATTAATTGCACTTGCATTAGTATATTCAGCCACACCAATTAGATTAAAGTCTAGATTTATTTTGGATTTGATTTCACATGGATTTTTTGGAGGAGTTATGATTTTATTATTACCTTTTGTTGCGTTTAACATGCAGATTTTATTCTCACATTATATTTTCGCAGGTGCAATTTT
>CAZGVA010000061.1:0-4345 GCA_964528765.1 Candidatus Woesearchaeota archaeon | reverse complement strand
CGGCCTCACGATTATCAGTCGTGCGCTCTAACCAGGCTAAGCTACCCGCCCAATAGTAATTGAGTTCTATATCCTATTAAAAAGTTTACTCATTTTGATTTTCTTTACTACTAATCAATTTCACTTCATTTTTATATATTACAACCTACGGTTATTCTATGGTTAGAACGCCTCCTAGTGTGCGTAAGAAAAATAAGGGTACAAAAGGTAAATCTCAGCTAAAAGCCACCATACCTTTTCCAGTGCTTTTGCTTTTAGGAATTAATGCAATAATTGGAACAGGTATTTTTTTTGTTCCAGGGATTGCAGCTGAATTAGCTGGGCCAGGGTCATTGATTTCATGGATTGCTGTTGCAATTCTTTCACTTATTATTGCAGCATGTTTTGCAGAATTATCTGGTATGTTTCCAAAATCAGGTGGTGTGTATGAGTATGCAAAGCAAGGTTTTGGTGATTTTGTTGGGTTTATTGTTGGCTGGACAAGTTGGATTGTTGCGAATATTACTATCGCAATGCTGGCAGTAGGTGGATTGGAATATCTTGGTGCTTTAATTGATTTAACTGGTTTTCAAAAATTATTGATTTCGATTGCATTTGTTATTGGTATGAATTATATTTCTTATCGCGGTGTTGATATATCTGTAAAAGTTCTTTTAGTTTTTGCTATAGCTACTCTTATGAGTTTATGGACATTACTGACGTGGGGCGTTTATTATATTAGTTTAGCTAATTTAGTTCCATTAGATATTTTTCCTAAAGTTTCGATTCTTATTGCTATGTTATATATATTGGAAACTTTTTTTGGGTGGGAAACTGTGGCATTTATGTCTGAAGAAACCAAAAATCCTTCTAAAACTATACCAAAAGTTATGATGTGGGGAACGTTGTGCGTTGTTCTTTTAGCGTTGGGTGTCGTCGGCGTATCATTGGGAGTAGTTAATTGGGAAGTTTTGGCTAATTCACAAACACCTCTTTTAGAAGCAGCTAATGTTTTTATGGGTCAAGCAGGTGCTAAATTTATCGCAGCACTGGTTTTCTTGAATATTATGGGCGGTGCAGCTGCTTGGATTGTTGTAACGCCGAGACTTGTTTTTGCATTGGGACGTGATAGAATGTTACCAAGTGTACTTAGTAAAATTCATCCAAAATATCAAACACCTTATTATGCAATTATGGTTCAAACAATTCTTACAATTTTAATTGTTCTTTCAGGGTCATATAAACTTTTACTTGAAATGGTATTACCTTTAGCGATTTTTATGTATTCAATTGTAATTGTGACGGTTACAGTATTGCGATTTACAAAAAAGAATTATCCTAGAACTTTTAAAATTCCATTTGGTAAGATTTTACCAATTGTTACTGCATGTTTGTTATTATTTTTAGCAGGCGGTATTGAGTTACATACAACGATTTTAGGTCTTATGTTTATTTTTTTGGGTATACCTTTTTTCTTAATTGAAGCAATGCTTTATAGACCAAATACTGTGAAGAAATTATTATCTTTTTCAGTAGGTGTTAGTGCAAAAACAACAGATATTTGGATTAAACCAAAAACTCGTAAATATATAATTCAACATTTAGGTAATTTACGTGGTAAAAAAATAATGAATTTTGGTACAGATGTCAGTAATTTTACAATGGAATTATCTCAATTAATTGGTGAGAAAGGTAAATTATATGTTACACATTTATCTAAAGATCATTTAGATGCAACAAGAGATTTGGCAGATGAAAAAGGTGCTAAAAATATTAAATATTATTTAGAAAGTGAGCAACGTCATAAATTACATGAAGACTTAAAATCATTTGATGCAGTTGTTTCAATCGGAGTTTTAGGTTATATTGAAGATCCACATAAAGTAATTAAAGAAATTGGTAAACGTGTGAAAAAAGGTGCCAAGATTTATTTTATTGATTATACAAATGTTTTGCATATAATGCCTGAACAAAAATGGATGAAAGAACCAAAACGTGTTAAAGAAATTTTCCAAAAAGCTGGATTTAAAGTTCATGTTGGAAAAGAACGTGGAAAACTTTGGGATGTTTTGCATATATATGGCGAGAAGATTTGATTGAATTGACCAAAACTTTTTTATTTCCAGTGCTTGTTATGAACCTATGCAAGGTGAGTATCCCTTTAACATATACTAGTCATATTCACTATTTTTCAGTTTCTCGCAACCTTTATTTACTACGGAGGTTTTGTTTAGAATCATGAAAGATATCGTCAAAGTAGCTGATTCTTTGCAAGATGATGAAATTAAAGTTCTTAAATCGTTTAAGCCAAGTGGTGAGGGTATTTATGAAGTCAAAAATATGCCTAAAAATGAGTTTCTAAGAGCGGGAATGTGGTTAGATAATAAGGAGTTAATTAATACACATAAGACGAAAACAAAATACATTCAATTAGATATTTTAGGTAAAAAATATGTTAAATCTAAATTACCTGAGCTAGCAGTTTTAGCCGTATTAAAAAAGAGACCACATACACTTGATGAACTGAGCAATGTTTTTCCGCAAGATGAACTTCGTTTTGCAATTGGATATTTGAAACAAAAAGCGTATGTTGAATTTAGAAATGGCACACTTGCGATTACAGATACAGGTCTTAAAATTAAATTAACTTTGGAATTTAAGTTTTTGTTAAAATTAGCTAAATTAAATGAAGTTAAATTTTCTGAATTAATGCCAGAAGAACAGCATGCATATAATCAAATTAAGAAACGTAAGCAATTAACAAAAGAAATTGAACGCGTATATATTACATTTACAATTACAGATTTAGGTAAAAATGTTCTTCAGAATTTATCTAATGAAAAAAGAATTGGTATCTTAACAACATCAATGATTAAAACTGGGTCTTGGAAAGATGCAAAGTTTAGGCGATACGATGTTTCTGCACCAATACCTCGAATTTATCCAGGTAAAAAACAACCTTATCTTGCTTATTTAGATGATATTCGAGCTAAATTAGTTAAAATGGGATTTAAAGAGATGACTGGACCAATTGTTGAAACCGAGTTTTGGAACTTTGATGCTCTTTTCCAACCACAGCATCACGCTGCACGTATTGAAGCAGATACATATTCAACAAAATATCCCTTATTTGGTAAAATACCTAAAGATATTGCTAAAAAAGTTAAAGCATCTCATGAAAAATCTTGGAAATATGAATGGAGCGAAAAAATCGCTAGCCAATTGTTATTACGCGCACATACTACTGCATTAACTGCTAGACAACTAGCAAAAGGTGTAACTGTTCCAGGAAAATACTTTGGTATTGCAAGATGTTATAGACCAGATGTTCTTGATGCAACACATTTAGTTGAATTTAATCAAATTGAAGGTATTGTTATTGATAAAAATCTATCATTCAAGAACTTGTTAGGATTACTAAAGCAACTAGCTTTAGAGTTCGCAGGTGTGGAAAAAGTTAGGTTTATTCCAGATTATTATCCATTTACAGAACCATCTGTACAAATGGATGGTTATCATCCAAAATTAGGATGGATTGAGCTAGCTGGAGCAGGTATTCTCCGACCAGAATTAACCGAACCATTGGGAATTAAGCACCCCGTTTTAGCTTGGGGACCAGGTATTGACCGACTTGCAATGTGCAAGCTAGGTATAAATGATATTCGTTATTTATTTGCTCAAGATTTAAATTGGATAAGAAAAGAGAGGATTGTAAGATAATGCCAACAATCGAAATTAGTAAACGAGATTTAGAAAAACAAATTGGAAAGAAGTTAAGCCAACAAGAGCTAGAAGAAGTGCTTCCTTATGCTAAATGTGAGTATGATGGTGGTGAGGGTGATTTAATTAAGGCTGATTGTAAAGATACTAATCGTCCAGATTTATGGTGTGTTGAAGGAATTGCTCGGCAAATAAAAGGTGGGTTAGGAAAAGAAACTGGAATTCAACAGATTAATGTTAATAAGTCTGATTACTTGGTTCGCGTTGACCCTCAACTTAAAAATATTCGACCACGTACAGCTTGTGCGGTCGTTAAAAATATTGAAGTTACTGATGAAATTCTAAAGCAAATTATTCAAATGCAGGAAAAAATTTCAAGTAGTTTTGGTAGAAATCGAAAAGAAGCAGCGATTGGTGTTTATGATTTTGATAAAATTAAATGGCCAATAAGATATGCCGCATATGAGCCAACAAAACTAAAATTTGAGCCACTTGAATTTAATCGAGAACTAACTCTCAAACAAATACTAAGTCAGCATCCAAAAGGTAGAGAATTTGGATTCTTATTAGATGGTTGCAAAAAATATCCAATTTTCATTGATGCAGCAAATAATATTATGTCAATGCCACCAATTATTAATTCAAA
>CAZGVA010000060.1:0-4783 GCA_964528765.1 Candidatus Woesearchaeota archaeon | reverse complement strand
ACGTCGTAAGATGTTACTAATTAGACAATATTGTAATAGAAATATCGCAAGATGTTACAAGATAGAAGCACAGTAGAATAATGAAAATGAAAATCGATTTCGCCTATAGAGGAAGTCACGCAAAATAGAACGAAATTCCATATAGATATAACTATGTGAAATCCATTGGACCAATGGATGATTAGATAAGATTGAGAACACGATGAAAAAGAAGACTTAAGTGGCGAAAAACTTGTTCTAAAAGATTTCTGTTACGAAATGGGTGAAGATTCTCGCTTGGAAAGACCACCACCTCCAAATTTCTTTAAGTTTGCCCTACAAACTACTTTATGAGACGAAAAATGCACAAAAAAACTGCTTCAAAATTAAATTATTCATATTATGTTTTGTCAAGTTTAATTGATATTCCTGAAATAAATTCTGTAACTTTTGAAGATATACCGTTAATCTGGTCATTTAATAAAACTCGACAAACAGGTATATCAAAAATATTTGATTTAGAGGGCGTTCCTACAGCTTATTCATTTAGTAGAAATAACGATTCAATATCAGATTTTTATTGCAATGTTGATAAAGAACTAGAAAAAAATTCGAATCTAGATATAAAATTTAATGAACAAAATGTTAATCTTAAAAGAAATTTGACGCCCAGTCCAAATATATATTATGGTGTAAATGAAACCATACATCGATTAATTGGTGGTAGATGCAAAAAACTTATGCTTAATACAAGTAATAATAAATACCATGCAATCTTAAAGAAATTAGCAAAAATATACGATATTCCTGTAAAATATGAAGAATTGTACTCTGCAAATATTTCTTGTGCAATTACTAGAAAATAATAGAATTTTTAAATATGGGTTGCTAGTTTAAATATGGTTATTTTTGGTATCAGTACTTCTGCTTCACCTATACGTTTTTATTGGAATTGGTTGAAAAATGTCGATTTTGAGGCTGTTGAAATAAATTTAGCTAAATCGGAATTTCCTTTCTCAGAGAATTCGATTAAACGCTTCGTAAAACCAACAATAACTAAATTCAATACATCATTACATACGAGATCGGATCCTCTTTTTGGAGGAAATAAAATACTTAATGAGTCAAATAGAAGAGTTTTGTTCGCTGAAATAGAAATTGCCAAAATTCTAAACGTGAATCAAATAGTGTTTCATTTGCCTAAAATAAAAGAATTTTCTTCAATTAAAAAAGAAGTTCTAAATTATTTACCTAAAATTATTGAGTTTGCTAAAAATAGAAATGTTCAATTACTCCTGGAGAATTCCTCACGCGCATCATTCTCAAAACCTGAGAATTTACTTTTTATATTTGATAAATTTCCTGAACTCAAATTGGCATTAGATACTGGACACGTATTTAGAGCTGAAAAGGATGGGGTTGATAGATTTGATTTTCTTAAGCAATTAAAAAAATACGCAGTATATTCTCATGTTCATGATAGTAAACTTCCAGGAGATAAACATCAAGCATTAGTAGATAAACCAATAAATAAAGAATTTTTTAACGAATTAAAAAAAAGTAATATTCAGAAATATATCATGGAAGCACATACTTATGAGGGTTGTTTGCAAACAAGAACTTTGTTAAAAACATACGGTTTTCATTAATTTATTTTTGGGTAGAATTCTTCCATTGCTTTTTCAAATAATATTTCATCGTGTTCTGCTTGCCCTAAAGGTAATGATTGCCCAAGCATACACTTTTTTAATTCTCTCGCATTCAAATATAAAGACAGTTTGCCTTCACCACAATAATCGCAATTTTTTCCACTACAAGGACAATCCATCAATACTAAATTTACACCTTTTTCTGAACGATATAATTCTGCACCCCAATCTATTTTCCGGTCATAAGTAAATAATGAACTAAATGTGGGTTGTATTTCTTCCTTTGATATATAATGTTCTCTTGAAAAAGCGTTAACGGGCAGCACTTCCATAAATTGTATTTCACTAACTCCTTGTTGTTCTGCAAAATTTACTAAATTAATTAGATCTTCTTCTTCATCATTAATTCCTCTGAGTAACATAACATTCAATGCGACGTTTATATTTTGCTTTCTTAAATAAGATATGCCTGCAAGTACGTTACTCAATTGATTTGTGCCAGTTAATAATTCATATTTTGCTTCATCTACGGTGTGCGTAGAAATTCTTACTTGATAAAAATTAGAAAAATCGATTCTCGATTCTAGTATTTTTGTACCATTTGTTACTAAACCAATTTTGAGTATTTCTTCTTCTTTTAATACTTGAATATATTCGTTTAATTCGTCTTCAACTAACAGTGGCTCTCCCCCAGTTATATTTACTTTACGTATACCATGTTTTTTTGCGGCTTGAATTATTGATCTAAATCTTTCAGAAGATAATTTAGTTTCTAAGGGTTGTGCGACTCCTTCTGCATGGCAAGGTTTACATTTTAAATTGCATCCACTTGTTACAATGAATCTAAGTTTACTTGAAGGTAACTGTTTTTTTTTCATTTAACTATCTCAAATTAGTGTTTTGATATAAACGAGGTAATAAATTTATACTTAGTAAAAGAGTTATTGTGTCTAAAGTTTTTGATAATTCATTATTATCTATCCGTGAAATGTTGTGTTTTTTAGCTTTAATCAACATTTCTTGTTGTATATTACGTATAATGTTAAAAGTACTATCATCAATTTGTCGATTACGGTGGGATTTTCCTAAAACTCTAGATTTATGTTCATCAACATCTGGAACATTTAGTATTAAACTTAAAGTAGATTTATTTTGCGATATAATTTCAGGCGTAAGGTGATTGCCTTCTAATATAATTGATGTCCCTTCATCATTAGATCTATTTAATATAGAACTTATTGCGTTGTTCATAAGAACGGATTGTGCCAGTAAACCCTCGTATGGCTTTTCCAATTGCAGAATATTTGGTAAATCATACGTGTGTTCAGTCATTTCTGTGGATGTGTCAACCGTTCTTAATATTTCTCTAACAAACCCTGTACCGATTCTATGATCTACTTGCAGTAAATTACATAATGCTCTTGCAGTTGTGGTTTTTCCAGTACCGTTGTTACCGCCAATCAAAATAGAAATTGGGTTATTTTTGTGATTGGTGGCATAAAAATTAACTAATTTTCTTGAATTATCTAAAATCTTTCTACAATAGTTTCTATGGGTGTCGTTCATAAAAGATAGTTCCTGCGGTTTTCCGAATTCACGAGTAAGTCTTTCATTTATTTGCGAGTTTATACTTTCAAATTCTAAGAATTTATGGCCGGTTTCTAAAAATAATTTAGAATACTCTTGTTCAACTTTAGCTACGATGGATTCGTGTTTTGGATCTTTATATCTTAATTTGTATGCAGTTCCATTATTATTTATTTCAAAAATAACGCCCTCCATATTATTTTTCTTAATAATATTCATATAATGTGCTTTTGTTTGTTCGCTATTTTCTTCAGTTATAATTAATTCATCAAGAACAGTGGGATAATTTAAACCAAATTCCTTACATATTCTGGTTCTTTCAAATATTGGGAGATATGTTGTATCTTCTTGTTTTCTTAAGTCAATAATATTATAATTACATAAAGATTGACTTGTTGTAGGTATTAAAATAGATTCAAATTCGATGAAGGTGATATATTTTTCTGCTAACTTAAATAAATTCTGTGGTAAAATTTTATTAAATTGTTCTATAAATTGATCTTCAACATATCCTTGACGTGTAAGTAAAGCATATCTATTGTTATCTAAATTAATTATTTGTAAATTTACGCCATCTAATTTAGGTAAAACATATGTTGTATTACCGTATAAAATATCTTCATCATGATTAAACGAAGCCGTATGTGGATACATGCCAATTGAGTCTATAAACAAAATGTCTTCAGGATTTAATTCCTCTTTAGTTATAACTTGCTTAACCACCATAAGATAATAACTAAACTAGCTTTTTAATAGTTATCGTCGCAGAAAGCATCGCCATCACGACATGTTTGACAACCATTATTTTCGTTTAAGCGTTTCTTTTATCTATTTCAAGAGGATATTATAATAACAATCAATTCCTCTTTTTTCAGATTCTGCATGCAATCTTAATCCTTTTTCTTCACAGAAACTTAATAATTTATATGTAATATCTGTTGGCTGTTTGTTACTTTTTGCTTCTTGAACGGATTTAATTTTACCGCCTTCTGGACTTATTTTAACCCATAATGTTCCACCTGGATTAAAACCTTCTACAATAATTGACGTGGCATCAATACCACTAAAATTATATGCGCCATTTAACCACCCAATGGCTTGTTCAAGATATTGCGTCATAAGATGGTTGCTGGATCTAAAGTTACATGGCGTAGTTCCAAGCTTTACTAAATCCGTTATTGATGAAGATATTTGTCCACCCGTTTTTTCAGGCATTACTTCTTCAGGCATTACTTCTGCAGGCTTTTTAGATTTTTGAGATTTTTTTTGCATATTATTTTTTAAGCTCATCATTAAAAAAAATTTGTATACTCTTCAAAAGAAATGCGCATTTGTTTCAAAATTTAAACGAATCCTTTTAACAAATTCCTAAAGAATAGTTAATGGTTAGTAAATTCATTTTCGTAATTGGGGGGGTTCTTTCAGGTCTCGGTAAGGGAATAACAACTGCTTCAATTGGAAAACTCCTGCAATATCAGGGTTATTCTGTAACTGTTCTCAAAATTGATCCATATCTTAATCAGGATGCTGGAACTATGCGACCAACAGAACATGGTGAGGTTTGGGTA
>CAZGVA010000059.1:0-4957 GCA_964528765.1 Candidatus Woesearchaeota archaeon | reverse complement strand
TAAAAACATTAATTTTTCGGTCTGCCCACTCTTCATTTCCTTTATGGGTTTTTCTTTTTTCCTCGTTTGACATCTCTAGCCTCCTGTTGTTTTAGTTTTTCAAATGCATCATAAAATGAAATTTTATACTGATTCATATAATAATGCATCAAAGACTTGTCATTTGTAGTTAGTTTGTTCCAAACTTTTTCCTGACCATACATGCTGTTTTCATATTCCTCTTGAGCTTTTTTCAAACGTTCATCCTCCATAATAGCTATTTGTTCTTGTTCAAGTTTGCGAACTTCTTCCTCTTTATCAATCATATCTCTATAAAAATCATATTTAGTTCTAAAATCATCAACAGTTGGTTCTTTAATGAATTTGGCTATGCTTTTTTTAAGTTCATATAATTGTGGTTCATTTTCTCCAGTTATCGCTTTAGTTATTAATATTTTTAAAAAGTCAGAAACATTCAAACCTTGCGATTTAGCAAAATCTTTTAATTCATCCACTGTTTTTGGTGGTAATGATAACCAAATATCTCCTTTTGTGCTACTTAACAATTTAACTTTTCCATCATCTTCTAAAATTATTTCATAACCTTCTTCCTTCAAACGTTCACATATGAATCTAGCAAAATTTATACTATGTATGAATCCAACATATTCTTTGGGTTTTTTAGAGTTATCAAGTAGTTTTTTTGATTTTTTGGATTTAACCAGTTTTTTGGGCTTATCAAATTTTAAAATATCTTTCAAGTAAACGTCTTCTGTTGAATCAAAAATATATTTTACTAATTTTTTCTTTAATAAATAATTCATTTCCTTATATTTTACAAGATGTCTCATACTGCTCGGAGTACTTTTAGATTTAGGGAAAGTTTTTAACTCATCTATACTCTTAGATGGTAATGATAAACAAAGGTTTTCTTTTGTCAAATATTTCGCTTCAGGCACAAGGTTTTTGCCTTTCATATAATAATATAAGGGAGGTTATTAATAAACTTTTAGTTTTTAGCACATAGTTCCTACATACTAAAAGTTTATATTTTTTTGTTTGACATGAGTGATATACTTAAAGTCGTTCAATATGATGCAAGTGAACATACAAGAGTTGTAAATACATTTCTTGCTGAAACTGAACTTAAGAAATTGAATGTTTTTCGACATTTTAATCCCCTTGACGCTAGAATTGTTGATATTGGTTGTGGTGATGGGGTTTTAAGTAGAGAAGCAAGTAATCGTAGTGCAGAATTTGTGTTAGGCATTGATAGTCATCCAGATATGATAAATATCGCTAAGGAATCTAGCAAAGATTATGGTGACTTAATCCAATATCAACAGTCATTTATTGAAGAATGTACTGGAGATGAATCATACGATGTTGCTATTATGTCTTATCTCTTAAATAATGCAAGCACTTTTAAACAATTAATTCAGCAGTGTCGCGGTGCTGCTTCATTTCTTAAACCAGGTGGAATCGCGATTATATATAATAATAATCCATTTGATGTAGTTGGCGGTGATTTTAAAAAATACGGATTTAACAAAACAATTACTGGCAAAAAAGGTGGCTCTAAAATAATTTATGATTATAGACCTACTATGTCTGATTTAATAACTAATTATTATTTTAATCAAAATATACATGCAACTGCATTTAAAGTCGGGGGTTTTTCAAAACTAACTTGGAAACCATTACAACGTCCTGAAAAAACGAGCACATTTTGGGATGAGTATTTTAATCGAGAACACCTGCCAGTTATTGGCGCAGTTGCTATAAAATAAATTTAATTAACTAGTTAGTTCAAATTTGCCATGTGTAGTTTGAACAACAGGGAATTCACGCATTATATAACGCATAACTTCCATTAGCAGTTTAACATCTTTGTATACTTTAACTTCCATTAGATAATATGGTTCATTTCCTTTTACTGCATCAGCCGATACCAATACTCGTTTATTATGTGCAAAGGTTCTTTCAAATTTAACTTTTTTTGTAGGTGCTTTTGTATCGACCATTTTTTTCAATATTTTTCTTGTTTTTGTGTCACGAATTTGCAAGATATTTTTTGGCATTGTTTGATATAACATAAAATATATTTTATCTTTTTTAATTGGAAAAAATCGGCATTGTTCTAATATTTTACTTGATTCTTCATTAGCTCGAGTATACACAATTTGAACTGTTTGCATCCAACCATTTTGTTTGATATCTTTGCGTTTTCTTAATCTTATTTTGGGCGTTCTATCTGAATAGTTTGGTATTGTTGGCTCAAAATAAATATCCTTATATTCAAGAGTATAATTTGAAATTAAATTAAATCGTTTAGATAATTTTTGAATAGCTTTTTTTGAATTCATGCTAGCACTTACAAAAAATCTAGATTCAAAATATGTTTCTAATTCAAAACCTTTTTTACATAATTTTTTTTTAAATTGTTTATATTGTAATTCAGTAAACCCGACTTCTAATCCCGACACTATAATAACTGCTAAAACAAAGCTAATTGCAGATAGCAACCAAACAGGAGTACTTGGATACATACTTAGCCCAGCAAACATTAATATAATATATATTGGATCATGTACAAGTATGTCTTCTATAAGACTTTTGGAACCATTTTTTAATGCACTTTTTAAGTAAAACATTAATGATATTTTCTGTTTTTCGGGTGTTGTTTTGTATATTGACCACGCTTCTTTAAGATGCGCTGGGAAAAAACCATTTTTTTCAATTATAGGACCGATTAAAGATAAAAAAAGAATACTTGTTGAAAAAAGAGAAAACAACGCAGTTCCACCTACATTCACAACCATGGCGATTGCTTCATCACGACCAAATCGTTTGCATACGTTCCAAAAAGGACTTCCTGGGAGTTTAATTGGATTGTTTGCAATCTTTTTTGATGCAAGTGTAACTGTTTTAGACATAATAATATAATTAGCAATACTCTTATATATTTTATTATTAAACATAAGTTCTTTAAATGTAGTATTTGATAGTAATATATGACAAATAAACATAGTTTAGATGTAATTGTAGCCGAATCTTCAATGGATAAGGTATTGGAAGTAAATGAAACTATTCTTGAATTTGATACATATGGTCGGGGAGATTTTATTGAACGTATTCGTGATGTAGAACATACATTGATTGTTGCAAGTATTGCAAGCAAACCTGTGGGTTACATGGTAAGTTATGATCGAGATTCAGATGGGTCATTTTATTGTTGGATGACGGGAACTTCACCAGAAGCTCGCGGAAATGGTGTATTAAAAGCTATGATGACCTTTCAAGAAAATTGGGCGAAGAGCCACGGATATAGTAAAATTAGTGTTAAAACAAGAAATAACCGACGAGAAATGCGTTGTTTTTTAGATAAGTATGGTTTTAATGTTGTAGGTGTTGAACGAAAAGAAAATGTTTTAGATAATCGAATATTTTTAGAAAAAGAATTTAAAAAATAAAATTATTTAAAAAATTGAAGAGGTTTTTGTGATAATTTAGTTAATTCTTCAGAAATATAGGTTAATTTAATTGCATCTTCTATTTTTGAATGCCATCTTTTTGGGATGGAAGAAAAACCATAGCGCGCACCAGCAATAGCGCCCGTTATTGCACCAACTGTATCTGCATCGCCTCCCAAGTTAACTGCTTTTATCAAAGTATCTTCAAAATTATCTGATGTATGAAGTGAATAAAATACTGCAGAAAGTGTTTGTGGTAAATGGCCAGTTGGATTAATTATTTTATCAGTTCTATTGATTATATCAGACAACCTGGAATATTTATTCAAGGTTTCATTAATCGCCAAGTTCCATTCAGTATCTTTAATTAATTTAGCTATTAACGTATTAACCATAGCACAACTATTTTTCGCAAGTTCACTTGCATGTGTTATTGAAGTTTCAATGCGAGAATATTTGTCAACATTATCAAGAGAATAACTTGCAGCAAGTCCAACTGGGGCGCATCGCATAACACCACCATTTGCTTCAGCATCCCGAATTCCAGACTCATATGGCGAGATACCTTTTCGCAAATTAATCATGGCTTCTTTTGTTGTGATGCCAATATCAAATGGATCGGAGTTTAGCCAAGTAACATATTTATCCGAAATATTCTTTGGGTCAAAACCTTTTTTTTCAATTAGCGAATTTGCAATACATAAAGCTAAGGCAGTATCATCAGTATATTGCCCGGGTCGAAGCTCCCACATACCGCCACCTATCAAGTCAATGATTTTGGTATGTATCATTTGAATATTGTGTACAGACATACCTTCAATAGGACCGCCTAAAGCATCGCCAATTGCTAGACCAAAAATAGAACCTTTGACCGCATTTTGCTTATTAAAAACCATATTAATAAATATACAATACAAACTTAAAAATATTTGTTAGCTACATAATAATGAGTTACGTTCGCAATAAGTTGATTATTAATACAATAAATTTAGCGTTAAAAAATAAAATTATTAAAAAAAAATAAATGGACTTTAATCAATAATGTTTTGTTTGTTTTCAGGCAAAATTATCTCAGATCTTTTTCCTTCTTCGATATTTTCGTCAGGTATTGATGATTGTTGTACTTCCATATTACCTGTATCCCAAGCATTTTCAAACATTTGATTTAATGCTGATGAAAAGAATGGTGTATTAACCCATAATCCAATATCGTATGTTGGGTGTACATCTTTGTCATCTAATAACATAAACATAATTTGCTTGCTATCTACCAAACAGAATCTAGCTTTTACATCAGGTATATTTTTTACTTCAGCAATTCCTTGTAATCTTTCAATCATTTCAGTAGTTTTTGCAGTTATTGGTGCACCAATCCGAATTGTAACACCTCTTGCTTTTGCTTTTTCAAGTAAAGGTTTAATTGTTCGTATTTTCCTAATAAGACCCTCTTCTGTAGTCATAATGTATATACTTTTTTCTGCTTCTTTACAAAGCATTGCTAAATG
>CAZGVA010000058.1:0-4969 GCA_964528765.1 Candidatus Woesearchaeota archaeon | reverse complement strand
CCACCAGTTGAAACAAAGACGCCCACTAAATCAAAACCAACGATAAAGAAAAAATCAACTAAAAAACAAGTTCAACACTCTAAACGCAAATCAAAACAGATTCGAAAAGAAGCTAAGAAAAAACTTAAAGGTAAGCATAAAGTAAAATTAATGTAAAATGGTCGTTAAAAGAAAAATTGTGAAAAAGCCGTTGAAGAAGCCCCGTTCTAGACCTAAAAAAGCTGTCCGAACCCCACCTAAGACGGTTAAAAAGGTAGTTAAAACAGCACCAAAACAAGCTATTCAGGCTGGTTATGTCTTCAAGTGGAACGATTCTCTAAGTGTTCGAGAAGTAAAGATTGACGCTCAGCACAAAAGAATTCTAGATTATATTAACAAACTAATCAAAAATATTAGTTCTGGCGCAGATATGAGCACAATGCGAGCAACAATTGACTTCTTAGGTAAATATGTTGGTGAGCATTTTAGCTATGAGGAAACATATATGCAGAAAATTGGATATCCGGGATTAAATACGCAGAAAACTCAGCATACTAGTTTTGTCAAATTTTATAATAAATATACGCAAGAGCTTAAAACTGTGTTTACGAGCACAGCACCACCTTCTACTAAAATACAACAACTTGTAGCAAAAGCTCGCAAGTTCCTTGGTGACTGGCTAATACATCACATTGGGGTTGAAGATCATAAGTATTACTTATTTACTAATAAAGGAAAGACTCCAACAAAATCCAATCTTGATATTCACGCTACAACGAAAAACCTTCTGAAAAAGGTTGAAAAGACGCCCGTAGCTAAAAAAGGCAACATTGATTTAGGTGCAATTAAGAGAGAAATTGAGCAAGAACTAAAAGGTGGACATATTAAGAAACATGAAGCTCAAGTTCTGGAAACCCGAGCGCCTGCAGCACATGCAGTCGCACAAACTGAAGATGAAACTTCCGTAAGGAAAGTCGATGCTTCTCGATTTATAAAAACTGGAGTACAAGGATTTGATGATTTATTTACACATGGAATTCCAAAAGGCTCAGCAGTTATTTTAGCAGGTGGAGCTGGTTCAGGTAAAACAATCATGGCTTTACAGACTCTAATGCATCATTGTTCAGAAGGCAAAAAGTGTTTTTACATGAGCTTTGAAGAATCTGAAGATAGATTACTTCAGCACATGGAAGATTTTGGCTGGCCAGCAAAAACCTATGCAAAAAAAGGCTTGCTTAAAGTTAAAAGATACTCTCCATTTGAAATCACTCGAAGTGTTGACGCAATGCTCGCAAAAGAAAAAGGTGAGCTTTTGATTGACCTCGACCCCGTTATTATTCCAAAGAATTACAAACCGGAGTTTATTGCACTAGATTCTCTAACTGCAATTGCTTCAGCATTTGCATCAAAAGAAGATACATATAGAATATATATTGAACAGCTTTTCAGATTTTTAGAAAAAATGGGAACAACGTCATTATTAATCACTGAAACTAAACAAATTCCAGAAATTTTCTCACAAACAGGTGTAGAAGAGTTCCTAGCCGACGGTGTAATAGTTCTATACAACTTCAAAGTAGGTGATGTGCGAGAAAAAGCTATTGAAGTGCTCAAGATGCGAGGAGAAAAACACAAACGTAAAATTGTAGCTATGCAAATCACTGAAAATGGTGTTGTAGTTTATCCGGATCAAGAAGTGTTTGCGGGTCAAGATTGATTAATCTAAAAAGATTTGTTCTTTGTTTGATTTTGGTTCTTCATTAAGCTCTCTTGTAGATATTATTTTATTAGCTATTTTTTTGTAAACTGAACCTGCACTCGAGGATTTGTAATGTGATATAGGTATGCCTTGTTTTTGTGCTTCAAGAATTTTAGATGAATATGGGATAATAAAATATTTCTGCGAATCATAAAATGTATTTACAACTTCCTCTGACATTTTTGTATATTTGTCTTTAAATGTCAAGAATGTTTTTGCTTTATTTATTAAATTATATCTAATCTCCGGACGCTTTCCCGTGCTTTTCTCAATATGATCGAGAGCATATTCAACTAGCTGGATTCCTTGAAGTGAAAAAACACCTGTATCTAAACAAAGGATTAAGTAATCTGCTGCAATAGCACTAGATATAATTATAGTTGAATAACTAGGTGGTGTGTCAATTAAAATATAATCAAAATCATCTTCAACTTTTTTTACAGCATTTTTAATTGAACTATACCAATTCTTTGGTAATCGTTCTGTTTTGTATTCAGCTGATCTCATCATAGCAGGAATAACTGAAATATTCTCAATTTTGCTTTCTATAATATATTTTTTAGCATTAAGTGGATTTGAAAGTATGGAATAAGGCTCTGCTTCTTCGCTATCCATATCCAAAGCATGTAAAACATTTGACTGCGGGTCAGCATCGATAATTAGAACGCTATTGCCTGCTTTTGCTAAATAACCGGCAATACTAATGCATGATGTTGTTTTACCCGTTCCACCTTTGTAATGTGTAAACGTAATGACTTCAGCCATAGAACAAATTGATTTTCTCGCTAATAAAGACTTATTTACTTTAAGCCATAACTTTATATATTATAAAATAATATAAATTATTAGTATATATTATAAAATAATATGAAAAAGATCGCATCATTTACGTTAGATGAAAATACTATCAAAGCGCTAGAATCCTTGCTAAAAAGTGGAAAATATCGCAATAAATCGCATGCAGTAGAAGAAGCCATTAAACATTTGAAGGAGAACAATAAATGATACGAAACGAACGAGATTTTGCTGAATGGTTTAAAGAAAACTTTGAACAGTTTGGATTTTCAGAAATAATTCGTAAAGATATTGGTATTTGTCCGGATTTTATAATGTTACGAAATGATAAAGAAATAAACGTAGAGTTAGAAACTTATTCTTCAAATTTTGTAGCACATAATCATTCAATTGAATGTGTTGATGAAATAATATGTTTAGTGAAAGATATAGAATTAGAAAAGCCAATTTTAGTTGCTAATAATATAAAATATTCATTACCGTGTAAAGTTACATTAAGTATTGATGAAGACATTTATTCTAAATTTAAAAAATACTGTACAGATAACGCGATTATGCTCTCTAAAAAGATTGAACTATTTATGAAAAAAGAGCTGGAGGCTAACAAATGAATAAGTGGGCAAAATTCATTTTCACAATCCTAATATTTTCATTTATATTTGGATCTGTTGAAGCACTAACTCCAACTGCTATTGGGTATAATGGTTTTGAAACAGATGAACAAGGCTGGATCTTTGGATCTACTGACTCAGAAAGAGATAATGCATTTAGTAATGTTACGGATGATGGTTCCCCGGGTGGAACCTGGTCAGCGCATCTGCAGGATGATACAAGCTCATCTTATTTCAGTAAATCATTTGATTTATCTGGATATGAAAGCGTTAACCTATCTTTTTCTTATTATCCTGTAAGTTTGAATGCCGCGGAATATGTTATCTTGAAATGTGACTCAACTGAAATATGGCGATTTACTAAAGGAGACCATACTCAATCTGTTTGGTCTGGAGCAGAAATAGAACTAACTTCTAGTAACTGCACTTTCGATAGTTCAGTAACTTTTAGATTTGATGGCGCTCCAGGTTTGAGTGGTAATGGTGATGATTTATGGGTAGATGGAATAAATATAACGGGATATTCAAACAATGCTCCAACTATTTCGAATATTACTGCATCTCATTCAACAATCGGAGGTAGTTCAACACTAACAATTTATGCAAACACAACAGACCACATTGTTAATGACACTGAAGCAGACACACTATGGTTATACTGTGATGATTCTACAAGCCCAGGTATTGGAGTAACTGATTGCACTGGTGGAACTCTATCTGACGCAAGCTATCCATATGATCTAACCTGTACATATGCGGTATCTGCGAGCAGTGGCGATTATACTGAATATTGTAGAATTTATGATGGTTCTTATTCCTCCTTAGTCAATGTTACCTACACTGTTGATGCATCCATAATTTCAACTTCAATAAATTCAGTTGCAGGAGATACCTCTGCAAGTTATTTTGATACTACAAATGATGCGATGACAGACATCAATATATCGGGAGAATCTGCGATGAGCTGTCGATGGTCTTCCGCAGATTTAGCATATGCTAGTATGTCAAATGATTGTACAATTGTTGGCGAAACTGCAAACTGTTCTGTAACTGATGTAGCCTCCCAAGGATATACAACGCGATATGTATCTTGTAAAGATTCTCTAGACAACGAACAGACATCAGCAAACAATCTTAATATTGGATTCTATATAGATTATACTGCACCAACGACCTCAGATAATGGTAGTGCAGTCATACAATCCCCACCATATATAATAACAATAACTGAAACAGACAATGTTGATGGAGACCCAACTACTTTATTTTGCACAGATACAGCCGGAACATGTAATCCGGCATATGGAATTGACAATGGTGGAGTTGTTACATTCACCGCAGCTAATCGTGGGCAAAATTATCTCAGATATAATTCAACAGATGATGCAAGTAACCAACAAACAACTCAAAGTCAAGAAATAAACATCAACCAACTGCCCACATTCACTTCAGCTTCAGATGATGCAACAACGATTATAGGTGGAGCAACGGTTAATGTTTCAACAGTCTCTTTAGAACCAGATAATCAAGACGTAACTCTCTGGGTCTGCAATTCAACATCGATATCTCCGTCGGGTTGTGGTAATGGTGAATATTGTAACTCAACTGAAGAATCTGGAAACAACAGTTGTACTTTCGCAGCAGAATCGGATTCCACATCACATACATGGTATGCATATATATATGACTCTTTAAATGAAACGGCAATAACTTCTAAATCAGATAGTTATATTACTGACGCAGATGGTCCATCTATCAATAAAAATAGTAATGAAGAAGACAGTAGTTATGCACAAGAAGAAATTACTGCAACAATAATCTTAGA
>CAZGVA010000057.1:0-5329 GCA_964528765.1 Candidatus Woesearchaeota archaeon | reverse complement strand
GGTATATATTCAATAAAATTTCCTGCAGATGATCAAGATACTTCTGAAAAAAACGGAGGTACAATTGGTGTTGATATTGTTGAATTTTATGTAAATGGTGTTAAAACTGCAGAACATAAATTTAGAGAAAATAAAGATTCATATACTATTTTGAATTTAGATGCTACTGCAGTCGGTTCTGATCCAACACCTGAAGATCCACCGATTCAGCCATCTGGTGGTGGAGGAAGTACAGGTAGCGGAAGTTCTGGCTTAGTTTTAACTGAAGAATATAAGACCTTTAATGATTTGAGAGCTACACGTGGTAAATCTTTCAAAATAGATGGGTCTGAGCATACAATTACGCTAAATAAAGCGAATTTAGCAAATAAGAACGTTGAAATTACAATCAAATCAGATCCAATTCAATTAACTATGACTGAAGGTGAAGAGCGTACTGTTGATATTGATTCTGAATTAGATTATGTACTTAATATAAAAGTAGAATCTATTACAAATGGTGGCGCAGATATTTCACTTAAACAAATTTTGCGGGAGATTAAACCCGTAAATACTGAAGATTTACCGCCACAAATCGGTGTTCCGGGTGAAACAAATATTACTGTTGCACCGTCAGTATCACCTTTTAGCGCAATAACTGGCGCATTTGTTGGTTTTAGTGAGTTTTCTATAGTGGAAAATATACCTTGGATTATACTAGTACTTATAATTGTAATTATAGTAGCTCTATTAGGTATTAAACGTGCTCGCATGAGTATGAAAAAGATACTTCGAGTATTAATTAGAGGTAGTAATAATCGTAATAAAGTTAAGCAAAAAAAGTAGTTACTTAGTATTTTATCTTTTTATTTTGGTTTTTTTATGTTTTAATTTAGCCAATGCTATTAGTCCGTTAGATGTTTTTATGAATAATCCGGAGCAGGGTGGTGTTTTATCTGCAGAGTATTTGTTTGATGACGATGAAAGTACTTGTTATGAGTGGCGTAATAATATTAATTATTGGATTTACTTAAATTATACTACAGCTGATTATAATTCAGCTAAGGTTGAAACAATTAAGCAAGATATGACTAAAAATACAGATATTTCTTTAGAATGTTTTGAACAAGATATTTTGCAATTATATTATCAAGGAACCTATATTTCGGATTGCTGGGATGGTAATGCGTGGGTAAGTTTTGGTGATGGTTTTGGTTATGGTAATGCAGGACTTTGCGAAATAAGTTTGTTTTATGAGTTAATTGGGACTGTTCCGAATGAACCGATTTTGATTGGGCCAGAACATGATAGTGTTGGTCAATTGCATGATGTGGATTTACAAGTTTTAGTTACAGATGATAATTATGACGAATTAGAAGTTTCATTTTATGATGAGGAAAATTTATTTATTGGATCAACTCTAGTAAATAGTGGATCTGTTGCAACTGTTTCTTGGAATGATTTAGATCCAAGTACTTTTTACTCATGGTATGTTGTAGTTGAAAATGAGGATAATAGTATAATTAGTGAATCTTGGGGTTTTGTAACGGATATGTTGCCGCTGGAATTTACTGTAATTACTCCGTTAGATGGCTCTGAAAATATTTTAACTAATGATGTGGTTCTTCGAATTAATGTTAAGAATTTAACTTTAGGCCCTTCATTTATATTTTATAATGCGATAACAAATGAAGAATTTACTTGTTCAGTGGGTGGTAAGCGGTTTGATGATTACGTTCAAATGACTTGCGCTTTAGACGACTTAATTGAATCTACAAAATATTATTGGCATGTTCAAGTTGATGATTTTTATAATCCTTCAGTTGATAGTCCTAATTGGAGTTTTACTACTTTTGGAACTACGCAGGAAATAAATGATACAAATAAAACTGAACCAGGAATTCCCGAACCTGAGCCAGAACCTGATCCTGAACCATATAATCCAGGTGGAAATAGTGGGAATACGGGTGGTGGCGCTCGCGAAATTAATACATATAAGAAATTTTCAAATTTAAATACAGGTGTATCTAAATCATTTTTGTTTGATGGTGATAGATATTATTTTACTGTTGAATCTGTTTATGTTGATTATGCAGAATTATCTATTGGTGGAAAAACTGGGAAATTTTTTGAAAATGATAGCATGATCTTTGATTTGAACAAAGATGGTGTGGATGATTTTACAGTTATTCTTAATAAAATTATAAACAAGCGTGTTTATGCTACGATAGAAGTAATTGGTTACCAACCAGATGCAGAAAATAATATCGTTTCTTCAGCGATTGATAATGTTGATACATCAATTACTGGAGATATTGAAGCTACAGGTATAATGTACTCAGAACCTGAATTAGGTGTTTTAGAAGATAAATCGGATACTTCAAATTTAATAACGGGCGCAGCAGTAGGTTTCTTAGGTGAAATTGATTCGATTACTTGGCGTGCTATTTCAATGGTTACAGCAGTGTCTATTGTTTATTTATTTTCAATGAATAAATGGAAAATATTGAAAGCAATTTTGAAAAAAATATTTTTAAAATAATTATAGTAAAGTTATTAATCCACGTAATACTTTTGCGCCATCTAAAGGTCCTAAAGGTATCATGTTGAATAAGAATAACCAAAGATTTATTTGTTTAGATATCCATAATGCTCGAGCATGTTTTCTAAATTTGCCAGACTCGATCGCTGCCCAGCTTTCTCCAAATAATATTAAATTAACGAATGGTCCTGCGAATGCAATTATACTCATATGAATTGATGTTGCACCTGGAATAACTACATAACCTGGCGCAAATAACAAAAATTTTGATCCAATAAGTCTAAGTATCACACCAAATCCAAGTCCAGTTACCCACATCTCATAATAGCTTGTGTATCCTAAAGCTAAACCTGCAAATTTGTGTCCAAGCTCATGAAAAAGTATTGCTGGAGCTACAATCATAGTCGAGAATTTGAAATCATCCCAATTAATAAAACGGCTATATTTACTTTCAGTTAATAGATGTTCTATTTTGTGTATTTTTGGTTTTTTAATAAAACCTGAGAAAATAAATCCAATTGCTAAAATCGTTATACCTATTTGAACAATTTCCCATAAAGTAAATACCATTCTTTTATTAGATATTATTGTTTAAGAGATTTTTGATTAGAAAAAATTACTAGTCCTATTCGGTAGTCAATAATCATTATATGTAAGTCGGTTTTTATATTATATGGATAACCGTGGGTTGGCAGTAATAGGTGGCGTACTTGGCCTTGTTATTGTAATGATATTATTTCAACCAGTATCAAATGCAGATATTCCAAATGATTTATTTTGTGAGTCTGATGTGGATTGTGTTTCTGCTGAAGACTGTCATCCAACAACTTGTGTATCTGCAGAATATAAATTACATTCTGAAGAACCAACTTTTTGTACAACTGATTGTGTAGCAGATACAATGGATTGTGGACAAGGAAGTTGTAAATGTATGAATAATAATTGTGAGGCAGTGATTAATGAATAAATTTGGTTTAGTTGCGATTTTGTTTTTAATTCTCTTAATCCCACAAATCACTTCGGGTGACGAATTGGTTGCTAAAACTGATGCAGAAATTATTGAAAAATTATCTGTTTCAGATACAGTAGCTGTTATTGTATTTCTTGATGAAGATACAGCAGTAAGTGTTGGCCAAGAAGAAGTATTAATTTTAGAATCTGCTGGATTAATTCCAAAAGCAGATGTTATTGGAATCGCTGATGTTGAAGTAAAAGAAACTTATTCTGCTGCGATTAATGGTTTTGCTGCAGAAATAACTCAAAAAGGTCTAGAGCAACTTGAAGATAATGATAATGTTCAAAGAATTTATTATGATCAGATTTATGAATTAGCTCTTCAAGAATCTATTCCGCAGATTAATGCATCAGATGTGCATATCATGTCTGTTGATGGCGTAGATGTTAAAGGTGCAGGCCAAACTATTTGTGTGATTGATACAGGAATTAATTATAATCATATAGATATGGGTGGTTGTTATGGTAATAATTCTTTAGATTCAAATTGTAAAGTAATTGGTGGTTGGGATACATATGATGATGATGACGACCCAATGGATGAAAATGGACATGGTACACATGTTGCAGGTATTGCTGCAGCTAATCAATTAGGTATAACCGGTGTTGCACCTGATGCAAAATTAATTGCTATGAAGGTATTTAGTGCATCTCGTACAACTACTGCTTCAAAAGTTATTGCAGGTATTGATTGGTGTGTGAGTAATGCTTCAGAATATAATATTTCAGTTATAACTATGAGTTTGAGTTTGACAGATGATGGTAATGAAGTTATATTTAATGATGTTTCAGAATGTGATGTTTATGCAGATGGTGGTGTTGTTAATGCATCGAATAATGCTGCGGCTCAAGGAATTTTAATTTCTGTTGCAGCAGGAAATGATGGAAATACTACCGGTATTGGATCTCCTGCATGTGGTTCTAATGTTACTTCAGTTGGCGCTGTTAATGATTTAGATGCAGTTTTTTATAATCGTGGTTCAATTTTAGATTTATTAGCACCGGGAATTACAATTAATTCTACAGCTCATGACGATAATACAGGTTATGTCGAAATGTCAGGTACATCGATGTCGACACCTCATGTTGCAGGTGCAGCGGCATTGTTATTTCAAATTGCAAATACTAAGGGAGTTAGTGTAACTCCGCAAGATGTTGAGGACGCATTAATTGAATATGCAGTTACAGTTTCTGATGTTGAGTCTGGTTTAAATTACTCAAGAATTAATATATTAAATTCAGTTAATTATTTCATGTACCCCGTTTTAACTTACGCTGAAAATATTGAAAATGATTCAATTTTAGCTAATAGTTTATCAACTCTTAATTTTACTGCCTCAGATATTGGTGATATCGATACCTTTTGGTATAATAATGGTACTGATGATATTTATGATGCATATAATATTTCAGCAACAGAATGGTTTGTTGATGCAAATTGGACAGCAGGCGATTATAATTTTACATTTTATGTTAATGATTCAATAAATACTATTGCTAATGTAAGTTTAACATTTAAAATTGATAGTGCTCCGGCAGTTGATGATTGGCTTTTAATTAATGAAACAGAGTCATTAACTAATGGATTTGATGTTGGTCTTAATGAAGATCAAACAATTAATATTACTCTTAATGTAACTGATTCAGATGTATATAATAATATTACATATATTTGGACATTGAATGCTGTTGAGTTTAATACAACTCAAAATGTAACATATTATTTTGATTTACAGGATGGTGGAGAATATAATGTTACAGTAAATATTTCAGATCAATATATGGATAATCTTC
>CAZGVA010000056.1:0-5425 GCA_964528765.1 Candidatus Woesearchaeota archaeon | reverse complement strand
TATATGATGTTTTGGCGGTTTATCAAACAAAACATATGGTAAAAATGTTTACAGGTTTAATTAATCGAGGGCTTTTGTTATCTTTAGTGGTTCCAGTTAAATTCCAAGATTGGTTTGCTCCAATTAAAGATGTAAAACCAAAAAAAGGATTTTTACTTTTAGGAACAGGTGATTTAGCATTCCCACTTATATTTGCGGTATCAGCTTTAGCAATAAGTTTTGCAACAGCGATATATATTGCAGTTGGAGCCACAATTGGAGCAGGAGTTGTATTTTATCTATTAACAAATCAAACACAAAGGCGAGCAATGCCGGCATTACCACCAATTGCAATTTGTTCAATTTTAGGTTTTTTAGCTAGTTTTGTATTATGATTGGCTTTCTTTATATTCTTCATCAAAAACCGATTTAATTTTCTCTGCTTTTTTAGGTCCTAGTTTTTCAACTTCTTGTAGTTCTTCAATAGAAGCATTTGCAACACCCTTAGGACTTTTAAATTTTTTAAGAAGTGCAGTTGCGAGATTTTTTCCAACTAGTGGAACACCTTCGAGTAAAAATTGTTGTTGTTTTTCAATTGGCCAGTTCCTACGAGAACCTCGCATAGATACATTTTTCTTTAAATCAATTTGCTCCCTTTTAGCTATTTGAAATAAATATTGAGCTGTTTCTTTTGCATCAATTGAAAAAATAATCGGTATACCATAATCCATAATTAATGAGATAATTGCGGAGCGTATTGCATTTCGGTCAACATTGCGTGAAACAAATAATTCTTCTAAGTCACCTTCAATAATAAAAACAGGTTTATCAAAATTTCTTTTCATTTCAATAGCTTGATTAAATAATCGTCTATCCAATAAACTAGAAACAAAGTCATTAACTTCTTTTTTTTCTGCAACAACATCATCAGATAAAATAAAATCTCCTACTTCTAAATTCTTTAATTCAATTTTAATATCCAAATTATATAATTCTTCAACTAATGAACCACGTTCGCGATTGTCTACAAATATTTTAATATCACTATTTTCTGTTTTTTTTGGAATTTCAATTTTGATTTCTTCAGGTAAAATTTCTGCGTTTTCCAAATCTTTTGAAACTGAATGTATTGCATATTCCATTCCTTGTTCTTTTCTTTTTGAAACCCATAAATATGCTTCGTCTTTAGTACCTTTAGCAATAAATATAATAAGATTTCCAATACTTTGTCTACCTGTTCGACCTCTTCGTTGTATGGATCTTATCGCACTAGGTACTGGTGAATAAAAAATAACTAAATCAACTGAAGGAATATCTAAACCTTCTTCTGCTACAGATGTGCAGACTAGACCATTAATTTCACTATTTTTAAGCATTTGCACACGTTCTATTTGCTGTTTTTGTGTCATACCTTTACCCGAAGAACTTCCTTGACCAACAAATTTTTCAACTAAAAATCCATCTAAGACTTTTATTATTTGATCAATATTGCTTCGGAATTCTGTGAATATAAGTATTTTAGCATCTTTTTTTTGCGTAATTATTTTATCAAATATTTTTCTTAATAAATCTAATTTCGGATGTTCAATTTTTGATTCATGCGCTTCCTGTATTAATCTGTAAGCCACACGTATATGAAAATCTGTAACTAAATTTTTTACAGCTTTGATATTAGATGTTTTAGCTTTTTCCCATATATCTGCAAAATATTTATTTACGGCAGATATTGATTCAGAATCTAAAAGACCTATTGCATGATTAATTTTAATAATAGCTGCAACTAAAGATATACCTCGCATAACATCAAAATTACCTTCTTGAATTCTTCCACGTAAACTTCCTTGCAACCCTAATAAATTCTTTTTTGAATGTTTTCTTAAATCCATTGACGTAACAAAACCCAATTGTTTTAATGAGCCCAATCGTTCTTTAATTGCTAATTCTAAATGGTGTTTTATTTTTTTAAATTCAGAAGGTAGTTCAACAAATTCATATTTTGTTATTAAGGGTTTTACAAACGGTGCAACTTCAGGGTGTGTTTTATTACGAGACTCAATTTTATGTATATATAAATTATCACAAATTGTTTTGATTTTATTTTCATCTGCACCGGGTGAAGCAGTTAAAGCTAAAATACGTGCGTTTGGAATTTTTGCATAATTTTTAGCAATTGAAACATATGCATAGTCACCAATCGATCGATGTGCTTCATCAAAAATAATTGTTTTGAAATCAGATAAGTCAAGTCGCCCGGCTAAAATATCATGTTTTACCGTTTGCGGTGTTGCAATAATTATTTTACTGTTAGCCCAAAGTTTTTCTCTATCATTTGCAGAAGTAGAACCAGTTATACTCACAATTTCCTTTTCATGTTTAAAAAATTCTTCAAATGTTTTTTTATGTTGGTTAACTAATGGTTTTGTAGGGGCCAACATTAGTGCTTTAGCTGTAGAATTGTTTTGAATTAATAATCCAGCTAAAGCAATAGCAATGTAAGTTTTGCCTAACCCAGTAGGTATTACGCACAAAATATTTTGATTAATTGCAGTGCTAAGTATTGTCTGTTGATAAATTCTTAATTTTAATTTGTGCTTTAAAAATTCCATCAAAGAAAACACTAATTTTATGTTTAAAGTATTTCGTATAATTAATACTTATGATACATAACCCATAAATATGCACTAATTGCGGTAGAGAGACCCACAAGTAAACCTAAAGATATCATTTTTAGCGGAATAATAATTATTGATGTAATAATTAAAAATACCATTAAAAATACACCTAAAGATTTTGATCCGAAAAATATAATTTCACCTTCCATATACGGTAGAGCTGCTCGGTTATATGTTCCTTTAGTTAATTTATATGAAATATTATGAATCATTTGCTTGCTTCCAAGCATGAAAGCGGGAATGAGTCTAAAAAATGGAAATACATTCATTGCAGCAATCCATAAATTAATTATAACTAATTTATGCCAAATATAGTGTCCAGTTTTAATTGCAAACCATGCTGAAATAATACCTAAAGTAAAATTACTTAGCGGACCTACTGCCGCAATTTTAGCGCGTTCCCATGGCCCTAAGTGTGGATATTTATGTCGAGGTCTTAATAAATAGGGTGTAGTAATTGATACAGCCCAAACTGCTGCAAAAATAATATACCCATTTGTTAAAACTGTAATAATTAATGCGGAAAGTAGTAGCACATTCCATGTTTTGAATTCAAGGGTAGCACCATATCTTGCAGCCATTTTTCTATGAAAAAATTCATGAACAATGATTGAAATTCCAACTAAAATCGTTGTTGCAAATAAATTAATTATACCTGCACTAAAATCAAAGCTATTTACACCCCAGTCTCGGAAACTAAAACAAAACCCAAGAACAAGTGTCGTAACGAACAATAACTTCAATTCTTTTTTTTCCATTATATTATAAGACGTATTTGTTAAAAAAGCTTTTTTGTTTACTCGACACAATAAATAATCTTAAAGCAAATTATCGTTAAGAAACTATGAAGATTATTTGTCCAGATGGTTCAGAAAAAGATGCACAAGATTGCGTTAAGTGTAGTAAGTGTTACCCCGAGCCAATTATGAAGATGTTATTAGCTGGGAGAAATCGAAAAAGAAAGAAACGAGACAAACCACGTTATGGTGTAACTCGTTTAGTTGGTGGATGTCTTAGGCGTACTTACTATGATTTGACTGAAGATGTATCAAGACGATTAGAGCAAATGTGGATATTTAATCGTGGAACGGCAATACATGAGTTTGTCCAAAAAGATATGCCCAAAGAAGATATTGAAATTTTTATGGAGAAAGAGTTCGGAACATTTGCAGTTATTGGTTTTGTTGATGCAATTCATAAGGGAGATATGTACGAATTTAAAACTACTGCGAACATACCTGAAACACCACAAGACGCACATATTTTGCAAGCTCAATCATATTATTCCTTGCTTTCCGAAGAAAAAAGAGCTGAGGTAAAAGATATTTTAATTATTTATTTCAGTATGAGTAAGATTAAAGTTTTCAAAGTACAACCAAGAATGGTTTTGCCTTTTCTTGAAGCGCGGGGAACAATCCTCACAAATGCAATTAAACTCGGAATAGCACCTAAACGAGAAGAAAGTTATATTTGCAGATATTGTGATTTTAAAGATATGTGTAATGGTTCTAAGCTTGCAACATATGATCCAACCAAGTTAAAACAAGAAAAACCAAAAGACAATATTGAAGAAACGAGCAAGTCAAAAGACCCTAAACAAGCTAAATTAGTAATCTAGAAGTAAACTATATTTTTTTGTTGTATAAACTTTATAAGCCAGTTTACATTTTCTACCAATGCAATTGCAAAAAAAAGCAGGCGGTATAATTATTAATAATTATAAAGTTGCACTTGTACACCAAGCCAAAACACAAACATGGGTTTTACCAAAGGGTCAAGTTGAGTTTGGAGAAAGTTTACTTCGTACTGCTCGAAGAGAAATATATGAAGAAACGGGTATTGTAAATCCACAATTTATTGTTAAATTGGGTACATATACACGTAAATCTAAACTCGGACCAGATATATTGAAAGAAATAACTTACTTTTTATTTAAAACAACTCAAAAAAAAGTTTGCTGTTTTGATGGTGAAATTACAAATATACAGTGGATTGATATTGCAGATGTTCCTCGGTTGCTTAGTTATCAAGAAGATCGGGATTTTTTTCTGAAAGTTAAAAGCAAAGTATTGTTTTGGTACGAACACCCAATTATTATCTGATTTACCCCTTTGACGTGTCTAAAGGGAAATCTATCGGAAGTGGATTTCCGTACCTTTTCGCATTACCTAAGACAAGCGACCCTTTCTATCGGAAATAAAGGGGTTCGTATTGTAATACCTATTCCAAAGGAAATAGGGGGGTTAAACGATTAACATGGGTAAATTCACTCCGTTGAGACTAATTGGAAGTCTATTGGAAATCGGAAATCATTAAAACTTTTAGCTACATAAAATTACATGGATATTTCGGATATGAAAAATCAGCTAGCTGACTTGAAAAAAGAACTTAATGAAACTCAAAAACATACTACTGAGCAGCGGATAAATAATCTTGAAAAAGAGCTTAACGAGATGAAAGAACGTTATATCTCGCTATTAGAACATACCTTAGAACTTAAGGGAAATCGGAAATCGGAAAGTTCCAATAAGAGTTCCACAAGAACTCCTGAAGTTCAGCTCGATAAGTTTCAACTTTTGCTTTTGTTATATAAAAGTAAAGCTACATCACCTGAATTTTCCGTATCTGCTAATCAATTGAAGCAAGCATTCAATATAAACAAAACTTCAAGAACAATAAGAGATAAACTCACTTCTTTAGAATTAATGAATTTGATAAATAGTATTGGCCAAAAACCCAAAAACTATTTTCTTACACCTCGAGGGATACAGATG
>CAZGVA010000055.1:0-5792 GCA_964528765.1 Candidatus Woesearchaeota archaeon | reverse complement strand
CGCGTCATAAGAACTAAATGTGTTAATGAACTGGCATTTAGTGTTGTAGTAATATTTGTCGTAGTGCCTAGTGGTAAAATATATCGACTGTCTTCAAGAGTTATTTCTTTTTTATTAACCATTTGCTTGTAAAAATCAAATGATTCTTGCATAATTTTTGTAGCTTTATTGTAAATGTGTTTATCTAAATTAGGAAAATAAAAATCAGTTCCTTTAATAAATCGTTGTGTTTGTTGTAAATGCATTGCAAATTGCGGTGAACATAATTGAAGTGTTGTTGCCCGAGGTACATTTGCAATTGAAAATGTGTATGAACTTTGATCTAAAACTGATCGATGTCCCACTGCTGCACTTTTACGAAGAATTCTTTCAGTGATACTTGGCATGTTTTCAGGTTTTTTTAATTTATTTTTTTTCCAAACTTCAAATGAACTATCTTTATTACGACAGCCCCATGCAGCAAAAGCTGCGATTTCATCTTGTGTTATGTGCTCTTCTGAAAATTCAGGATTTATTTGAGAATAAGCAAATAAGACTACTTTTTGGTCTGGATTAATATGAACCATAATATTTCCGAACTTTGCTCAATATAATGCATCCGAAGAAAATCGACATACATAAACAATATTTTAATATATATAGACTTTTATTATACACTACTTTTTGTAATATTATTGTTATAGAATTCATGCAAAGAAAATATTTGTTTATTTTTACCTTAATTATTAGTTTACTTGGATTGTTATCAATTATTTTTTTAGCTGAATTTTCAGAATTTGAAAAAGTTAATATTGATGAATTAGAAAGCCAAATCGATCAGCGAATTATAATACAAGGAAAACTTGTAAAAATACAACAAAAATCAAATGTGAATTTTTTTGAAGTTGAAGATCAAACGGGTGTAATTGATGTTGTTGCGTTCGGTAATATGCCTTATATATCTAAAAATAATTATGTTCAAATAGACGGTAAAGTAGTAATTTACAAAGGTGAATTGGAAATAATCGCAGATAAAATTAAACTCCTGTAGAACCTAACGCGCCCTCGCCTCTTTCAGTTTCACTCAGTTTTTCATTTTCAACAAATTCCATTTTTTCAAATTTATTTAAAACTGCTTGTGCAACTCTATCTCCTATTTTGATTTCAAAATCTTCCGTAGATGTATTTAATAACAAAACAAAAACTTCTCCGCGAAAATCTGAATCAATTGTTCCGGGTGCGTTTGGTATAATTATGCCTTTTTTTGCTAAACTTCCGCGCTGTCTAATTTGTAATTCATAATTTTGTGGAATTTCAAAGCGTAATCCAATTGGTATTGAAATTATTTTTTTCGCTTGTAAAACGGTATCAACTGTTGAATGCAAATCAACTGCAGCGGCACCTTCAGTTTGATATTTAGGTAAAGGTGTATCTGTATTTCTATGAATGTTAATTTTCATCTTACAGATTAAAACCGGATTTTATATTAATTTGTATTGTTTGATATTTAATGCTAGATTTAATACT
Organism: Candidatus Woesearchaeota archaeon; assembly: GCA_964528765.1. Taxonomy (GTDB): domain Archaea; phylum Nanobdellota; class Nanobdellia; order UBA10117; family JABICX01; genus JABICX01. The sequence goes on along the minus strand of CAZGVA010000055.1, from coordinate 4,286 downwards.
AGCAGTTTTATTAGGAATACTCGCAGGCACAGTCACGGGTTTAATCCCTGGTCTACACACAAATACAATTGCATTAATTGTTGCAGGTGCATCAACAACTATGCTTAGTGTGTTTTCTCCACTAGCTGTTGGTGGATTTTTGCTTTCAATGGTGGTTGTGCACTCATTTATTGATTTTATTCCGTCTGTATTTTTAGGTGCACCTGAAGATGCAACAGTTCTGAGCATATTACCCGGTCATGAACTTTTAATGAAAGGTAGAGGTTATCGTGCATTGAAACTTACAATATTTGGTGGTATTGGAACATTTTTCTTAAGCTTGTTTTTAATTCCCATTGTTTTTTTGTTTCTTGAAAACAGCTATACATTACTAAGTAAAATCATTGCACCAATATTAATTATCTTTTCAATATTGTTTATTTTGCAAGAAAAATCTTTTAAGAAGATATTTTGGGCATCCGTAATATTTTTACTTGCAGGAATTTTAGGAATACTTACTTTAAACCAATTGTCGATTAAACAACCACTCTTCCCACTTTTATCAGGTTTATTCGGAACCAGCACATTACTATTAAGTTTATTTAACAAACAAAAAATACCTGAACAAAAACTAACTGAGCACATTAAGTTTATTTCTAAACGCAGATTTTCAGATTATTTTAAAGCAGCAATCTCTTCCTTATTTGTTTCAGTTTTACCTGCAATTGGCGCAGCACAAGCCGCAGTTATTTCAAGAGCATTTACGAAATTTAAAGATAATGAAGATTTTCTTGTTGTTCTGGGTGGTATCAACACTGCTGCAGCATTATTTACACTTACTACATTATACTTACTTGGGAAAGCCCGAACTGGTGTGATTGCTGCACTTAAAAATATTATTGAATTAACTTTTTCTGATTATATAATTCTTTTAGGTGTTTGCTTTATTTCAATGAGTTTTGGAGTTATTCTTGCAATAAAAATAGGTAGATTTGTTGCAAAAAATATTACAAAAATAAACTATCACAAAATCTCGTTTGGTGTTATTGTGTTTATTAGTTTACTTGTTCTTGCTTTTTCTAATGGGATTGGGGTCTTAATATTAATTATCGCTACGTCCATAGGTCTACTCGCACCTTTAGCCGGAGTTAGACGAATTCATCTTATGTCCTGCCTAGTGGTTCCAGTAGTTTTATATTATATTTAAACGATATATAAATAATACGGAGATTAATATGATTGAACAAATACTATATTATTTAGTGGTGCTCGATGTACTAACCTATGCTATACTAACTTTTACACAAACATGGCATAAACGAAAAACACATCATTTTTTGAAAAATATTCCGTTAAGTCCAATACTTGCAATTTATTTTGTTGCAATAGTTATCTGGCTAGGATTTGCACTAAACCGTTTAGGTATTCTTACTTATATTAATTAAGTAAGATTTTTTTATTATTTACCCTTAAATTATACATTCAATATTTTAATCTCAACAGTGTGGGTAGTTAAACTCCCACGATAATTTAATAGCCGTAATTTTGGGTGATTTCTAGTGATTAATTATGAAAATCGCAAATACCTTACGGGGGATCTTAGAAGATCCAACAATGGAAAAAATAATGGATAGAGAGTCCAATACAGATGACGTTGTTGCCGAAGTACTTGGTGACTGGCAATATGATTTGTTTTCACGAAATCCTGCACCTGCTTATGCAGAAACGGGTGAATTTAAAGGAACAGATTTAGATGTAGCTACATTGATGAGTGCGCTAGCAGATAGAAATGCCGTTGTTAATATACCTACATACACAAGCCGAAGAGAAAAAACACATAATTCAAACGAATGGATTGTTTCTTCAAATAATCGACATGGCAATATAACTGGTTTAAATGCAAATAAAGATGCTTTTTCTTTTTCTGTAAAAATATATGACCAAAATGTTGTAAATCGTGAGACTGGTAAAACTGGTGCACATCGAAACTTTTTGTTAACTGATATTGATGGAGATATGTATAATGGTTGGAATAAAATTGAATTTGATCCATCAGCTAAAGAAAATGACTTCTTAAAAAATAAAGATGTTTATTCAGGTAGTTCAATTGTTGTTAAAAATTTTGTGCATCCAAATGCGTGGGTTTCAGTTTATGGCGCACCATATATGAAAGCAAAAGCATTAGAAAATCGCTTAGGTGAAGAGGGCAAATACTTCAGAGATATTGCATCAGGGCTAAAAGCGATGGGAATCAGAAAAGCTGATGATGGAATTGGTTCAGCACCAAGGCACGTATATCGTGAACCTGGAAAAAGTGTGCAAGTTGAAACATTAACTGCTGAATTAGATATGCCTGAATTAACTGGTAAATTTGATGCAGTACCTGCAAATGCTGAAGGTATGATGTATGCAAAAAGTCGCGCAAATGCATTAACTTATTCAATACTACCAAAAGTACGATTTGCAACCAGAGCTGCTGAACTGGCTTTTTACAAAAATGGAAATGATGGAAATCATAAACCTGGTTGGGAAGTTCCAAGTTGGGAATCTGGACATAAAGTTACTCCGCGATCTAGAACTGAATGGAATAAAATGGATATGGATAATGGTGTAGCTTTAAGATATAGAGTTCACAGCAAAGCGCAGAGAGTTCGTTAGTCGAACTCTTTGATTACTTTTTTATGTTTTGCCATACTAAACTAATATGGTTATTGAACAAGTTCTAGAAGAATTAGGGTTAACTAAAATTGAAATTAAAGTATACTTGGCACTGTTAGAAAGAGGTACTGCTCTTGCAAGCATTATTTCGAGAAAATCAGGTATTCACCGAAGAAGTGTTTATGATGCGGTTGAAAGATTAATTGAAAAAGGCTTAGCTTGTTATATTGTCAAAAATAATCGTAGATATTATTCCGTAACAAACCCAAACCGATTACTAAAAATTCTTCAGGAAAAAGAAGCACACATTCATGACATTTTACCTGAATTAACTAAAAAATTTGAAAAAGCTAAGCCAAAAATGGAAACAAATTTCTATCAAGGTATGCATGGATTAAAAATCATTTACGAAGATATGATCAAAGAAGGTGGAGATATAAAACTTATCGCAGCAACTACCTATCATGATGTAAATCGTTTTTTCTTCCCACCGTTTGATAGAAAACGTAAAGAACAAAAGCAAAAAATTCAAATATTATTTCCTGAAAGTATGCGCGGTAAGCATTCAAAAATTATTCTTTCTAAAGTCAAATATTTACCTGATGAATATATATCAACCGTTGCTACAAATATTTACGGAGATAATGTATCTATTTCATTATGGACAAAAAACCCAATTGCGATTTTAATTCGTCAAAAAGAAATTTCAGATAATTATCGAAGGCAATTTGATATTTTATGGGTTATTGCTAAAGATTAATTCTTAATTAAATATATATACTAAAACCTATATTGATTATATGAAACTCGCGGTTTGTTTTGGTGGAAGTTATGACATGTATTTGAAACAAGCTAAAGTATTAGATTTTCTAAAAAAGAAGTTTAAGCAAAAAAGTAAGTTTGTCTTTTTTCACAATAAAAGTGAGATTAAAATATTCTTTGCGATTGGTCCTAGAAAAGATAAATTACGTAATCACCTTGAAAATGGCATTAAAGATAATAAGGAGAAACATTCACCACCTGCTTCAGAAACGGTAAAATTAATTAAGAAGTATAAGCCAGATTATGTATTATTTTTTGGTATCGCGGGGAGCATAAATAAATTAAAACTTAATGATATCATCTATCCAACTACTTTCAAAGAAATTTCTGCCGAATCTAAATGGTCAATACATAAACAAAATCTAACTCCTAAAATAGTTACAACAATTAACAATATATTAGGTTTAGATAAAATAATTACCATAACAACTAATTTATTTTTTAGTAAAAGTGGAATTGGACCTGGTAAATATAAACATCATCCAGAAAGGTGGGATAAAATATGGCCGGGAATAATGCAGGAATTAAAGCGACGCAAGATAAATGTATCTGGTGAAGATTCTGGAAAACTCTGGTGTATGTTAAAATTCCATGAAGCATTTTTACCTTGGTTGCGAAAACAAGGTGATTCAATTGAGATGGAATCTTCAGTTTTTGCTCAAACATTTCCAAATAATCTTGGAGTAATGCTTCAAATATCCGACATTATGGGTCGAGTTAATTTAAATGTTAAACGTAAACATGTTGATTGGAAAAAATTTAATCGAAATGTAATTAAAAATATCTTAAAAGTTCTTTAATGAACTTCCATTAAGCCTTTTTGTTGT
>CAZGVA010000054.1:0-5817 GCA_964528765.1 Candidatus Woesearchaeota archaeon | reverse complement strand
ATGAATCAAAAACAATTAATTGAAATATTCAAAAATGATATTGAATACACGCAAGGAAGATACAATCGCGACCTTACTCAGTTCTTTTTAATGAGCATTTTAATAATGTTATTTATAGAGTGGGTTTTAATAAATACAAAATTTAAAACTATTCCGTAGATTCGTTGTCTTCAGTAAGTTCTTCTTCAACCAATTTTGCAGGTTTATGTTCCAATATTTTTTTCATAAATTCCAGATAATTTTTAATTTGTGGCTCTGAAATACTAATTGATCGGTGTTTGATAATTTCAAAACGACCAAGTAAACCCAACAATAAGTCACTTTTACTATCTTTATCATTAATTTTCTTAGTAATTTCTGCAACAGTATCTCCTGGTAAAATCTTAACCTGTTTGATAATAGATAAATAATGACGTGTAATCATACTTAATTCAGTTAGTACTTGATTTAACTCAAGAGTTGATATATTTTCAATTAAATAATTGATTCTAAATTTAAAATAGTCCATTAACTCATCAATTGCAGGGCATTTCTTATTCTTCTTTCGATTTCTAAACCAATCACTATATTCCACAATATAAAGATACACCCAAATAATTAATGCAATAATTGCAATTAGTACTATCCACCCGAGTCTCTCGAATAGAGCATCTGCCAGCTCATCTATCATATAGAATATATATATTGGATTATATATAACTTGTGCATTAGGTTCGGTGTATATAAAGCGAAGCAACGTATAGCATACTTACAGCTGCTAAAGCAACTACAATTAATATTTTATTTTTATCTAAAATATTTCCTCTGAAATTAAAAGATAATGTTTTTCCATCTTTAATTCGATCTTTACATTCGTCAACATATTTATTAAGTATCTCATGTGCACTTTTAATATCACCTGAACCTACAAATTTTTGCGAAGCAGTAACATATTCCAAATATTCTAAACATTCAGGATTTGTTTTAAATAAATCTTCAACAAACTTGATTCTATCAAATATAGACCGCCAATCTGCATCATCTTTGATACGAATTGTAAACACTTCTGTATCCGTAACACCACTTGGTGTTCCAACTATTGCAGATAAACTTACATTATAATTTCCAGGTTCCACACCTAAAGTTTTAAGTTCAATATTAATTGTTTGATTTTCGCCTTCAGCTAAGCTACTAATATAATTTTCACTAATATCTCCTGAAAAACTTTCAATATTTGGAAATAAGTAATCTAATGCAATTTCATCTAAAGACACTTCTCCCGTATTTGAAACAATCATACTATGCACTTTAGCGTCAATTGGATGCATTTCAATATCTTGCGCAGTAATTTCAACCGAAATCCGCTCAGTAGTTCTAGAACTGCTACTGCTCGTTGAAACCGTTGGGCTTGTTGTTGAACCCGATACCGTTATAACGGTCAATGTAACTGTATTACTCGATGTGTTTTCTCCAACAACATCGTATGTTGTAAAAATAACATCTTCAGATCCTGCCCACCCCGGATCGGGTGTAAACAATACAATATTTGTTGTTTCATTTATAACAACCGCAATATTTTCATTACCTGCGACAGTATAATTCAAAACGTAACCATCTGGATCTGTGAAATAATCATCTAAATCAGGTCCTACTTGTGCAGTATTCATATTCCAAGAATAATCTTGAATATAATTAGTTATATTTGCATATATTTCGGGCGAAGAATTAAACCACATTTCACCAATATTACTTGAAGAATCATTATCACCTACTGCAAAATAAGTACCATTACTTCTTGAATCATTAATTATCCCCGAAGCATTTGGTTCGTATATTTTGAATGAAATATTACTTTGATTATAAGACATTGCTGCTTCACGCATTAAAGTTGTAATATCCATATTATGTGTTGTCGTATTATTTATTACTTCAAAAAGGGTACTTGATCCAAGAGTCATATTTGCAATGCCTGAAACAGTATCACTTGATGTCCAAGTTTCATTTGTTACTAAATAAAATATTAAATCACCTGACCAATTACCTTCAATATTTGTGACAGTTATATACATATCTGAATTAGTTATATTCATTCGAGTATAATCTTGTAATGCACTGCCATCAAATTTCAAATAACTTTGCTGATTTAAACAACCCTCTTCATCAAATTCGCCTGCACAAATTACTGCTCCGTCTTCAAAAGAGATATTTTCATCTGAAAATAACATTGAAGGTTTTTGATTCATATAAAACATACTTTCATTACCTGTAGAACACAGTACGTCATCGCAAACAAATGACCAGAAAGTAGTATTTACATTATCTGTTAAACTGGTTGTATATGCGCATTCAATAGTGCTTGACGTATCTTCATTACTCGAACAAAAAGTTGTGCCATCACAACCAGAAATATTAACTGATGAATTACTACATACATGCATCGTAACATTTGTACTATCAATATCAGACCAAATTACACTAAAATAAACATCAGACCCCACACTAGTTCGATTATAATCGTCAGATGTACTATCAAAAAATACGAGTTCAGGTGCTTTAGCAGTTATATTAACTTGTGCTGAATTAAATGAATAATTTGATTGATCTGTTGCATTGACAGTACAATTCCAAACATCTGAAATTGCCGTATATGCATAAGATATAACAACTGAACCATAACAATCAGAATTACTGGTACATATAATATCTGTTTCAGTAAGATTAAGTATAAAATCAGTACCATTTGATTTATACCAATATAATTCTGCAGTTAGATTAGCAGTACTATCTTCATCAGCAATATACCAACTACAATTTAAATCTGAAATATTGCTTGGCGAACTAGGCATAATTGATATGTTCTCTACTGAAAGTGGGTCATATACATTAGTTATATTCAGAACAACTTCATTGGAAGTATTTGTATCAATATCATCTGTAGCTGTAAAAGTAACTGACTCATTACCAAACCAATTTTGTTCTGCTGAAAGCGTGACGATACCTTCACTGCTAATACTTATTGAAATAAAATTATTTCCGGAATAAGTATAATCTAAATCGTCTGCTTCTGTATCATTAAAATAATCATCTAAATCTAAAGAAGTATCATTTGTATCTTCTTCCCAAGTTACATTTGGTATAATTGTATGTGCAGATGGCGCCACATTGTCTGTAACATTAATATAAATTGCTTCAGATGCTGCATCATTATCCGTTGATCTAGCAATTACTGTAACACTATATTCATCTGCCACATAACCGGTTGATGGTGGCGTAATCGTCAATGTTCCCGTAGCATTTACACCACTTGTAGTAACATTACTAACTGTGGCAATCGCAACCCAATCTGGATCATTTTCACCAACATCGAAAATTATATTTTCTTCGTCAGAATCATTTGCATAAATTGAAAGTACTGTAGTATGTCCTTCAACAACAGACTGATCAGTTAACGTAAATATTGTAACACTTCCACTTGTTCCTTCAGCTAATTTAAATGCAAATCCCGTTATTTCGCCTCCAAAAACCGCAAGACTTCCTGCAAATAATACGATAACAAGTAAAACACTTATAATTTTTTTATTAGGAAATTTAATCTCTGGAATTGTATGAAAAAGACTTTTAGATCTAAATTGTATTTCTTTTATTTGGTGTTTAACTTTTGGCTCATCAAGATGAATATTAAATCTTTTTGTTAGAGTAATTGAATAATTAATAAGTGATTTTAATTCAGAAATAGTTATTTTTTCATCTCTATATTGTAAACCATCTAAGAAAGATAACATTTTATCAATATCTTGTCTTAATTTTACTGAAATTCCGGAACCATTTACTTTTTCAATCAGTTCTTTGTACGTAAAATTTCCATCTTGTTGAATTATTTTCGAAACAAGATCTTTAAATATAATGCAAAATTCATTTTTAGACGCTGCTGGGCCATTTTTCTTAAAATTATGTTTTAGTGCATTTAATTTATGCAATATTTTTTCAAATGGCGTTTTCTTAATTATCTTTTTTTTGTGCTTTAACTTTAAGCTAAATTTTTTATAATGTGCTTTTATTTTACTTTTTTCAACACGAACCATAAGTAAAAATAGAATGAAGGCTACACTAAAAAATATCATAAAATATCCTTTATATAGACAACCATCATCTAAGGAACAGACATAATAAAAAAAAGATCCAAACACAATAACAAGTAAAGCCAAAGTTGTAAATATTAATGTGGGCATTGTTTCTTGCATATATTTTCGTGTGTTTTTATCTGGCATTAATAATCACGGCTCCCCATTATTTCTTTTTTCTTTTTTCTCTGGTTATAATAAACAAATATTTCAATTGAAAATACTGCACCTAATGCAAATACTAATAATAACACCGGCCTGTGCGATACTTCTTTTATAATTGGTTCAATTGCTACAACAAACTCTTCGCCAATCGTTGGTACTTCAGGTAACCTACAAGTTTGAGTTTCTGAAGGCATTGTTGTGTTTACATCACAATGGTGTAAATCAATACAATTTCTAGTTTGATAACCTAAGCTATTATATGTGATATTTTCCTTGCAAGCGGTCCAATCAGTACATGCCCAATTTGTAATACACGCTGGTTCATTATAACGCGTACCGCCACCACTACTACTACTTGCTGCACCTGGTGTTGAAGGTGGCGGGGAATAAGGTTTAACCGTTAAACTAATATTATTACTTGTATTAGTTAATTCCCACGGGTCAATTGCAGTAAAAATAACATAGTTGGTTCCTGTCCAACTACTTGACGATGCAATAAAAGTAACAACATTTGCTTCACTAATTGAAATTGCAATATTTTGCGGTCCTGCAAATGTATAATTTAAAATCTCTCCCGCTGTATCATTAAAATAATTATCTAAGTCTAATCCTGCATAACTATATCCTTGGTTCCATTCAATATCTGAAATATCTTGCTCCAACCAAGGCCAATGATTATTATAAAAACCCACTGTAGCAGTTGATTCTTCACCAAATCCAGCATAACCAGTAGTTATATTTGTATAAACTCTAAAAGCTAGAAATACTATATAAATAACTAGCAATAGCGCTAGTACTTTCCTTGATACTTGCTTCATAGATTATTAAATAAATGGATACATTTATACTTTTCGTGTAGCCTCGCTAAGAATTCATTACTGTTTAGTTTCAATTAATCTGTTTAATTTTAATTTTAACTTCGCCAGAGTACTCACCGATATTTGCATCTTTTGGAACTTCAAGTGTTAATGCAACAGTTTCTCGCATGTTTGGCTGCATTATAAATTCATTTTTATTTGAAAATAGCCAATTTGAAAAATTTCTGTCTACATAAATTATCACTTCTTGAGCATTTTCTTCTGAATCAATAAATAAATTTCTTGTAGCTGCAAATTCTGGTGCAAGCATGCCAAAAGTTATTGCGCTTGTATTAATATCAAAACCTGGGTGGTCTGACACAATAACGTTAGTTTCATAAATAATATTATTTGAAGTATTATTCAAAAAAAACTTACTAATCGTAAAACTTGCTAAATATACTAAAATAAATATAAATATTGCTTTTTTTAGGTTAACTTTCTTCAGGTAAATCACCCCGATCTTCAATAAAAAAACTTATCTCACCACCATTACCTGAATTATCGATTTTATCGTTTGGTATTTCTAGAGAATCGATTTTCTCTTTTGGGGTTTCTGGAGAATCTACTTTATCCCAACCAATTTCATCCATAGCAAAAGGTGCATATAAACCAAAACTCGCTGAAATAATTACTCCAATAATAAATAAATTTAAAGATATATATTTAGCCATTTACTTTTTCTTTTTAATCGT
>CAZGVA010000053.1:0-5950 GCA_964528765.1 Candidatus Woesearchaeota archaeon | reverse complement strand
AGAATATTACCACGTACATATGAATCTGATGAAAAACCCATTCTATTGCTGATTCTGTACCGGATCATTTTCACTTTAACCATTGAGTAACACGTCTTTTTCGGTTTTTAAAGGTTACTAACGAACAATTTTTAAAGCTTAAAAACCGCTAGATTTATGCGCTCGTGGTCTAGTGGCTATACGCTAAACAGCAAGCAATTTGCTGATTTGTGTTACCACAAATGATTCTAGCCTTCCACAGTTTTCTTGCCAAGAAACCTGGTAAAGAACACTAAAGATAGCTGGCGACAGGGGTTCAACTCCCCTCGGGCGCACTTTTACTCTTTTTCGTTATACTTAATCACTTAATACGAATCCCCATTAGCGCACTGCACTCTTAAGTGGATGCGTTAAACATAAACGTTATATGTTTACCTATAAATATTAATATATGAAAAAAATAATCTTATGTTTAGCAATTCTATCCATCTTAATAATTCCCATAACTGCATTAACTGTTGATATATCCTCACCAAATGAGGGACAAACATTTAGCTCAACAGATGAAGATATTTTAGTTTATGCTACAGTTGATGCTGAATCAACTTGTGATGTTTGGGGTTGGATTACAACTTCAGCAGGAAGAAATGATATTAGTCCAAAAGACTGTGACATTTGTTCTAAAAGTAGTGGTGGCATTTATGCTAATTCAGTATCTGCTTATTTTGATGCAGTTGCGGGTGGTACATATGAGATACATGTAGTTTGCTCAGACCAAGAAAGTCAATCGGATTCTAAAATAGTTAATTTTGAAGTTGAAGGTGAATCTGAAGATAATGAAGCGCCCATAATAACTATCAATAGTCCAACAAATGGGGCAAGTGAATACTCAACATTAACAATTGATTTTGAAGTAAATGAGCCAGCACATTGTGAATATAGTAATACTCCAGGAGATAATAATGATGATACAGGCATAGCTTTTTCTGGATACATAAATAACAAACAATACGAAGTTAGCTTTAAACAAAATAAAGAATATTCTTTAACAGTTACTTGTGAAGATCTTACAGGTAATTCTGCTTCCGAAACGGTTTCTTTTTCCACAAAAGACCGTGCTTGTGAAAGCTGTGCTGTTCCACCAACTAATGGCGGAACACCTAACAATGGTGGAGGTGGATCTACTGGCGGAGGATGTTATGATACAGATGGTGGAAAGGATTTATATACAAAAGGTATTGCTGCAGGGATAGCTGATAGTTGTATATCTGAATCCACAATCTCTGAGAGATATTGTACAGAAAACAATGCAGGTGCAAATTATATTATGGAGTGCACTGTAGGATATATCTGCAGTGATGGCGCGTGTATATTAGCACCAGAAACGCCTGAAGAACTTGTTGAAAAACCAAACAATGAAATTAAACCGGAAGACAATAACGATCAAGTAATTGAGCCAGATAACAATTGCCAACTAAATTCACGTAAAGATACGTTATATTGTTCATCAGAAGGTCTTTGGATGGAACAGAAAAACGATAATGAATCCTGCCAGAATAATTATGAATGTAAATCAAATTTTTGTTCTGAGGGACAGTGTTATGATATTGCAGAAGATGTAGCAGAAACACAAAGTTTTGTTGCTAAGATAGCTGCTTTCCTGAAGAGTATATTTGGATTTGAATAAGTTTATATCAATATCAACTAACATATAATCACGACGTGGAACAATCACCGCATCATACTAAGAGGTAAGTTCTATAGAACGCATAAATAAATTTTTAAATATGGGGCATTAATTTAATTAAAATGCTACTATCTGATAAGTCAATTAAAAAATTACTAAACGAGAAAAAATTACTAATTAAACCAGCACCTTTACTAAAATCTGCATCAGTAAGACTACATTTATCAAATCAATTTGCTAAGCCTGGGAGTAAAGTAAAAATAAAAGAAGAGTACGTATTAAAACCGAAAGGATTTATTCTCGGTTCTACTTTGGAGCACATTACTATGCCAAATGATTATGCTGGATTATATGACGGTTCTACAACATTAGCTAGAGAAGGAATAATGTCTCATGTAGGCAGTATGTTAATTTCACCTGGATCTAGCGGTAATCTAACTTTAGAAATTTTCAATGCATCTGATAAACCTTTTTTATTAAAATCAAATATGCGAATCGGCCAATTAATTATTATGAAAATGGATTCACCTACTGAAAAACCGCAACCAAAATTATCTAAATATACGGGAAAACAACACAAAGGATTGGTAACTTCCAATAAAAATCTAATTTATAGACCATATAAATAATCTTCTTAAGATGATGCTCTAGTTATAATTCATCTTCAGAAATAATTTTTATTCCATTTTGTTTAAGTAACGCAGTTGTAACTCCATCACCATCAATCAAAGTCCCAGTAAATGTCCCATCATAAATTTTACCACAACCACAAGATGGACTTTTTTGTTTTAATATGGCTTCTTTAATATTCATAGATTTTGCTATCTTGAGAACTTCATTAGCTCCTTGAACAAATTGCTTTGTAACATCAATTCCAGTTTTATTTAAAACATTACAGTTACCTGCCAATACTTTCGCTCCAGACATTCCTTGTATTTCTTGCCCAATTCGAGGAGTTGGTAAACCACCTAGCTGTTCAGCACAAATGGGTATTAATGTTTCGTTTTCTAAAAGAGTTAACACTTTCTGGTTTGGTTTTACTGCGCAATCATATCTACATTTTACTCCAAGTAAACAAGCACTACATAATTTCATAATAAATAATTAACTAAAAGCATAAAAAGTCTTTTATAACTTGCTTTTAGCGCATTGCACTCTTAATATGATTCTTGATATTTTGAAAGATTTGGAGATTGACGTTGCACGATTAGTTATTGTGCCGAAAAAACATCTTTCCGACCCAGTCTTGCTTTCTCAACAGTTAACGTGATTCTTTTAGTCTTAGTTTCCTCACGTTTCCCTCTTAAAATCCATCTGTAGAATGTTCTTTTAATTGAAGGCGAAAATTTCTCAAAATTTACTTTAGCGATTATATTTTTACTCAACGCCCTTTCTAACTCAACAGGCATATCTGGATTTTTTGGAATTCCTGCATCGTGTGTGGGCTTTTTCAAACCTTCCTTGTAAAACTTTAAACCTGAGGGAGTCATCTTCCCTTGCTTAATTAATTCCCCTCCATATCTAATTGTATTATCGCTCCACCTACTATTTTTATTCCTTTTAGAAAAATTCCGAATATATCTATCTTCATCTAATCGGTTAATTGTAGTATCTATCCAACCAAAACAAATTGCTTCTTCCATCAACTCTTTGTGTGATGGAGATAATTTACCAGTATGTTTCTTATACAAAATAACGGATACCTTCGTCTCTTTATCATGATTATTTACCAACCATTCTCTAAAATCTTTCCTATCAAATGCGGTTACGGTTTCCATACGACATATTCAGTTTAAGAATTGATATTTAATAACTTTTATATAAAATCAAAGCTTATTATACTTAGACGTGGAACAATCACCGCATCATATTAAGAAGTAAGTTCCCCTCGGGCGCACTAATTACGTTTTATTTTGTAACTTATATATATTATAGAAATGCTCTTTCTTTTTCAATAATTCATCAAAAGTTCCAGATTCAATTAATTTTCCATTTTTGAGAAATATGATTATATCTGAACTTTTTAAGGTAGATAATCTATGCGCAATAGTTAATGTAGTTTTATTTGTTAATTTAGTATCAAAAGCATGTTGAATTTTACTTTCTGTTTTTGAATCTAATGCACTAGTTGCTTCATCAAATATAATCATTGAACTATTTTTACATAAGGTACGAGCAATTCCCAATCGCTGTCTTTCCCCTCCACTCATTTGATATCCTTTTTCACCAATCATTGTATCGATTCCGCGTGGAAGTTTTTTTATGATTGGTTGTAATTCGGCAATTTGAATTGCGTTCTTAACAATTTCATCATTTTTTGTTCCTTGAATTAAAGTTAAGTTTTCATACAAAGACATATTAAATACCTCACTATCTTGAAGAACTACGGAAATTTCATCTCTAATTGAATCTGAATTAAATGTTTGAATATTTACACCATCAACCAGAATTTGTCCTTTAGATGGTTTGTATAATCCAATTAATAATTTAATAATGGTTGATTTACCTGACCCTGAACGTCCAACAAGACCGAGTTTAGTATTTCTATGTATTTTAAAATTAAATTTATCTAAGATATATCGAGACTTATATTTAAAAGATACGTCTCTAAATTCAATTTCTTTCCAATCAGTTGGGAATGACAACAAATCGGATTCATCTTTTATTTCTAAATTAAGAATTGTCATTAATCTTCCAAGTCTAGATTTAACTGAAATAAAGCCATTCATTTTATTTGTTACACTCGATAATGCTGATCTAAGTTTTTCAAAATAACTAATAAACATATATACTGCGCCAACTGTAATAATGCCATTAATTACATCTAATCCAATTATTAAAATAAATAACACAGACATAACTGCTGCAAACATTTTAATTGTTTTAAATTTTAATTGACTAATATTCGTTTTACGTGTCCATATTTTAATAAACTCATCTTCGTATTTCTCTGTTTTGTTATGTATTGTAGAATATAATCCAAGAGATTTTACGGTTAATATATTTGATGTGGATTCATGAATTTTACCACTTACGTTTTCTGTTGTTTTTTGAAGTTCATCTGCTAAATAACTTAATTTTTTATTAAAATACTTTTCACCTAATAAATATATGATTATAAAAAATATTGAAAATAATACATATCTCAAATCAAGAACAAAAAATATGGTTAGACTAGCGATTAAACCGATTAAAATATTTATACCTTCATTTGAAAATTTATGTATTGATTCAAATATTGCGTCGCTACCACTATTTATTTTTTGAATTTTGCTACCTGTATCCTCACTTTCATGCCAATCCATATCTGCAAAAATTAACTTTTTGAGCGCAAGTAATCGTGTATTTTTTCGCACATTAGCTGCAATAACTTTCATACCTTTTTTAGAAGACATACGTAACCAAACCGTAAATGCACCAAAAAATGCGATTAAACCTACATACATATATAATAGATTTAATGAATCGCCTGAAGAATAGTTTGTAAGAAAATCAATAAGCGTTCCAATATAATATGCTACAATAAATGGAATAAATGATGCTGTAGAACGAAGGGCAGAATATAGGGTAAATTTGACCTTGTTATCTTGCAGTAAATACCAACAATCTTTAATATATCTCTTCCAAGTATATTCTTCTTGAGTCATATAGTTTATAAGGAATTTAAAGCATAAAAAGTCTCTTATAATTTGCTTACTAACATAAATCAAGATGTGGAACAATCACCGCATCATATTAAGAAGTAAGTTCCCCTCGAGCGCATTCAATAATCTTTTTATAGATATGAATTAATTTGCTATATGAGCATACTACTTTGGATATTATTATTAACATCACTTAATGGATTTGTTGCATTTATTGGTGCATTTACTCTATGGTTAAAACGAGACCAGATTAATAATTTAATTATAATTCTTGTTGCATTATCTACTGGAACTTTATTGGGTGGTGCGTTTCTTCACCTGATGCCTGAATCTATCGAGTCTTTAGGTGTAGAAATAACATTTAATTATGTACTAATGGGATTTATTTTGTTCTTTGTAATTGAACGAGTTTTGCATTGGCATCACTGCCATTCAACAGATTGCTCAATTCATACATTTAGTCATATGATTTTATTTGGCGATGGCTTACATAACTTTATTGATGGTTTAATAATTGCGGCAAGTTTTCTTGTTAATATTCCTTTTGGAATAGTAACGAGTTTAATGATTATTGCACATGAAATCCCGCAAGAGCTTGGTGATTTTGGAGTTTTGATTCATGGTGGGTTTAGTAAGAATA
>CAZGVA010000052.1:0-6021 GCA_964528765.1 Candidatus Woesearchaeota archaeon | reverse complement strand
AAACAAATCACCCTCACGATAAACTTCTTGATTAAATGCAATATCTATAGCAGTTGGGCAAGAAAGAACTTCGTCCACCTCCATACAAATATTATCTTGACATATTTCTCCAGGACCACAATCATCGGCAGTAGTACATGGTGTATTAGCGCTTAAACATGCTCCCGCTTCGCAACCATTTGGACAATGAATATTTTCAAATGAAACCCACTCTTCACCAAGCTGTTCAGAATACTGACAGAAATGTTCTGTTACTGCACAATCATCACCTGAACAAGTTAACTCTTCTTTAGGTATTCCTACTTGAATGACTGATAGTGAACAATAATCTGGTACTGTGTCATAATGTACACCTTCTGTAGAAATTCGACCATAGGTTTCTCCAAAAACATATGGTACCTTACCCCCATCTGAATCAGTACAAAAGTCTAATTCTAACGTACATTCACCATTAGTACATTCTCCAATTCCTTCACAATCTTCATCAGTCTGACATTGTGGTGGAGGTAATGCACATTGATTCGCAACACAAATCATATCATAATCACAATCTTCATCGGTTTGACAATCCGGTGTAAGCTCTACACACTCACCCTGTTCACAACTATCTCCGCAATCTTGTGCAGTTTCATAATAACAACCATCAGTATGTAGTTCGCAAGTTAATAATTCAACTTCACTCACATATTTATTACACATCGGATATCCTACCGGATCACATTCATTAGTACATGGCGATTCTGAAACTAAAATATTTGAACAATATATTGGAAGATTACCTTGGAATGCATCACAATAGATTTCATATTCATATGGATGCAATTCGCCCATTAACGCAGCAGTTCCTAAGTCAGTTACACCATATTCGGGATTCCAATTACTACAATGCTCATCAGCTGTAACACCGTCAGCATCGGTTCCAGTCCAAACGTGATCAGCTAAATGTAATTCTCGATCTAATGTATATCCGATACTAGCATCCAAAGGATTAGCATTTAACAAATCAACAATATTTGCTGCCACTTGTTCACCAAGTACATTATATACAGGAAATTTATCCGTATCAATTCTGTCCCTAAGATTATCATGCGTATCTGCTGAAAGCATTGCTTGCCAAATTCCACCAAGACCATATGACGTTGCTTCATCCATACACTTAGCATTAGCTCCCTCAATTCCATCAAGAGTACCATACCAAGTATCGTTCGTTACAAAAATAATCGTCTCAAAATTACAGACTGAAGTGCAACCATCGTCATTTAGAACATTTCCATCGTCACATTCTTCATTACCATCCAAAATACCATCACCACAAACACCTTCCAGATAAAAATTACTTAATGGATAATAATCTGCCTGCCCATCATCGGGTAACCAAATATCCCAAGGTTCATCACAAAAACCATCCGTATTATCATCAACACATAAATCCGAATAACCCGTTCCTTCAGAATTAGTCCAATAATTTCCACCAATTTGCTCACCATCGCTATAAATACGTTCACCCTCTTGGCGATTTAAATTCCAAATATTTGTGTTCGGTGAATAAATATACCCCGGATACTCTTGGGCATTAATACTAAACATATTATTATAAAATACATTATCAATACCTCCAGGGATATTAACAACAGGTGGTTGTTCTGCTAAAATATTATTATCTGTAAATAAATTACCTTGTGAGTCTAACAAAATTGATATCAAATAATTATTAGATATAATTCGACTGTTTATAATTTGATTATTATTACCTTTAATTACAATTGCTCGCATTACCTTGGCGTTAAAAATACAATCATCAATTATATTTTCACTACCAAATTCTGCAGCCATTTGGCCACTAACATAAAAATTAGAATCAATAATATTTGCATTATTTGCTTCAATTGCATATCTTGCGCCAACTACCTGTCCACCAACGTCTTCTCGAATAGATTCACCCTCCAAACGAACCTCACAATTCTTGATGGTAACGCCCGTAGTTTCAGGCGATATAAAAATTCCATGCCAAACACCTCCTGCCGCAATCAAATGATTATCGCAATCAAGCGTAACATCATTTGCTGTAATGTTGATTATATAATCATTGGTACATCCAATCAAATCACTTGCAAGAATTGTGTCCGTAATTATCTCTTGTCCACAAGTTGCTGTAACTGTATCAAATCTTCCAATACCAAACCGTTCAACAAAACTTGTCTCAAAACTTAAAATAATTACAACCACTGTAAGAAAAATAGCCACAACAAGTGGAAGTTTATATTTATTAAAAAAATTAGATTTTTTATTTCGAGATTTTCTAGCGCGCTTCATTAAACATTAAATTGTTAATACTATATATTACTTACTCTAAAAAAATTTAAAAAACTAAAATTTAAAAAATAAAGAAATTGGGCTTAATAAGCCCAGACTTTAAATGGTCTATCTTTTGATGAAACAGTAACCCACCTAGCAGATCCTTTTTGATGTGCCATATATCCGTCAGAATATCCACCAGATCTACCATATGGCCAAATCGTATATTGTGAGCTACTTACAGTATTATCTTTAAGAACTATCCAATAAGTCTTGCCCGCATCTAATTCTGCATCAACATCAAAAGTATACCACTTATATTTAGTAGAATACTTTGCTGGAATTGAAGCTTTATCCAATACAGTATTTCCCGGTATCTTACGACCGTCAGATCTTACAATTGTATCTCTGATTTCAGCAGTTAAAGTTCTACCACCTGTATAACGATATGGTTTCAAATATAGTTCAACTTTCTCGAGATTTTCTTTGTCCGGCACAAATGATTGTGCTAAAATTCGAGTACTTTTTGTAGTATCATATGTAGAACTATAACGAACATTTGATGTAACATATTGTTCATCAATACTTAATGATCTACAAACGCCGCTAGAACAACCATAACTACAAACCGCAGTATTTTCATCATAACAACCATCACTTTGCATTTTACAACTTACTGCTGAACTTCCAGAACAATATTTATCAAACGTTTTTGGATCGCAACTGTCTTCACAATTTTTTTCTGTTACAGTTAATGGATATTTATCTGTACCATATCTACCATTATACTTGTTATAATGCGGAACTTTTGTATCACCAATTCCATCACTATTAGTATCTACGCCATTGTAATTTGACCAATAATTTCCACGTTTCGATACAGAATTATGCCAGTAACTTTTGTAACTAGTGTCATATACTTGTTTATATGTTGTAGCACTACCGTAATTATCTACAATTTTATTATCGTAGAACAAATTCTTACTAGAACCTCTACCATATACATAGATACCATATCGAGTATTATCTTCAATTACACTATCGTGGATAACATTACGATCTGCATTATAGATAAATGCACCATAATAACTATTACCTTCAATAGTTGACTCAGTTATCTCATTATCATTTGCTTTATACATACGAATACCATATTTATTATCAGTTAATGTGACTGTATCAAACAAAACATCATCAGCAGTTAACATAACTCCATAATAACGATTATCTCTCGAAATTGTGTTTTCAATTATATGATCATCACCATAAATACGAATACCGTCTCTAAATCCAATAATTTCACAATTCTTTAATGTTACATCACTACCTGAAATAGTTATACCAGGTCCACGTGGTGCTGATTTACTATATGTATATTCAATTGTATGTCCATCACAATCTAAAGTTAATTCATCCTTCTTCGATTCAATAATTGTTAAGCAAGGTGATGATGTTCGTTTACTTAATTTAATATCTGCAGTAAGTATCGCATCTCCCGTAAGTGGTTGATGTGGTGCATTACATTTAGTTAATTCTAAAACAGAAACGCATTTATTATCTTCGCAACCAAAGCTTGAACAATCTTCCTTAACAGATTTGTCATAACAATTATCATCCTTATTTAAAACACACTGATAAATATCGCCTGTTTCGCAAGCCGGATAATCTTTAGGAACACATTCATCAGTACATGGTGGAGTTAGATAACATGTACCGTCGCCAGTATTACATGTATATTCACAAGAAGTTGTAATCTTATCGTAACATCCATCTGCTTGTTCCACACAAGTATATGAATTATCTTTATTTTTACATGCAGGATAATCTAATGAGTCGCATTCATCTTGGCAAAGTGCTTCATCTCGGCATTCACCCGTACTTGAATCACAACCATATACACAATCAGAAGTTGGAACATTAATATAATAACATCCATTTAATTCTTGCTCACAAGTTAGTGATTTATCTTTGTTACCACCTGTTCCACAAGTTGGATAATCTACCGAATCACACTCACTTGTACATTTTACAAGAGGGTATTCATCAAAATTAGTTCCTGGATGTGGATAATTTGTATCGCCTACACCATCAAATGCAGTTCGTCCATTACTACCATCATCTACACCTGTATATGTGGACCAATAATTACCTTTACTTGTCAATAAATTATACCAATCATTATCTACAACATTATCATCTTTTACTTGTGCATTTTTATCATTATTATCAATAAATTCGTTTGCGTAAAAAATATTATTTTCATTATCACCGTATGTGCTATCAATACGAACACCGTGATCGTCATTATCGTTTATTTCACCATTTATGAAAGTATTATCATCACTATTTGCTTGTAAATAAACACCATGATCTGAATTACTTTTTGCAATAATACCATCAAATTCATTATTATTTGAACCGTATAAATTTATACCATTTTTATTGGAGTTAACCGTTATATCTTCAAAAGTATTTTCGGTTGTAGATCCGCTCCAAAATACATACAAACCATCACCACTATTTGAATTTAAAGTAACCTCGCTCAAAGTATTACTATCTCCCCAAAGAAATATACCGTTTCCAAGGTTTGAATTTGCAACTACATCTTGTACTAAATTATTATTACTATTAACATAAATACCATAATAAAATCCATTAATCGTACAATCTTTGACAGTAATACCTGATTTGCCATTGAAATTAATACCATAATCAAAGCCAGAACTATCTCCTTCGATTTTGTAATCATTACAATCCAATGTAATGTCGTTTGCACCAATAGTAAAACACGTGCCATCGTGGTTAAATACATCCTCAGTCATAGTTGTATCTGCTGTAATTATCCCGCAACCCGTTGCTTCTACTGTAGCAGGTGCTAAAACAAGCCCTGCTAGTAATATTAAAACTAGAACTATTCTATTTTTCATGATAGGTACTATCATAAATTTCGTTTTTAAAGATTTGTA
The DNA here is from genome assembly GCA_964528765.1 of Candidatus Woesearchaeota archaeon. GTDB lineage: Archaea > Nanobdellota > Nanobdellia > UBA10117 > JABICX01 > JABICX01. The sequence continues at coordinate 760 of CAZGVA010000052.1, read as the reverse complement.
TAAACGAGTATATTAATCATTACTTAATCGGGGTAACTAATTTCTGTATATATAATGCATCTTTTTCAGGATTAGGTGATTCACAAATAAGCACGCCGCCAACCTTATTTGATTTCAAACTATCTGTAAATGCTTTGATATTAAAATCTGAATCGTTTAACATCATATGATTACGCTCACCTTTTTCAGAGTAATTTATCCCAGATACATGCATATGCAAGTCATTAAGCGCTTTTTTGCCAAGAACTGCTGTAATTCGCTTAAAAATCTTGTCAAAATCTCTTTTTGAATTGAATTTTCCATTTGATCTTGCATGAAGATGCGCAAAATCAATACAAAAACCAATCCCTAATTCTTTTGATAAAGATAATAATTCATCTAAATCGCCAAAAGCAGTGTGCTTGCCCGTTAGTTCAGGAGATATTTTAATTTTAATATTATTACGTTTTAACTCTTTTTGAATTTGCGCAAGAGCTTGCTTAACTATTTTGTAAACCTCTTTTGGATCTTTTTTCATATAATATGCTGGGTGAAATGTAACGGATTTTGCCCCAGCAAGAGCACCAATATTGGCACTTTGGACAATTCTCGCCATTGACGCATATATCTTATCTTTTTCTTGCGAATTAAAATTTATATAATACGGTGCATGAACTGTCAAAACAACATCATTTTTTTCAGCAGCTTTTTTAGCTTTTTTAGCTAGTTCTGGCTTCATATAAACACCTCGAACAAACTCAATTTCCATTGCACCTAATCC
>CAZGVA010000051.1:0-6049 GCA_964528765.1 Candidatus Woesearchaeota archaeon | reverse complement strand
CTGAAATCGAACTTACAAAATTAAACATTTTTGAAATTAATGATAACATAGTTTCTTCAGAAATAAAAATAGAAGATTACAAAGAACATGGAGTTGATACTGAAATTGCAAAAGACTTATTTTCACAGACAACGCAAGCATTTGAAGAAGAACGATACGAAGATGCCAGAGCATTATGGGAAAAAACAAATAATGAATTAGAAGCTAAAAAAGCAGATCTAAACTCACTAAGAGCAATTAGCAAAGCTAGTAAAAACTTTGTCCAAAGAAACTGGTGGTGGCTACTTATTTTATGTGTTATTTTAAGTATATTGGGATGGTATGCATACAAAAAATACATTATATACAATGCTAAAAAGAAAATAAAATATTTTACTGCTGAGAAGAAAACTATAACTGAATTAATGAAAAAAGCTCAGAGAGAACATTTTGAAGCGGGAAGCTTACCTGCATCAATTTACAAAATTCGAATGGATAAATATCGAGATAAATTATTAGAAATTAAAAGAAGTCTTCCAGTTTTGCGATCAATAATAAAAAAGAAAGTGAAAAAATCTAAAAAATAAAATAATTATTAATGCTTAAACCAATTAATTACTCGTTCGCGTCTTGAAATTGCAACATTTGCTCGTCGATTAAGTTTTTTTTGTTTAGTTGTTCGTTTTAATTTACGTCGCTTAAAATAACGTAGAATCGTAGCGCGTATAGCTTGTTGTTCTTTAGTATAATACTCACCACCAATTGTAACAAGTATAACTAACACCATCGAAATTCCGGCAAAAGAAAATCCCACAGTAAATAATTTAGAAATATCTGTTGTAGGTGTTAACTCACCGTAGCCCACAGTAGTAAGCGTCATAGCTGTAACATAAAAAGAATCCACATATGACCAATCTTCGAGATTATGATACACAAGAGTGCCTGTGCTTAATAACACAATTATAAATAACGAAGCAGTTATCAGTTGTTCATGCGGATGCATCTGTATCATTTACTTCATCATATAAAAATGTTAGTTAAATTTAGCCAATAGAATTTTTCATAGAAAAAATATATATACTTCAAGATATACTTTTAATATAATGAAAATAGTAGTAGCGCTAGGTGGCAATGCTTTAATTTCAAAAAAAGACTTAAGCTACATTGCACAAGAAAAACAAATCCAAAGAACTGCAAAAATACTAATTGATATTTTACAAAAAGGGAACCAAATAATTATTACACATGGCAATGGTCCGCAAGTAGGTAGCATCTTAATACAAAACGAAGCATTTCCAAAAACAGAAATGCCTTTAGATGTTTGCGGTGCTGAATCTCAAGCTCAAATTGGATATATGTTACAACAAGCAATATTAAACGAACTCAAAAAAAGAAAAATCAATAAAAAAGTTGCTACAATTATCACACAAGTTCTTGTAGACAAACAAGATTCTGCTTTCAAAAATCCAACTAAACCCATTGGTCCATATTATTCAAAGCAACAGGCAATTAAATTTAGAAAAAAATATCACCTCAAATTAATTAAGGGAAAAGGTTTTCGTAGAATTGTTCCAAGTCCTCAACCAAAAGAAATTATTGAACTTAAACAAATTGAAAAGCTAATAAATAGTTCAATAGTAATTTGTTGCGGTGGCGGTGGAATTCCCGTAATAAACCAACAAGAAAAATTCTCTGGCATTAAAGCAGTAATTGATAAAGATTTATCTGCGTCCTTGCTCGCCAAAAAGCTCAAAGCCGATGTTTTACTAATACTTACAGATATTGATGCAGTTTATATTAATTACAAAAGTTTTGGTCAAAAAAAATTGAAAGAGTTAAATATACCAAAAGCTAAAGCATACTTAGCAGAAGGACAATTTCCCGAAGGTTCAATGGGACCCAAAATTCAAGCAGGAATAAACTTTAACAAAAAAACAATTATTGCTTCAATTAATAATGCAAAAAAAGCAATAATCGGTGAAGCAGGAACAATAATAAAATAATGAAAAAAAGAATAAAAGATTTAGTTGATATCAAGGACTTAAGTAAAAAAGACATAGAAAAAATTTTCAAAGTAACTTCATTATTAAAGAAAAAGCAAATGAAAAACAAAGAACACAATTATTTAAAATACAAAACACTTGCCCTTCTTTTTGCGAAATCTTCAACAAGAACACGCGTTTCCTTTGAAGTAGGTATGACTCACTTAGGTGGAACAACAATTGATTTATCTGGAGATAAAATGCAAGTATTCAAAGGTAGAGAGTCGATTAAAGATACTGCCAAAGTTCTTTCAAGATATGTTGATGGAATTGTTGCACGACTTTATGATCACCAAGATATCCTTGACTTAGCAAAATATTCTTCAGTTCCAGTTATCAATGGTTTAACTGATTTCAACCATCCATGTCAAGCTTTAGCCGACATATACACAATTAAGCAACACCTTGGTTTGCATAATAAACATCTTGTTTTTGTCGGAGATGGTTCTGATAATGTATGCAATTCTCTTATGCAAATATGTTACAAACTCAATATAAAAATGACTGTTGCAACACCTCGATATTATCCTGTAAATAAAGAAATTCTAAAGCGCACGAATAATTTTGCAATGGTTACAGAAAATGTCAAAAAAGCAGTCAAAACTGCAGATATAATTTACACAGATACGTGGGTTTCAATGGGTCAGGAAAAGAAAAAAATGCAGAAAATTTCAAGATTAAAACCATATCAAGTAAATGCTAAACTTTTAAGTTATGCGCCATCAGATGTAAAAATTATGCACTGTTTGCCTGCTCATCGTGGATATGAAATTACTGATGAAATCATAGATGGACCTCATTCAATAATATTTGATCAAGCTGAAAACCGACTTCATGTTCAGAAAGCAATCTTATCTTTATTAATAAAATAATTTTAAGATTGTAGAAGTAAACCTTCTGCATATATTGCACAACTAATTGCTTCAAGCTTAAACTTACCTCTGCTTTTACTCATATAAACTGGTATATAATGTCCAATTAATCCTTCGTAATATTTGCCTACCTTAAACGAATCTTCAGGGGTAGGGTCAAGTACTATTTGTTGCCAAACTTTATGGTAAATTGCTTCCATAGATTTATCCGTTAAATGCGTATAAACTATTTGCATTTTTTTATTAGTAAACTCCTCACGTATTTCAAAACTAATAAAATAATCAGATTTTGTAGAATGTGGACTTATTGAACGAATCTTAGCAGATAATGTTAATAAATTTGCAGATTCAATTGTAGTACCTTTATACGACACTATATTAAAAAGTGACATAATCAATTACAAAAAATCAAATTATAAATATTTGTATAATCATTTACTCTTGTGTTCTAGCCAACTATATGTAATCAAACCAGCTAGCACAAGAACTCCGCCAGCAGCATAAATTCTCCAATCTTGGCTTAAATAAAATAACAAACCTGTTGTTATTAAAATTCCAAAGAAAGCAGGTATATTAAACCAGCCAATACTTAATGGAACTTTAAATGGTCTCTTTTGTTTTGGATATTTCTTTCTTAAGGATAATAAAGCTCCGTTGATTATAATAAACGTTGCAAATATTGCAAAGTTTGTAACCTCTGCAACAATCTTAATATCTCCAATCATAGCAAATGCAATTGCTAAAATCATTGTAAAAATAACTGCAATCCAAGGAGTTCTTCGCTTATCATGAATGCAAGACATACATTTGATTTTTGTAAACTTCTGACCAATTCCATACAACATTCTAGCCGTTGTTACAAGAATCATAAGAACCGTATTTGCTGTTGAGAAAAGCGCGATTACTGCTAACAACAAAAATGCTTTTGCACCCAGAACTGCTGCTGCAACATCTGCAAGAGGTGCGCTACTTGCTGCTAAAGCTTCCCAACCAAGAATTGAAACTGATGCTATTGCAACAAGAATATAAAGTACAGTTGAAATCGCTATTGAATATATCAAAGCTTTTGGAATAATTTTTGCTGCGTTTTTTGTTTCTTCTGAAAGCTTTACAATTGCTTCAAATCCAATAAATGCAAAGAAAATCAATGCTGCTGCGGAAACAGTTCCGCCAAAGCCATGAGCCATTTCCATATAATCAACTTTACCAAAATAACTTATTCCAAGAATAATAATTAATATAAGTCCGCCACCTTCAATCAAAGTACTAACTATATTAAATTGTGAACTTTCTTTAATTCCCCAGAAATTAATAAATGAAAATAACACAATACATAAAATTGCACCCATAACAATTGGTAAAGCAATATAATTGCTAATCAAACCTGCAAAGTATCCGCCAAAACCAAGAGCAACCGCAGCGGCAGATACAATTCCTTCAAAAATTATTAACCAAGCTAGCAAAAAACCAACTCGCTTGTTAAATGCTTTTTCTCCATATTCAGCTTCACCAGAATCTTTTGGATACATTGATGAAAGTTCAGCATAAGATAAACCTGTAAAAGTTGCTACAAGCGCAGAAATGAAAAAGGAAAGCCATAGAGAATTACCTGCAATTCCTGCTGCTTCTCCAATCAAAGCATAAATACCTGCACCAAGAATTATTCCAACTCCTGCAAAAGTTGCTTGAAGAAGTCCTAACTCTCTTTTTAGTTTAGGTTTAGTAGACATAGATAATAGAGTATATGGTTCTTAATAAGGATTTCTGATAAAAATCATTTTGAATTTTTTTTAAGAACAGTAATTAGTGTTTACTTAGGAACGTCAGTATTTTTAGATAAAACTTTTTCAACCACATTTCTACGACTTTCTTTATCTCGCCTACGCTCCATAGGAATTATTTCATTAGTTATTTTTCCTTTATTCTTTGCAATCTGTAAGTGTTCTTTATAGGTTAAAGAATAATCACTTTTGTAACAATCAAGAAGTAATTGTTTTCCAATCGATTCTCCAACTATAAAAAATAAAAAACGATTAGGAAAATTATGTGTATATGTAACTACAAAATCCGGACGATTATCAAATAACGTTCGTCCAGGTGCACCAAAATTTTCAAATTGGCCTTCAGAAATTGAAGGTCCCCATTTTCGACCTCGTGCAGCAAAAGGACCATATGGATGTGAATGAAAATCAACTGTATTTTCTGATGCTTCCACTTCCTTAAAATGTTTTTTTTGTTCTAAACCTAATAAATCATATAAATTAGAAGATTTATTTTCCAAAGAAGTAATTCCTTCCTGTATCACTGGATTATTTACATTAAAATTAAAATAGCTAGCAAGTGGATAAAAATTATCAATAATATAATGTGAGTCATCTTCGGAATCAATATGCCAACCAAACTGTCCCATCATTTCAACACTTAAACCCTTGTGTGAAAATTCACTTAAGCCCAGATTAAACCATGCTCGCATAAACTCTAAATTACCTTGTTTAATAGAAATACGCTTATCGAGTTCATGGCAGATATAAACTTCATATTTATTATCGTCAAGAACTTGCTTAAAACTTTGCGGTTTAGATTCAAACCATTGTTTTTCAAAATCGTAACGTTGCTCAGGAGTACAAACTATATGAAAAGTATCCTTTGCTTGATATTTTTGTATGTTTGCATATTCATGAGACTGCTGAAATTTTTCAAGCTCTTCAGATTTATCTTTCAATTGCGTTAGCAAATCCCTTCTTTTTTGTCTAACAACATTGTTACGTTTAAGATTATGTATCAAATCACTCATAAGTAATAATACAAATATAATTTAAAAACTTTACTAATTTCGGCTTTTGCTAATATTTAGCTTCTTGCAAAGAATAGACGGTGTTACAATATTATTTTCAAAACTTGGAGGTTCTGTTGCCCAACTCGTTAATTGCATTTTATCTTTACCTACATCAGAAATATTTTTCATTAAATTTATAATATTCTCAGAAATACGAATATCTTTTACAGGATATTTTATTTTCCCATTTTCAACATAAAATATTGCATCACGCGGTATTGTTGAAAAATTACCTTTTTGATAATTCTGGTATGTTGTATACCATGTATTTGTTACAATAATTCCTTTTTTTATTTGACTAATCATAGAATCTCTACTTG
>CAZGVA010000050.1:0-6154 GCA_964528765.1 Candidatus Woesearchaeota archaeon | reverse complement strand
ATCTAAGTTGAAAAAGAAAGCCAGTTGGTTTATTAATAATGAATTTGGTTGGACAACAAAACACAAAAAACGATTAGCTTATTTAAGCAAGAATTATGATATACATTTACATAGTCATCATTTACTAAATAAAGGTGTAAATATCAAAAAAGCATATGCAAAAGAAAAACAAGATTTGGAAAAGTTTATTCTTAAATATAATAAAAATTACAAATGTTTAGGATTTAGATCGGGTGAACATATCACACCTAAAAATCATTTTAGTGTATTAAACAAATTGGGATTTAAAATAGATTCATCAATTATGCCAGGTAAATATTTAAAGAACAAATACAATTTTCGAAATCAATCGTTAAGTAAATCCCATTATTTTAAAAACGGAATTTTAGAACTCCCAACATTTAATAAAATTCCTGGGTTACTTTTGTTTAATACAGTAATTTCCAAAAATAAAAAAGTATTTTTATCTTTCTTCTTCCATCCTTTTGAGCTAGTTAAAGGAAAGAAATTAAATAAATTTAAGTATTGGCAACTATATTTCCTAATAATTTTAAACAAATTACATTTTCCAAAAGCTAAATGGATCACCGTATCCCAAGCATATAATTTAACAAAACTCACCTAAACCAATTTGTTTTGTTTTATCTTTACCAAAAATAGATTCAATTCTATCTCTTAAAAGAAGTATTGCTTGTTTAATAAAAGGAGATACTCCCTCATATTTTATTAAATTCAAAGTTGGTTCTAAATATTTTTTAATAGTCCCTTCTGCAATTGTAAAAACCAAATTTCCTTTTTTACATTTATCACAAGTTCCACTTAAAGGAGTTCTACGATATATTGTATTGCATGTTGTGCAACGATAAGTTTGTATTGTAAACTTACGCAAATTACCTTTTATATCTCTTACAAAATGACCTTCAATAATTAATTGCGCAACTTTATCTAAGTTTACTGCTCTAATTTTAGAAGCTAATTCCAATTGTCCGCCCATTTTTTCCATCATAGTTGGCAAAGATTTATACGCAGAATTTCTTACGCCAATATTCATATTACTAACTGGGTGTGTAAAACCAATTCCTTCATATTGTTCAGGTTTACCAACGCGATGTTTAATTTGTTCGATTTCAACGTCCCATGGTTTTTTCATATCCATAGCTGCTTGATAAAACTCTAAGGGATAATTCCAAACTGTATCAACATCAAATACTTCATCATCAATTTCTTCTACATTTAATTGTGTTGACAATACTAGTGGTGCATCCATAGAACGACTACCTCGTCTATCTGGTAAATATTGTCTTGAAAAATTAAGAAATCCGTCCATTAATAAAAATACTGCAGTTTCTTCACCATCTAAATCTCTTCTTTGAGCATCATGCCAATAAGGATGAGCAAAACCACCCTGTGTTTCAGAAAAACCAATTATTCGACCTAAAATTCCCGCAGAAGTATGTGGTGACAAACCAATTACCAAATGGCCAAAAATATCTGAAGGTTTTTTAATATTATAAAAAGCATCTTGCTTATATATTTTTTTTAATTCTTCATCAATAAAACTCGCTATACGCACAAAAATTGAGTCTGAACTTTCATCATTTGAATCGGGACAAGCTGGCATAATTATATCTTGTGGAAATATTTCAAGTAACTGCATATCTGACGTTAATTCAACACCATGTATATCTTTATCATATCCTAACTCTATTGCTTTTTCAACAGAAAGTCCAATTTCTTTTGGTTTAAAATGAGTGATACCTAATTCAGTCATATCAAAACGAATTGTGCCATCTTTATTGACATTTAAATTATGTTTCGAACGTAACAAACCTTTTCCAAAATACTCAACAAAATGATCTTTGTTTGAAGTTCCACGCACACCTTTAATTAAAGGCGGTACTTGTGCAATATTTGTAACTTTTCGAGCAGAATTAATATAATCAACAATATTAATTTTCTTTCTTTCAAATGATTGTGTTTCTTTATGACACTTATCCAATTTAGTTTTTTTCTTACAAATCGGACAAATTCTATATTGCTCGGTTTTATTACCACACCGATCACATCTATGATAAATTGTTTGAGTTTCACAAGTGTTACAATAAAATATCGGCCACTGCGCAGTTATTTGGCCATTATCTGTAGCTGCCTTAAAACTTCTCAAACGGCCACCCTCATCACCAACTGGAAATAATATATGCGGCGTACCTTTCAATTGTCTAAGTTTAGCTTTCTCAGGTCGACCCATCCGCGCACCAATGGCTGTTCCAGTTTTATCTTTTTGCTTAATTGGTGAATTTTTATTAATACAATCTAAACCAGTTTCACCAATAGATTCTTGTTTAACAAAAAAATCTAAAACTTTTTTATATGCTTCATCAAAAATTACTTTTTCATTTTCTAATTTATGTGGGCAACCTAATAATTCAAGAATTCGTTTTGATTTTTTCCCATCTTCAGAGTCAATTTTAAGTTCTTTTTTCAAATACCATTTAGCAAATAAATTATAATCCTTTTCAGATATATCTTGCCAATGTAATGTCCAATAAGGATGAAATGCTAAATTTAATTTTAAAGATATTTTCAAAGATTGTTCGAACGTAGGTATTGTTTTAAACACATCTTTTTTTAGTCTTTTAGCAAAATCTGGGTCAATAATTTCATTAAGATTAATATTTTTTTCTTTCTCTGCTTTTTCTAATTCAAGTAACCACCATTCTTCGCAATAACCTGGGGGAACTAAAGTGGTTCCATTTTCAACAAAATCACCATGTGATATTAAAATATCGCCAACAAACAAAACTTCTTGGATTTTATTTTTTAATGCTTTTGCTTGTTCTTCAGATTCAACTCGCACAACACTCTCATCATCTAATTTTATAATTGGACCTTCAATTGAATCGCACATTGTCAAAGCAGTACTTTTACCGGGTCTTTCAACTCGAAGTTGTGTTCCTGTGGCTAAAAAATCTAACAATATATGTCCAGACAAAGGCGATACTGCCCAACTACCATCACCAGTTAATCTACTACGACCATAACGTAATCTAAAACCACCCGTTTCTAAAGGATAACCAAAAACCGGCCTTCCAGCAACAATCTCTGAAATGTAATAGTAATTTGGTGTTATTTTATTTTTGTTTTTTCCATCACTTTTTTCGCTTCCCAATGTTGTATCTTGCGATCTAACTCTTTTTTTAATTTCAAAATATTTTTCCATCCAGTTCCAATCTAAACCCATTTCATCTTGCCACTTTGGGAGTGTTTTCCAGACTTTAGTATACTTAACAACACCATCAGTTAGAACTAAAGCAAGTCCCCCTCTAATTCGATTAGTTTCAACACGTGGTAAATTCTTATAATTTGAAACTTCTAATTCGGCTGTTGGGTCGCCATTAATTTCAACAGGAAGATTTGGTATAATCCAATCCATTTCTTCTTTGGTTGGTTTATATTGCTTACGTTCAACACGTTCGTAGTAATCAATGACTTCTGTATAATATCTATTAATTTCATCAGGTGTTGGATCATACTTTGGAAGACCTTTGTTCACACGAACATAATCCGCAATAATTAATGTAACAACTTGTTGCGTTGCGCCTGCACCTCTAATTGGTCCTGCAAAAAATAACGAAATATAATTACCCTTACCATCATTTCTAGGTCTTAATTTAATTTCAGCTAAACCTTCTAAAGGCGCTGAAACAACACCATTTGTAGTATAAGCTAAACCAGTTCTAATACCCAAACCAATTGCCAATTCTTCATTATCTATTTCAAAAAATTTCTGATTTGAAACTTCTAATGCTATAACCATACCTACGCGCCAATCACCTGGCCCGTATTTTATTTCTAATTCAGTTATTCTTTCAGACACACCTGAATTAACAATTTTAGGTTCTATTGCTGCAATAATTCCTTCAACACGTTTACCGACAGATTCTGCAAGAAGAATGTCAACTTTATCTTCTGGATCATATCCATTTAACCTTGCTCGATTAGCCAAAGCATAAGCCCTACGTGTACTTGAATCTAGATGATCAAAATATTTTCTTAATTTTGGTGAACAAACAATTTCTCCCGGCATATTAGCATTTCAAAGCATTAGATTTTAAATAATTGTTTAGTGCATTTTATTGAAATTATTTAAACGCTTTTCTAATATACTCTTTCATAAACATTAAAAATAATATAATTTATATAAAATATGTTAAAGGGAATAATTTTTGATATGGATGGTGTTATAATAAATAGTTCTACTTTACATGGTGATGCTTGGAAAAAAACTCTTGAAAATTTTGATTTACCTTTATGGAAAAAATATTTTGATAAAAATCATGGTAAATCTTCCTTAGATTTTGCTAAATATTATGTTGAAAAAGGTGATTTAAAAATCAATCCTGAAGAAATATGTAAACTTAAAAAACTAAATTATTTAAATGAAATTTATAAAATTAAACCACTTGAATATGTTCTTGATTTTATAAAATTATTATATGAAAATAACTACTCACTTGCTTTAGCCACTTCTGAAAATACTGAAACTGTGTCTAAAATAATTGATAAATTTAATTTAAAAAATATATTTAAAATAATTGTTACTGCAGATGATGTAACAAAAACAAAACCGGATCCAGAAGTATTTTTAAAAGCAGCAAATTTACTTGAAATTAATCCAAAAGATTGTATAGTCTTTGAAGATGCTATAGACGGAATAAAAGCAGCTAAATTAGCTGGAATAAAATGTATTGGTATAACTACCAACTATACTAAAGATAAATTAAACCAAGCAGATTTTGTTATTGATAGTTTCAAAGAGATTAGTATAGACATTATTAATAAACTTTAAATGTGTTGAGTTTAATACACTCTATGTCTAAAAAACTAGGAAGAAAACCAAATAGTCCAATACGAGATGAAATCGTTGAATTATTACATTTTTTAAAAGAAGCGTATGGTTATGATTTATACAAAAAATATTGTAAAGTATTTGAAAAAAAAGTTTCAATGCGGTCTATTTATTATCACTTAAACAAAGGTGTTGAATTAGGTATATTTAATTTAAAAGAAATTCGTAATGTAAGTGGTGATTTTTCCTGGGGATCTGGTGCTAAACAAATTATATTTGAATTGGGTGAAAACGCTCAACCAAAGAATTCTCAAGAAGTTTATGAAAAATTAAAAAACTTATAATAAACCCTCTCACCCCCTTATTTCCGATAAAAGCCATTTTTTCCAAATTTCTTATTGTTCAAAAACTTCACTTCAGTTACGTAATCGTATTTGTTAAAAAATCAGTGGATTGAAAGTATGTAATTCTTTTCAATATAGTAACTATATAATATATAATTATTGAAATAGATAAATATAATAAGAGCACTTTCCATGAGAAATGAAGGAGTGAGAGGGTTACCTAAATTCCATTTAACTCTTGTTTAGTAATACTATTTTTTGGGATATAAATGTATATAAGGAATATTTCTAATGGAAATTATGCTTGAAGATGATTTATCAGATTATATTGAAGAAGATTCTAAGGAAGAACAAAAAATAGATTCTAAAGAAGAAGAAAAAGAAGAAGAAAAAGAAGAAGAAAAAGAAGATTCTAAAGAAGAAGAAAAAGAAGATTCTAAAGAAGAACTAGAAGTTAAAAAGAATAAATCTGATTCAACGCACGGAACAGATACAAAAGAAGAGGAAGTTAAAGATGAATTAGATGATTTTTTTGAAGATTTTTTAGATAAAGAATCTTTATTTATAGATAAATCTGTTTTGCAAGTTAAATATTTACCTGATGTAATTTTACATAGAACTGCACAAATGAAGCATTTAGCTTCAATTTTAGCACCTGCTTTAAGAAAAGATAAACCTTCAAATTTGTTTGTATATGGTAAAACTGGAACAGGTAAGACTCTTTGTATGAAACATACAATAAGTAAAATGCAAAAATTAGCAGATAGTAGAAATATTTCTTTAAAAATAATTTATTTAAATTGCAAGATGAAAAAAATTGCAGATACTGAATACAGAATAATAGCTCAATTAGCACGAGAAATTGGTGAAGAAGTTCCAATGACAGGTTTACCCACTGATGAAGTTTATAATATTTTTTTAAATAAATTGGATTCTAAAAAACAAGTTGCTTTAGTAATAT
>CAZGVA010000049.1:0-6179 GCA_964528765.1 Candidatus Woesearchaeota archaeon | reverse complement strand
GTTCTAGATTTAATATATGATTTAGCTAATAGGATTTTTAGTGGAAAAATTATATAGATAAGAAAGAATATATTTGCTTATGGCAAAGAAAATACTAATCGTTGATGATGATTTTAAAGATCTTAGCTTAATGAAATCTGTCCTTGAACATGAAGGTTATGAGGTTTCTGGGGCTACAAATGGTGCAAAAGCAATGGCGATGTTAGAAACAAAGTTTGATTTGATTTTAATTGACATTCAAATGCCAACGCTGTCCGGATATGATTTAATGAGACTTATTCGAGAAAAAATTGATGGACGTTCAAAACTGATTTACGTTTCAGTAGTTCCAAAAAAACAAGTTGACTTATCGAATGTAAATGGTTTTATACAAAAACCATTCAAAACACCTTCGTTTATTAAACTCGTAAAATCTAAAGTTGGAGGTAAAAAATAAAATGAAAACAATAATGGTCGTAGATGATGAACCAGATGTAAGAAATACAATTAAAACTGCTTTAGAATCCAATGGTTACAAAGTCGTAACTGCAAATAATGGTGATGATTGCTTAAAAAAAATTGGAACAATCAAACCAAAACCTGCTCTAATCTTAATGGATATTATGATGCCGGGAACTCCTGTTAAAGACGTTGTTCCAAAACTAACTGGACAAAAAGTTGTTTACATAAGTGTTGTCCGAACATCTGAAGCTGAAAAAGAAGATCTAATGAAATCAAAGAACATTAAGGGTTTTATACAGAAACCTTTTGACGTTAATGACTTGGTCAAAAAAGTTCAGAAATACGCAGGTAAATAAGTAATGGATATTATCAAAGAGCTAGCTGGAAATCAAACCGTATTACTATATATTCCTCGCACTAAATATGATGCAGTTCTAGTTAATAATGCAAAAAAACTTGCTAAGGGAAATGTTTGTTATGTAACTACAAACAAAACATTTACATCACTTGATGTGGATTTTAAGAAAAAGAAAATTAATACAAAAAACATAATTTTCATTGATGCAATCTCAAAAACATTTAAGGACGCACCCGACCAAACAGATCGATGCTATTATATTAGTAGTCCTGCAGCTTTAACTGAATTAGCTCTTGTACTTTCAAAATTCTTGAGGCATGAATTTGATTATGTTGTATTTGACTCACTTTCCAACTTACTTGTATATTCTAAAAAAGTACCTTTAATGAAATTTGTGAATAGTATAATTAACAAAATAAAAGGTAGCAAGACAAAAGCAGTTTTCTACGCAGTTTCAGGTGGAGAGCAAGCTGACTTAATCAAACAATGCGAGACTTTTGTTGATAAAGCAATTAGCATAAAATAATTAAAATGAAATACAAAGTTCACAAATTAGACATCAAACCTTCAGAAGATCAAGACAAGTTAGAAAGATTTCTCAATAAACTAAACGGTGAAGTCGTTTCAATTCTTCCAGATGTCAAAACTCTCTTTCTATGTTACGGATCCAAGATTAGATCTGTATTGATAGTTGAAAAATTAAGGAGGTAAAAAATGATGGGATTTTTTGAAAAAGCAGTTAAGAAACTAGATCTGTGGGATATTGCTTTAATTAAGTTTTCTGTAGTTGTATTCACATTGTTCGTAATAACTATTTGGCCAGCTGCAATGACGTGGGTACATTCAGTAAACACTTGGTATTTCTTTGTTGCTTTTGTAATATTCGGTGCAAGACCAATTTATAGAGCTTATATTAAGAAATAAAGAAGGTCAAATAGCTCTTCTAGTTTTTATCTTTTTTTTTACGTTTATTTTTCTGTAAAGTAATCTGCGAAACTTATATACAACGAATTGGAAATTCGTGAATATAATTTTGAGCTAGAGATAATTTATGCAAAATTATATATTCTAGTATGTATATTGAAGTGTATGAGTCAGAAAAACGATGCTAGTAAACGCAACACATTTAATAAAATAAGTATTAAATTAATTATTCCATTTGTGATAATCGTTATTTTATTAATTATTGCAGGTAGCATATTTATCTATCAAAGTTCTAAAGTATCTGAATCAATTACAAAGGATATTCCTAAAAACCTGGAAGCAATCAGCAAAAATTCAGAGCTTGATTCGCATGCACAATTTATTCGATATTATGATGAAGTTTTAACTCAATCCGCAAGGAACTACGCATTTACAAAAGATATAAAGTGGCGGACAATATATTATGAATTTGTTCCATTACTTGATGAAAATATTAATTACGCACTTGAAGAAGGTGATAAAAAAGATATAGAATTATTTGAAAGCATCGATGTCGCTAATCAAGCACTTATTGACTTTGAAGAACAAGCAATATTACTCGTTGATGCAGACAAAGCTAATGAGGCAATAGTAATTCTTGAAAGTGTTGCTTATTGGAATCAAAAAGAAATATATACACAAGGATTAACAAATTATGTAGAACGACGAGGGAAAACACATCAAAATGTACTTATAACTTCTACAAAATCATTACAACAAACTACTATCGCGATTAATACCACTGTTACTCGTAGCCGATATATGATCACTACCTTGATAATTATCGCAATTTTATTTGGAATTTACTTTGGTTTTTATGTAACTAAATCAATATCCAAACCCATTAATACATTATATCGTGCTACAGAAGAACTAAAAAACGGAAATTATGCAGTTAAAGTTGATATTAAAACCAAAGATGAACTGGAAGATCTTGGTAAAGCATTTACTGCAATGAGCGACACTCTTGGAAAGCTAGATCAAGAAAAGAAAAAGATCGAGCATGCAAAAACAGAATTTATGTCAATCACTTCGCATGAGATGCGAAGCCCAATGACTCCAATGCAAGGTCAGTTACAGATGCTTCTCTCAGGAACATTTGGTAAGCTATCTTCAAAACAAAGAGAATCATTAGATATTGTTCTAAGAAATGCAACAAGATTAGATGGAATTATTCAAGACTTCTTAGAAGTTTCACGAATTGAAGCTGCAAGATTAAGATTTAATTTTAAAAAAGGAACAAACATAAACGAACCGATAACTCGACTTGTTACTGAAATGAAAAATTTCTTACCAGAAAAGAAAATCCAAATCATAACAAAACTTGATAAAATACCTAATTTTGAGATTGATCCCGATAGAGCAATGCAAGTTTTACGAAATCTAACAAACAACGCACTTAAATTTACTCCAGAAAATGGAAAAATTGAAATCACAACTGAAAAACAAGGAAAGAACGTTCTATTTACTGTAAAGGATTCGGGAATTGGCATTTCTCCTGAAAATCAATCTAGAATATTTGAGCCATTTTTCCAAGAAGAACAAACTATGTATCGACAATATGGTGGAACAGGTTTAGGACTTGCAATCTGTCGAGGTATTGTTGAAGCGCAAGGTGGTAGAATTTGGTTAGAAAGTCGAAAAGGTTTAGGAACAACATTTTATTTTACTTTCCCAATAATTCCCGTTACTGAAATCAAACCAATTAAACTTCTTTTCTCAAAGAAAAGCGATGTTGAAGAAAAATTAGAATCCGTTTTCACAGAAATGCTAGGTCCAATTGGAAAAAGCGAAGTAGTAACTGTAAAAATCAAGGGATTGGTCCGTGCAAATATCACTGAGTATATTAATGAAATCACAAAGCACGGAATCCTAACCAAAGAAACTAGTGCAGAATTTAAACAGAAAATTGCAAAAATATTCGGGAAATCAACAATTAAAACAAGCATGAATGAATTACAAAAACAAGGTTTAATCGCAGTAAAAGATGACAAAAGACACGTAAGAGCGGTGGGAGTTAGTTTATCTGAACTACAAAAAACTAGACAAGTAAAACACAACACTAAAACTTCTTCAAATAAAATAAAAACAAAAGATTTGCTAAAAAAGAGCAAGTAAATCTTATATATGATCGACTATATACATAGAAAAAAAGGTAAATGAAAAAATGAAAAAAATAAATTTAGCAATTTTAGCGTTATTTGCTGTAGCAATGTTATTTGTTCCATCAGCAATAGCAGCAGAAGACGAACATGACCATGAAGAACGTTCAGAAAATGGCATGACAATGACAATACATTTGATTGAAACAGTACTTATAATCGGAATGATTACATTTGCATTTCTTGCAGCAAATATGTTTGCAGCAGATTTAGGAATGGGAATGAAACTTCTTGCAGGCGGACTTGCACTTGTTGGATTAAACATGTTCCTTGAAGGTATGCATCATTTTAATGTACATTTATTACCGGTTGCAGCTGAATATGATTCACACGCACATCACGTAATTGGAATGATCGGATTCTTATTAATGACATATGCATTTTACAAAATCTGGTCTGTAGCTAAAGGTATAAAGAAAAAGTAATAGTGAAAATAACGATTGGCCATCTATTAGATTCTGGCCTAATCAAAAGAAGTACAAAAATAAATGTTGTTACGCCGGATGAACTTAAATCATCTGGTTTTATCAAACTCAAGACGCCCATATTAGTAACCAGCGAAGATCTAAAGAAAAAAGGACTAATAAAATAAAATGAAGGTTAGTACGACAATAACTGCAGTATTCTTGGTAGTAGCGCTATCCCTAACTACTCTGGGAGCTTACACATTCATTAACACCTCAACAGAAGTTATTGAAAATCAAGTTCAAAATCACCTCCTTACTACTGCAGAGTCTCGTGCAGATCATATTGAAACATATTTTGC
The DNA here is from genome assembly GCA_964528765.1 of Candidatus Woesearchaeota archaeon. Classification (GTDB taxonomy): domain Archaea; phylum Nanobdellota; class Nanobdellia; order UBA10117; family JABICX01; genus JABICX01. Next base: position 1,489 of record CAZGVA010000049.1, on the reverse strand, counting down.
CCAAAATATTGAAAGATTAGAATTTATTACAAGCAAAACTCAATTAAAAATAGAATTAAAACAATATAATGAAGATAAAAATCAAGTATCATTAAATAAAATAACAAAAATAATTAATGATGCAAAAGAGCCAGTTAAAGACTTTGAAAGAATTTGTATAATTGGGTTAAATGGTGTTGTTATTACTTCCACAAATGATGCTTTTTGCGGAAAGGATGTTCATAATAGTGATTTTTTTACTCAAGGTAAAAAAAAGAAAGGTATTTATTTCATAAAAGAAAATGAACAAGAAATTTTTGTTTCTGGTCCATTTGTTTTAAATGGTGAGTTACTTGGGGTGGGTATAACTGTAATTAAATTAAATGGATTACACGATATTGTCAAAGACCGAACAGGTCTAAAAGATACAGGTGAAGTTTTAGTTGCTATTCAAAAAGATGGTCAAAGAAAATATCTTTTTGAAAGATTATTTGAAGAAGAAGCACTTACTCAAGATGCAGAATCAGAAGCAACTGCAGAACCAATAAAACAAGCATTACTGAAAAACGAAATAGTTTTTGAAAATTCATTGGACTATCGAAATAAAGAAGTTATTGCTGTTTCTCAATACATTGAAAATGCAAAGATGGGTTTAGTTGCTAAAATTGATAGAGAAGAAGCAATTGGAACAGTAAGCAACGAATTAATCAAAGATGTAAGCTACATCGCAATACTTATTTTCGTAATTGCTACATTTGTTGGTTGGCTTCTAGGAAGACATATAACAAAACCACTTAAGAAGCTATCTGAAGATGTTGACGAGATTACAAAAGGTAAAATCGATATCCAATTAACTAACAGCAACATTGCTGAAATTCAATCACTGACTAACTCACTTAACCGAATTCTTGCTAGTTTAAAACTTGCAATTTTAAGAACTGGTGCAAGTGCAGGAGAGTTAGGATTAGGTACACTAAAAAAGAAAGTAAAAGAGGTATCAAGTAAATGGGATGCGCTCAACAAAAATACTGATGATAATATTTTCTTAATTGATGAAAAAGGTACGATTAATGAAGCTAATCAAATATCATCAGGTCAGTCACCTGAAGAAATCATAGGTCATACTGTTTATGAATACCTTTCAAAAGATGAAAAAGCAAAACTCAAGAAAACTATTGAAACTGCAAACAAAACAGGAAAACCCCTTGAAGTTGAATTATCGGTGGATATCTCTGAAAAAGGTAAGCGATGGATGAACTCCAAAATAATCCCAATTATTGCAAAAGAGATGAAAACTGAAGAATCAGAAGACAGCGAAAAATCCAAAGTAGAAGGTCCTTCGAAAATAAAAAGAATAATAAGTAAATTACACACTAAAAAAGAAAAGTGGAAAAGTAATTGATATGGACATTTCTTCAACTCCAGAAAAAATTGGCGGGAAAAAAGTGCTTCTAGGTATTTTTAGAAAATCTGAAAAAAATGTTTGCCCACCAGTTGAAACAAAGACGCC
>CAZGVA010000048.1:0-6365 GCA_964528765.1 Candidatus Woesearchaeota archaeon | reverse complement strand
GTTGATTCTGGGGATAACTTTAATTGCAACAATGCTCACAAAGAAGTCAGGTATTTTAGTAATTATTTCTACAATACTATATTTTGCGTTTACACGTAAATTCAAATGGGATTCAAAAGCAATTATTACGACATTGATTCCCGTTTCTTTTTTACTTATTGGAACAACTATTTATTATATTTTATTTAAGAAATTTGCTTTGTATACCTTTTTCTTATATGTATTTGGATTTCGTAGTTTGTCTGAACCGTTGAATTATATTAAATTATTACCTACAATTTTAACGAATTATATTTTACCTTTAGCGATATTAGGTATCATTTTTGCGTTAATTTATCGTAAGAAAACTGATATTTTATTGTTAACTTGGTTTTGGACTTTTTTGATTTTCTTTTCAATTAGTATTGGCGGATCATTACCTAGATATATTCTACCAATAGTACCTGCAGCATTTATTTTTGCAGCAATTGCCCTAGATGAAATTAGGATATATTTAAGAGAGATATTTAAAATAAAAATCCACCGCGTGATTTTTTTATTATTAGTTGTTTTTCTTTGTATTCCAATGCTTCAACAAGGTGTTTTAATGAATGAACAAAAAGCATATTCGTATACAGGTTTTAGAGATGCTGGAGAATGGTTGAGTGCAAACGTTCCAAATGATGCAATAGTTTATGCAGGTTCTCCTGCAGCAATTAGATTATTTTCAGGTTTTGAATATATTAATGAAGATTACTCTGCGGAATTTGGTAGTCCTGATGGTCAAATTTATTATGCAATCCATAAAGATCTTGCAGATTTTGAAAAATCCGTCGCAAGTAGAAATCAAGATGTTTATTTAGAATTAGATATGTGGGAGTATGCAAATCAAGGATGGGCTTATCCGTTATCTCAGGAAAAATTTGATTATTTACAAACACAAGGATTTGAAATTGCATATGTTGTGGAAGAAGAAGTTGCTACAGAACAAGGACTGATTAAAACACCTGTAATATTTATTTTTAAATTAGAAAAGTAATTATTTTTTTCTAGCAGAAATTATAATACCTACACTCCGCCTTCCGCCAAGTTTTTTATCAATATTAATAATTTTTTTAATTATCAAAATTAAATAATTTGGTGCTTTTTTATTTTGTCCACCTTTTTTAGTTAAAGGTTGAAGTAAATCTGATATGTAATTTTCAATTAATCCTGCGAAACTATATGTGATTTTTCGATACTCAATTATTTCAAAATTATTTTTTTTTAATAAATTCGTGATTTGATTAAGTTGATATATGCGTTTATGACCAAAACCCCATATACCAAAATTCATATGTTTTCCAAATATGTTGAGTAAGTAATTTATTGGATCATATGTTATTGGAAAATTTTTATTAGGTACACTTAAGATCAGTTGCCCATCTTTTTTTAGAACCCGAGATATTTCTGAAATCACTTTTTCGTCATTATCAATATGTTCAATAATGTCTATACAAAGCGCTAAATCAAAATGATTTTTATTAAAAGGTATATTTTTGGCATCAGCAACGATATATTTTATATTCACTATATTTTTGTCCAGTTCAATAGCATTTATATCCATGCCAATAACATTAAATTTTTTAGCAAGCTCACGTGAATATGCACCATCTGCACAACCTACATCGAGTGCCAGACCTTTGTTTTTTGTAATAAGTTCAAATGTATTTAAGTATCTAGTTAAGTATGTTGGAGCCAAATGTTTGAGTGAATAATAATTTTTCATATTCTAAATCGTATTTTTACAACACCCCACGCCATTTTGAAAATATCTATAAATTTAATTTTAGCTTGATTCCGATGAACCCAATTAATGGGTACTTCTTTAATAGAAAATCCCATTTTTTTAATCCACCATAATAGTTCTACGTCAAATTCCCAACCACTGCTTTTAACTTTATGAAATGTGGCAGATAATACTTTTTTCTTAAATGCTTTGTAACCACATTGTGTATCTTTAATATGCAAATTCAATAATAAATTCACCCCAAAAATAAATCCTCTTCCAAGAAATCTGCGAAGCACTGTACTTTTAACTTTTGATTTAATTAGTTCTCTCGAACCAATTGCTACATCAAATTTATCTAATTTTGAAATTAATTTAATAATATCTTTTGATTCCGATGAACCATCCGCATCGGCAAAAACTATAATTTCACCAACGCTTTTTTGAAAACCTTTTTTTAATCCACCACCTTTGCCTAATCGTTTTTTAGATTTTAATAAAATTATTCGTTTGTTTTTCTCTATTAATTTTTCAACAATTTCATAAGTTTTATCTGTACAACCATCTGCAGAAATAATGATTTCATAATTTATTTTTTTAAATCCTTGCACTAATTCTAAAATAATTTCTTTGATTAATTTATCTTCGTTATATGCTGCTAATATAATTGATACTTTGCGCATAAATCTTGATTGAGTAAAACCTTTTAAATACTTATGTAATAAGAACCATACAATCTTTCCGTACTATGAAAAAGTCAATTAGTTTAACTTGTTTGTTAATTGTAATTATAACTTTACTTAAACTTTCTGCTTTAGCAACTGCAGCATATGATGATGAAGCACAATGGACATCATTTACTGCCGATTTTAGTTTTAGTGAAAGTTCGGGAAATGGATTTATTTTTCCACCTTTGGGGTTATATATATTTCAATTTTTTGCGTATGTTTTTGGGTTAAGTTCAATAACAATGCGTTTAGCAACAATTATTTTTAGTTTAGTAAACTTAGCACTTATTTATTTTCTTGCTAAAGAAATATACAATAAACGAATTGCTTTATTGTCTGTAGGTATTACCTCATTAAGTTTTTACTATTTTTTAGCATCACTTCAAATTGATGTTGAAGGATCAAGTGTATTATTTATGTTTTTAATGTTTTCATATTCTTTTATTAAATTTAGAAACACTTCCCAAAAAAATTGGCTTATATTAACTGGGGTTTTTTTAGGTTTAGCTATGTTGATTAAAAGTGGAAGTATTTTACTTTTGCCAATCATTGGATTATATTTATTATTTACATCAAATAATTTATTGAAATCGATTTTTGATGCTATTAAAATAGCAGTTATTGGTATAAGTTTATTTGCAGTATTTCCTATTTTAACAACATTTTATAACATGGATGTTTCACATGTTTTTGGATATGGTAGTCGTTTACTTTCGTTGAATTTATCTTTGCTTTCACCAATTATGTTTTTGTTTTGGGCAACACCTTTGCTCATTGGATTAACTTTACTAGCATTTTGGAAAAGCGATAAAACGGACTATTTTTTAATGAGTTGGATTTTTGTAATATTTATTTTTTTTGGATTTTGTATAATCCAACGAGATTTTAGTAGATATTTTATGAATTTAATTCCACCTATGGCGATTCTTGGAGCAAAATTTATTGATCGATTTAATTTTTCTAAAAAAGATATCTTTAATGGAAGTTTAGTAATGACTGGATATTTGTTTATATTATTTGTTATTAATTCATTACCTTTAAGATATGTTTCACGATTAATGTCAGAGTACTTAATTGAAATAAAATATTTTAATTTCAACTTTTTATTTTCTTATACAACAAGTTCAGGACCAAGTTTTGGTGTTTCGTTTGCGATTATTGCTTTAACTATTTGTTTATCTTTTGGCTTTATTTTGGCTTTAATATTATTCAGAAAAAATAAAAATCTATCTAAAATTTGTTTTATTATGTTCTTAGCAATTAGTATTGCGTTTAATATATTTCTTATTCAAGAATATGTATTTCATACACAAGGACCAGATCCGAGTGCAGTCACCTACGAACTTGTTGAATTTTTTAATGAAGAAAATTTAACATATCCCGTATATACAAATGATGAGGGAATCGAATTTTATTTAGATAATAATTATTGGGCGAATACACGTACGGATGATCGTAATTTAATATACTTACCCGATAATGAATTAGATATGGATATATCCTACGCAGTATCACGTGTTGAACTGGATCGAGGAACTATTTTATTATTAAATTGGCCGAAGATACCACATAATAGTCCTCTTTGGAATGTTACTGAAAAATGTAATTTAATTAAAACACTTTATTCTAAAAATTATGAACTAGGTTATGTATATAATTGCATATAAAATATGTATTAAATAGTAACCAAAACCTTAAATACATTCGTGCTTATGACCGAGTATGTCGAAAAAGCTTAAGCAGTTAGTACAAAAAACTAAACATACTTTAGTATATAAGTTTGAACCATTAATCGATATTTATCAAAAATATAATTTTTATTTTTTCAGATTCAACAAATATCGAAAAAATACACCCTTTCCTAAACATATAAATATTGAAACGACAAATATTTGTACAAATCGATGTCCTTTTTGTTATTATGGTAATATTGAGAAAATGCCTAAACTTCGGTTAATGACCAAAGAAATGTTTTATCGAATTATTGATGAATTGGCTGAAATAAATTTTGATGGACGCATTTCATTATTTGAAATAAATGAACCTTTAACTGACCCAAGAATTGTTGATTTTGTTGCACATGTTAAGAAAAAATTACCCAATGCACATCAAATGATGGTTACAAATGGTGATTTGCTTAGTGTAGAAAAATTGGAAAAACTTTTTGAAAACGGGATCGATAAACTTGATTTAAACTCTTATAATAAAAAAAATCTTTCTAGAAATTTAAAATTACTAAAGTCTGTAAAATATAATCCTAAAAAATTATGTCATTACGATAAAACTCAACGTTTTGCTAGTGGTCATTGGATTTCAAGAGGTGGCAATATTGATAAATATGTTCGTAGAAAAGTTCCAAAAGATGCTTGCGAATTTGTATATGCTCAAATGGTTATTAAATCAAATGGTGATGTTGTTACTTGTGCTGCAGATATGTGGCGAAAACAATTAATGGGAAATCTTAAAAATAAATCCCTTAAGGATGTTTGGTTTGGAGAAAAATTTAGTGCACTTAGGCAACAATTAGCTAAAAAGAATCGAACTAAATTACCTGTTTGTAGTCAATGTGATTATTCAGGCGGAGGTGGCTTCTACAGCCATACTAACTGATGAAGTTTTGTTTAATTGGTACGGGTTATGCTGCAGCAGGTCATGCACAGGCAATAAATAAAATTAAAGGATCAAATGTAATTGCTGTTTGTGGGAGTTCTAAGGAGCATACAAGGAGATTTGCTAATAAACAGAAAATATTTAGCAGTTATACAAATATTATGAAGATGCTTAAAAATGAGCAACCTGATGCAGTTTTAATTGCTTCGATACCTTCACAACACTACGCTGATATTGCAATGTGTGCAAAGTATGTTAAAGTAATTGTGGTTGAAAAACCCGTTGTTACAGCAGTTAATGATATTCGTAAACTTAAAATGCTTATTAAATCTACGAAGTGTAGCTTATCTGTTGTTTATCAATTTCGTTACAGCAAATTCTATTCTCGCCTAAAATCTAAAATTCAGAATAATCTTTCTAATATAAATTATGTATCTTTGCAGCTTTCAGATTACAGAGGTAGTAAATACTACGCAGAGCCACATGGTTGGCGATCAGATTTACGTAAATCCGGTGGAGGCATTTTATTACAACACGGAATTCATTGGATAAATATATTGCGAAGTATTTTTGGCCCAGACTTTGAGATATTGTCTGTGCAGAAAATTTGTGAAAATAAATCGCAGACTGAAAGCACGCTTAATGTAAATTTATTGGCCAACAATATTAAATTGGATTTAATGTTTACAAGTTCTTCACCAAGTAGACCCGTTTCGTTGAATATATATGGTCCCAAGTTTATGTATACTTTGAATGGCGCACAGTTTAAAGAAATAATACAAACTAAATTGCACACCATAATGACGTACGCTTTTGAAAAACTACCTTTTGAAATAAATTTAAATTCGTATGCACGGAATGGATCGTATAAACAATTTTTAGAAGAAGTTATACAAAAAAATTCAGGTAAAAAACGAGAATCTTTATTTTTACAAGAAAGTTTTGATGATATTAATTTAATTAAACAAATATATAATTTTAAATAAATAATGAATTATATAATTTATTGATTTGAGGATTTAGTTTAAAATTTTTCATTATTGTTTCACGTGCTTTTTTACCGAGAGTCTCACGTAATTTTTTGTTTTTGAGTTTTAATATTGCTTTTGTTATAGCTTCTGAATTTTTTTCAGGTATTAAAATACCATTATAATTATTTTTTATTACTTCAGGAATACCTCGAATGTTTGAAGCGATAACTGGCTTTTCACACGCCATTGCCTCTAATATTGTACTTGGAAATGATTCTGCACTATTGCTTAAAGACGGTAATATAAGTA
>CAZGVA010000047.1:0-6470 GCA_964528765.1 Candidatus Woesearchaeota archaeon | reverse complement strand
AATTGTACTTGAGGAAGTTTAATACAAGAAACTCTTTTTCTCTATGCGATTATTCATTTCTCTGGCGTAATTTTTAAGCATCTCTTCTTTTATTTTAACGGATTGTTTGGTATGACCTAATACCCATCCTAATTTTACAAATGCCGTTTCAGGTAACATATCTTTAAGATAAACTGCTCCTGCTTTTTTCAAAATACGTAAATTAGAATATACATCGGAATTAGTTGAGCCATAAAGACACTGACTAGTTATACCTACAAAAACATCATTTTTTATTGCTCGTTTTATTTTTGGTATCCAACTACCGTCTTTATTTTGTGGTTGTGTTGGAATATGACCAAAGGCTGTTGCTTCGAGTATAATACCTTTGTAACCTTTATCAATTAAATAATCGATAAAATCCGGGGATGCTCCAGGATATACTTTTAATAAAGCAACTTTATCATCAAACTTTGAATCTAAATTAGTTACATTTTTAGATCTTTTTTTGTAGTGTTTGTTTATAATTTCAATTTTACCATCAGGCCAAATTTTTGCTAAAGGTAATTCGTTTATTGGTCGAAATGCATCTCTACGAGACGTATGCATTTTACGAACTTTAGTTCCTCGATTAGCTAAGCAATAACTATCTGATTCAGTTCCATGCATGACAATTGAAACTTCTGCAATATTTGATAAGCAATAATGTACTGCGCAAATCAAATTCTGTGCACCATCAAAACTTCCTCTATCTGAACTTCGCTGACCACCAACAACTGCTACAGGTTTAGATAAATCTTTAAGCATAAAAGAAAGTGCTGCTGAAGTAAAATGTAATGTATCTGTGCCGTGCGTTATTATTACGCCTTCGGCAGTTTTTAATTCTCTTGAAACAATACTAGCCAATTCTTGCCATTCTTTAAAAGTCATATCTTCACTCATAACATTAAATGGTGTAACTAATTTTATATTAGCCAGTTTATTAATTTCAGGTATACTTACGAGTAGTTCAGAAGGATTTGATAAGGAATAAACGCCCCCAGTTTTATAATCAACTCTCGAGGTTATTGTACCACCTGTAGAGATAATCGTTATTTTTGGTAAGTTTAATTTTAATTTTAATTTAGATATATTAAATGCCGTCTGTTTTGCACGATTAATTAACTGATGTTTGCTAACTTTATTTTTTAAAATACCTACATTGTAACCATTTTCTAATTTTAGAACAATAATTGAATCATCTTCAACAGGCATAACTATTCCCGTATACTCAAAATCCTTTCCAGATATTTTAACTAAATCGCTGATTCCAAAATCTTGCATATATTAGTATATACTTAGATATATTTAAATTTAGTGTAATATGTGGCGAATCATTAATTTGAAAATAAATTGCTCCCAAGTTATATATTGCTGAAAAAAGTCCATAGGAACTTTTTCTTTGTTTATTTAAACATATAAAATTATTTTAAACAAGTGTTCCATAACTTAGACAGGTTGCTTAAATTATTTAAGCAAAATTTTCACCAATTGGGGGGTGCAAAACATGGAATTTGTAGTACAAAACGCATTAAAAGCTTCTGAAGGAATTAAGACTAATTATGAAGGATTAGTAGGACAAGCCACTATAAAAGTCGTTGGCGCAGGTGGAGCAGGTAACAACATGGTTGACTGGCTTTACAAAAAAGGCGTATCTGGTGCAGAGATTATCTCTTGCAACACAGATAAACAACATTTAGATTTTCGAGAATCTGATAAAAAGATTTTAATTGGGCGAGATTTAACTCGCGGATTAGGAACAGGTGGAATACCTGAAAGAGGTATGGAATCTGCTCGTGAACAAATACATGAAATAAAAGAAAGTATTCGTGGGTCTGATATGATATTCATTGCTTCGGGCATGGGTGGCGGAACTGGAACAGGTTCAGCTCCAGTAATTGCTCAAGCAGCAAAAGAAATGGGTGCAATCGTAATTGGTGTTGTAACAATGCCATTTACAATTGAAAAAGCTCGAATTGATAAAGCAGAATGGGGTCTTAAACAATTAAGACAAGTTTGCGACACAGTTATTGTAATTGATAATAATCGATTAGCAACAATTGCAGGTAATTTACCAATACAGCAAGCCTTTGCGGTTGCAAACGAATTAATCTCTACAATGATAAAAGGTATTGTTGAAATAATAGCCGTTCCAAGTTTAATTAATATGGATTTTGCAGATGTTAAAAACATAATGTCTGATGGTGGCGTATCTGTTATCGGAATCGGTGAATCTGATTCAGATAAAAGAGTTGATGAAGCAGTTAAACGAGCACTTTCAAATCCATTATTAGATGTAGATTATACTGGCGCAGGTGGAGCATTAATACATATTACAGGTGGACCTGATATGTTACTTGATGAAGCTGAAAGAATTGGAAAGTTAGTAACAGATAGTCTTGATGCTGATGCAAACATTATGTGGGGCGCTAGAATTGAAGATGAAATGAAAGGCAAATTAAGAGTTATGACAATTATAACTGGTGTGAAATCACCATTCGTGTTAGGTAAATCGGATCTTAATAGAATACGAAGAGAAACGGTTGAAATAAATTCCGAACTTGGAATTGATACTCTAAAATAGAGTTCATACTTGCTAATGTGGTACTATAATATATCACTTAAGCACCTCCAAAAAAATTTCCGTTTTGGGAGTATGCCTTTTAGGCATACTTTTTATTAACTTTTAAAAAAAATATTATTTCTTTTTTATTTGAAGCTTTTTACGCACATCATTTGCTTTTGCTTTAAAATTATCTGCCTTTTCTCGCAAGTTTTTAACGTGTTTATTTTCTAAAAGTGGTTGCGATGTTGGTCCAATTAAATCTTTAGCGTAATCAACTTCCTGTGAGTCCCATTCTTCAAAGAAAACAAGATCTGAAAGATTAATACGCGGTGGTGCAATCTCTCTTTTTAATGGGTAACCTATTGCAATAATACCATGTACTTCAACATCTTCAGGTATTTCAAAAATAGTTCTAATTTTCTTTTCAGAAGAAATCGCTACCCAACAAGCTGCTAATCGTTTGTCTTCAGCTGCAAGAAGGACATTTTGAATTGCTGCAGAAGTACTTTGCATAGCTAGTTTCTTACCTGTTTTTGGAAATTGTCTTTCAATTTTCTTAGTTAAAGAACAAACTACTATCAATAACGGTGCTTGTTTTAACCAAACTTGATCGTATGCTGCTGAAACTAATCTTTTTTTGTGCGCCATTTCTCGAACAACAATAAATCGCCAATTCTGCAAATTATTTGCCGATGGTGCCCATCTAGCTGCATCTAATAAATAATAAATATCTTGTTCAGGAATATTACGAAGTTTAAAACTACGTGCAGATCTTCGAGATATCGCAAGCTTAAGGAAACTCATCATTTAATTGTAATTAAGACTATAAATATCTTACTCATCAAAATTCTTTTAATAGTCATTCTTATTAGGATATTATGAGATATTCACAAATTGTTGATAAATATCAAGAAATTGAAAGTACATCTAAAACATTAGAAAAAACACAAATATTATCTGATTTTTTAAAGAAAATCAAACCATCTGAATTAGATGAAGTAATATTACTTTTACAAGGTAAAGCATTCCCTGAATATGACTCAAGAGTGCTGGGTCTTGGAACACAATTAGTAATAAAAGCTATGTCCTCTGCGAGCGGTACAAGTATAGATAAAGTTAATCAATTATGGAAAAAAACAGGAGATTTAGGTGAAAGTGCATCGCAACTAATACAAAACAAAAAACAATGTACATTATTTTCAAAATCAATCAACACATCTGATGTTTTAAGAAATTTACAGAAATTAGCTGAATTAGAAGGTTCAGGTACTGTTGATAAAAAAATATCACTGATAAAAGAACTACTTTCTTCATCTGAGGGAAGTTCTGCTAAATATATTATCCGTACTTGTTTAGGTGACCTGCGCGTAGGTATTGGTGACGGAATTATGCGAGATTCGATTGCTCAAGCTTTTAATGTAAGCAAAGAAGCAGTTCAGAGAGCATATAATCTTACTACGGATTTTAGTGAAGTTGCGCAAATGGCTAAAAAAGGTGAGAGTAAGCTTGCAAAAGCAAAAATAACAATTGGAAATCCCATTAAAGTTATGCTTTATCAAAAAGCTAAAAATTTGGAAAATGCGTTTGAACGTGTTGGAAAACCTGCTGCATTTGACTATAAATATGATGGATTTTTCTGCCAAATTCATAGAAAAGGTAACAAAATATGGTTATTTACTAGACAGCAAGAAGACGTAACTAATCAATTTCCAGATGTAATTGAATATATTAAAACATATATCGAAGCAGATAATTTTATTTTAGATTCAGAAATAATTGGTATTGACAAAAAAACCGGAAAATGGTTATCTTTCCAACATATTTCTCAAAGAATTCGGCGCAAATATAATATAAATGAAATTGCTAAAAAAATACCCGTGATTGTTAATATTTTTGACACAATTTATCTAAATAACAAAGATATGCTGCATGAACCATTTAAATTAAGACGTGCTGAACTAGAAAAGACAGTAAAACCTGCAAAAGACCACCTTTATTTAGCAAAACAAATAATAACTTCTTCAGAAAAAGAAGCTCAAAAATTCTATAAAGAATCTTTAGCCAAAGGAAATGAAGGAATTATGGCAAAAAATCTTGACGCTGAATATAAACCCGGCTCAAGAGTTGGGTATGGTGTTAAAGTTAAACCAATTATGGAACCCTTGGATTTAGTTATTGTTGGTGCTGAATGGGGAACGGGTAAAAGAAGTCGTTGGTTATCTAGTTTTATTCTGGCATGCAAAAATTCTAAAGGTGAATTTCTGGAAATGGGTAAAATGGGTACTGGAATCAAAGAAAAAGAAGAAATGGGAACAAGTTTTGATGAACTAACTAAACTCATAAAGCCATTAATTATATCTGAACAAGGAAAAGAAGTAAAAATAATTCCAAAACTTGTTGTTGAAGTTGCATACGAAGAAATTCAACAATCCTCAAAATACTCTTCAGGTTTTGCTTTGCGTTTCCCGAGATTAATACATCTAAGAACTGATCGGGCAGCCAATAGTGCAAATACTATTGACAAAGTTAGATATTTATTCGCAGGACAGCGAGGAAGAAATTAATCAAATATTTTAATCGAACACTTGTTTTCTTTTTAGATTAATTGTTTCATATTAGCAACAAGTGATTTAATAATGTACATAATTGTTTCAAAAAAATCTTATTGGTTGTATTATCTAAACACAGTTTTTAATCCGAAACGCTTAAATTGTTTGATATCTTATTATATTTTATGATTGACCAAAGCCTTTTGTCAGAAGTATTTGATACAAAGATAATTAAAACAATTAAAGCTCTACTCACACATGATACTGAATTTTTTTCAATTAGAGAATTATCTGAAAAAGCAAATGTAACTGTATCTACAACTTTTCGGATAGTGAAATCTTTAGAAAAAGTTAATTTTGTCAAAAAAGTACACCGTGGACGCATCAAATTCTTTCAAATTCAAAAATCAAGTAAATCCTACAAACAATTTGCAGAACTATTTAATCAGAAAATAGATATTTTAGCATTAATTAAAGCTAAATCTGAAGATATTATTGGCTCAAACGTAGAGATTCATACTCAAAAAAAGGATAAAAATAAGATTTTTTTAATATCTGACGCGGAAATTGATGATATTTCTCTAACAAAAGAAGTCAACCGCGAAACAGGTAGTAACATAAAAATTATGAGTATATCAAATAGTCATTTTGAAAAAATGAAAGAAATGGATTTAATTTAATTATTAAATAAAAAACAATATAGAAACCTTTATAAATTATACTGCAATTGAGTAGTTAATAATAAACGATAAACACAATAGATGTTTTGCTATTCCACGTGAAATTGGCAATTGTCGTAAACACTAAACAAATCGTTAAATAAGAATCAAAGTAACATATATTGAGTAGTAAGTACAACAAATAACTTACACTCTGTGGTGAAGAATATGATAGTAAACGAAGAGTTCCTAAGTAAATTGAGGAGAGCATTTAACCTTAATCTATATGAGGTTAAATTATGGACTGCGCTTTTATCCCGTGGTATATCAACTGCTGGTGAGTTAAGTGATATTGCAGATGTCCCACGATCACGAACTTATGATGTTCTAGAAAATCTTGAAAGAAAAGGTTTTGTAATTGTAAAGCCGGAAAAACCAATTAAATATATGGCAATATCTCCAAGCGAAGTTTTGGCAAGAGTTAGAAATCGTGTTCAAATTATTGCGCGGGAACGTGATGAAAGACTGACAAAATTATCCAATTCAGATATATTAAAAGAATTAGAACTATTATTCAAACAAGGAATTGAACCTATGCAACCAACAGATTTTAGTGGTGCATTAAAAGGTCGGCATAATTTATATGATCATTTAGCAATGCTTTGTAAAGAAGCAGAA
>CAZGVA010000046.1:0-6485 GCA_964528765.1 Candidatus Woesearchaeota archaeon | reverse complement strand
ATGGGAGTTGGGGGAGGAGTATTAGGGATATTATTTGGATTTACTTTAGGAAAGGTTTTATCTATAGTTTTAAGTTCAATATCGATAGTTAATGGTCAAGGAATTATAACTGTAACAACTATACCGTGGTTCTTTACAGTTTTTATTTTATTAGTTTCTTTTTTAGTGGGGATTGTTACTGGTTGGTATCCATCCAAAAGAGCAAGACAAATATCAGCTTTGAACGCTTTGAGATATGAATAATTTAATTTATTCAAGTCTAAAAATTTTTTCAAATACCAAAAAGTGTTTCCTGTAGAAACACAACCATCTAAAAATATGATCTTCCCTGCAGACCTATTCTTAATTTTACTTAAAATATTATTTATATATTTAATGTCACCTCTTAAAGACATATTAATAAACTGGGCCCGGATATTTTCTTTTTTACACCATTTATCAAAACAATATAAGATTGGCATACCGCCGCGAACAATACTTACAAAAGTAAGATTATTTTGCCCATTATCCAATATAATTTTACGAAATAATTTTCTAGTTATATCAATATTTAATGATAAATATTTTTCTTTCAATTCATTATAAATATTAATCAGTTGAGGAAGCTTTTCATCATCATCTGTGATGAATGATGTTTCTTCTGTTTCTTTTTTTATATTCATCACATCATCAATTGGAATTATATTAAAAAAATTATTTTCAAAATAACTAATACTGCTTTTAATGTTAGTTTTCATTATATTTTAATGCCTCGTTAATTTTTTCAATTTTAAAACAACCATCTTTTATTGACTCACAAACAAGATTTAATAATGGTTTATTTGTGTGGGGATCTTGATCAATTAATTCGTTTACATACGCTAAACGTAATGCTCTAACACCGTAAAAAATCGGTAATACTGTTAATATGTCTTTATTATTGGTTTTATCTAAATAATTATTCATAAATTGGTTAAATAAATTTAAGAACGGTTTCCCGGTAATATCTTCTCTCAAATCATACCAAATATAAAATAAACTAATTGTAGCTAAATCTGCTGCTTGTTCCCCATAAATATTACCAAAATTATCAAATGTATGAAACTCTCCGTCAGAATCAAAAGATATATTGTTTGGATGAAAATCATTATGAACTTTGCAAACTAAATCATGCTTTACCGAATTTATAAGTAAATCTTCTAGCGCATCTCGTATGATATGTATTTCTTCGTTGTATTTATTATAAAAATCAACATCTGATTCAAAAAAATCAAGTTTTTGTAAATTATGTTGAACAAAATTACATGTTTCTTTAACATACATTAATCGATCTGATGTATGTGACTCATTAAATATTTGTGCTAAGTAATCTGAAATAGTTATTGCTTTAGCTATATCTTTATTTTCTAAGGTTTTAGATTCAAGCAAACTTGTAAGATGTGATGAATACGGCATACCAGGTACAAAATCAATTATCTCATAAAAAAATGAAACATTATTTACTGAAATTAACGAATTATCTGACACAATGCCTTTATCCAAAATTTGAGCTTGCTCAGGTAAAATCTCATTTTCATTTATGAACGAATAAACACTTTCCCACTTACTTGCTCTATCAGTTACTAATAATTTTAGAATAATATCGCCTGAATCATTCTCAGTAGAATATTTAATTCTATAAACATCAGCTTTTTTTGCCAAATTTATAAAATTTATATTTTTAGTCCTATCGCTATTTGGTACAGGAATTAACGATTTTAATCTCGATACATTTTCTATAAAAATATCTTTACCTAGAATTTCTTGAAATATATTTTTAATTTCCGCAAAAGGTATGTTATTTAATTCTTGCATAATCTTGCTCCATCATATAAAATAAAATCATTTTTAGTTAGGAGTTCGGTTAATTCCGCACTTGCTTCTGCCGGAGAATGCCCTTTAGAATTCAAAGCGAGTTTTAAGTAACCAATTTTATCTAACGGTATGTCTAAAATATTAGCACATAAAGTATCAACAAAAACAGTATCCGTACCACCTAAAAGTACGTTCATGTGTTCAGTTCTACCATCAACTTCAGTATCCTGCATAACAATTATGCCATCCACTAAAGTACAAATTATATTTGGCTCAAAATAAGAATAAAGTTCATATATTTTATTATGCATGAAATCGCCATGTATTGCGCGTTTATTATCCATAAGACCGATTAAATTTTTCATTCCAACAGTTAAATAAGCACTGTGGTGCGCCTTTAATTTAGGTAGATTTATTATACCACAATCAGTACAAGAACTAGCAATATCCACTTTTTTAAGATATTTACCCCTACAATTAATTTGTACTTTTTCATCAATCAAAAAATCAATTAGTTTAACCTCAGGAAATTTCTCCAAAACAGAAAATATACCACTCATTTGGAAAATTTTTTGAGAAGTATTATACATATATGCGCCACCATCACCAATTAAAATCTCTTTGTCAGTGTGCTTTGTTAAATAAGTTAAAACTCCTTCAATAACCTCTGGAGAAGTTATTGTACCTGTACTCGGATCTCGGAGATGACAATAATTTGGTTTTATCAAAATTCTATCAAAATTCTCCAGTTGATTAATGATATCGAGAGCATCCAAAATATTGAAAATTCTACAATTTAGGGATAAGTTAATATCACCCATACTACTGCTGTATAATTGCGTTTAAATAAGTTGTGCTTTAGGATTAAGTATTAGAAACACTTAAAACAAGAATTTTCTTTTTATTATATGGCTTTTGAACATTTCGAACATCAGGCGGATATTGGAATTAGAGGTACTGGAAAGACTCTTGCAGAGTCTTTTGAGCAAGCAGGACTTGCTATGTTTGAGGTTATGACTGATATTAAAAAAGTTAATCCAGCAACAAAAATTGAATTTGAAGTTCAAGCTGAAAATGAAACTGAGCTTTTAATCGAGTTTCTGAATCGCGCTTTAGGTGAAGCAGATGCTGAAAGCATGTTTTTATCCAAGTTTAAAGTTGTAATTTCAACAGATGGTATGTTGGAATTAATAGCAATAGCGTGGGGATCAAAAATTACACCAAAAACTGAGGTTAGAACTGAAGTAAAAGCAGCTACATTAAGTCAAGCTAAAGTTGCTAAAGAAAAAGGAAAGTTCATGGCTCAATGCATAGTTGATGTATAATTTTATTAAAGAAATCTTTTTTTGCTTTAAGATATTGTTCTTTTGGTAAATGTTTTGTTTTGTTTTTAATTTTTAGATAATCTTCTCTTGCAGGAGTATTATTTTTTAAGTGCTCAAAAAATATTTTATTTTGTTTAGTTCCCTCATGTTCGGGTGTAGATAATAAAATATCGATTTCCCATTCACTAATTGTTGTTTCAAATTTCTTCCAAAATTTGTCAAGGATTTTTTTATGAGCACCGTATTTGGTAGTTAATTTTTGATCAGCTAGTTTGAAATCAGAAGGGTCAACTAATACTTCTAAATCAATATCTTTCTTACCTTCAAGTCCCAAAGCACTTGAACCAATATGCCGAAACTCAATGTCAATTTTTAGAAGTGACCGTATTTCTATCTGAATTTTATTAAGAGCTTCTTGAACTTCCATAAACTTAGTATTTTCAGTAAAATAAATAGTTGATGTTTGAATATTATCTAGAAAAGCAAAAAAGATATAATATAATTAAGAGTTATTACTCATGGGCAAGATTAAACTCGCTATTTTTGGTGTGGGAAATTGTGCGAGTTCTCTGATACAAGGTGTTCATTATTATGCGGATAAAACTTCAGATAAAGCAATTGGATTAATGCATTGGGATGTTGGTGGATACAAGCCATATGATATTGATGTTGTGGCTGCTTTTGATGTAGATAAACGAAAAGTTGGAAAAGATATTTGCGAAGCAATAGTTGCAAAACCAAATTGTACTAAAACTTTCCAAGAAGTGCCAAAAATCGGAGTTATAGTTTCTAAAGGACCTGTTATGGATGGTGTTGCTGCGCATATGAAAGAATATGACGAAGATAGAGCATTTGTTGTTTCAGATGAAACTGAAGCAGATGTTGTTGAAGTTCTAACGGAAAGTGGAGCTGAAATTGCAATTAACTATCTTCCAGTTGGTTCAGAAAAAGCCGCTAATTTTTATGCAGAGTGTTGCTTGAAAGCAGGAGTTGGATTTATCAACTGTATGCCTGTTTTTATTGCATCAACCCGGGAATTTGCAAAGCGATTTGAAGAAAAAAAACTTCCAATTGTTGGTGATGATATTAAGTCGCAGTTTGGAGCTACGATTGTGCATAGAGTCTTAACTAAATTATTTGAAGATAGAGGAGTAAAATTAGATAGAACCTATCAACTAAATACTGGCGGAAATACGGACTTTTTGAATATGCTTGAAAGAGCAAGATTAAAATCTAAGAAAATATCAAAAACAGAAGCAGTTCAATCTCAACTAAAAGTTCCTTTGTCTGATGAAAATATTCATATTGGGCCATCTGATTATGTTCCATGGCAAAATGATAATAAAATATGTTATTTAAGAATGGAAGGTAGAATTTTTGGAGATGTACCAATTAATGCAGAAATGCGCTTAAGTGTTGAAGATTCACCAAATTCTGCAGGATGTGCCATCGATGCAATTAGATGTTGCAAACTGGCATTAGATCGAAAAATATCTGGACCACTCCTTTCAATTTCATCTTATGTTATGAAGCACCCGCCGCAACAATATTCTGATGATGTTGCGAGACAGCGCGTTGAAGACTATATTTCTGGAAAAATCGATCGGTAACTAATCTTGCAAATCAAAACCCTTAAAACCATAAATTGAGCTTGATTTTATGCCTAAATCAATTAATGCACAGATAATTTTAGCAAAAGATCTAAAAGAGGATGATCATGGAGATACAAAGACAACAAAAATAATCTCTACAGATATTTTGAGCTTGGCTAAAATACGAAAAGTTGGAGATGATATTAAGCTTGGACATGATACTGAAAGTGATGTTATCTATTATGTTATTGATGGTGAAGGCGATTGTGTAATAGCTGGCAAAAAACATCATCTTCAGAAAGGAGATTGTGTAGCTTATCCAAAAGGCACAAACTATAAACATCTTAAAGGTTTAACTTTACTAGCAATTTCAACACCGCCGTTTGATAGAAAGAAGAGAGTATATGTGGAATGAAAATTAATGAATTTGAGTTAACAGAAACAGCACCAGATGAGTGGGAACTAAAAAAACAAAAAGGAATGAATGTTCCCGGTAAGATTTATGGAACTAAAGAAATTATTCAACAATTAGTAGATGATGTTAAAGCTGGAAAGAGCTGGTCAGCTCTTCCACAGATTCGCAATGTAGCTATGCTTCCAGGAATACAAAAAGCAGCTATTGCAGAGCCAGATGTACATCCAGGATATGGATTTTGTATTGGCGGAGTAGGAGCATTTGATGCAGAAACAGGCGTTATTGCACTTGCGGGAGTTGGTTATGATATTAATTGCGGAGTTCGAACACACGTAACTCATCTAAAAAAAGCAGATGTTCTTAAGAAACAAAAAGAAATTCTTAATGAACTGTATCAAATTGTTCCAGCAGGTCTGGGTAGCAAGGGAAAAATCCACTTAAATGCAGAAGAGATTGATGAAGTACTTGTTAAGGGCGCAGAATTTGCAGTTGAGCGGGGATATGGTACAGAAAAAGACCTAGAATACATAGAAAACAATGGTAAAATTACTGGCGCAAACCCAAAATATGTTTCAGATTTAGCAAAAAAGCGACAATTTAAGCAAGTTGGTACTTTGGGTTCAGGCAATCATTATTTTGAAGTCCAATATGTTGAGAAAATTTATGATAAAGAAGCTGCAAAAGCATTTGGATTAGAAAAAGATCAAATAATCTTTTCCTTGCACTGCGGTTCAAGAGCACTTGGACATCAAATTGGAACAGATTATACTACATTTTTAGCAGATGCAGCAAGAAAATACAAAATCAAGCTACCGGATAAAGAATTAGTTTGTGCACCATTCAAAAGCAAAGAAGGACAACAATATTATTCTGCAGTAAATTGTGGTATAAATTGCGCATTTGCAAATCGGCAAGTTCTTGGACACCTTGGAAGGCAGGCATTTAACAAAGTATTTGGAGTTAAGCTTGAAGAAATGCCTTTATTGTATGATATTGGTCATAATAACTCAAAAGTAGAAGAACATGAAGTTGATGGTAAGAAAAAGAAGTTAATTGTTCATAGAAAAGGAGCTACTCGTGCTTTTGGACCTGGAAGAAAAGAAGTTCCAAAGAAATATCGAAAAATCGGGCAACCTGTCTTAATTGGCGGAACAATGGGAACTTGTTCATATATTCTTCATGGAACTCAGACTAGCATGGATAAAGCATTTGGTTCAGCTGCACATGGTGCCGGTAGAATTATGAGCCGACATCAAGCAATGCGACAGTGGAAAGGACAGACCCTTCAACAATCATTAGAAAAAAAAGGAATATTAGTCA
>CAZGVA010000045.1:0-6974 GCA_964528765.1 Candidatus Woesearchaeota archaeon | reverse complement strand
TTCAACCGGACGAAGGGCTGGTAAACGGCGGGCCTAACTCTGAGGCTCTTAAGGTAGCGTAATACCTTGTCGTTTAATTAACGACTTGCATGAATGGAGTAACGAGGTCTCTACTGTCCCAAAATTGAACCTTATGAACATTCTATTGTGGTGCACGGGCCACAGACGTCCAGTGGGAAGCGAAGACCCCGTAGAACTTCACTATAGTCTGTAGCTGTTATTCGGTTTTGGTTGCATAGAGTATGTGGGAGACGTTATACCCTTGCATTCCGGTGTAAGGGAAGTCAAAAGTGTAACACCACACTTCCAAGTCTGAATAACTTACTCCAATGGAGGACACCTATAGATGGGTAGTTTGGGTGGGGCGCCACCCTCTTGAAAAGGTATCAAGAGGACCCAATGGTTAACTCATCCCGGTCGGAAATCGGGAGTAGAGGGCAAATCTAAAAGTTAGCCTGACGCGGTTGCTAAAAGCACGCAACCTCGACACGAAAGTGGGGATTAGCGAACATCAAATCACTTTTATTGAGCGCTTGATCTGATAGAAAAGTTACCTCGGGGATAATTGAGTGGTGCCATGTTAGAGTACATTAAGTCTTAACATGAGCATCGATGTATTAGTCTTTGTAAACTGATTAATTTCAGTCCTACGACGTTTAGTGGTTATAACTTAGTTATTAAAAATTAAAAATTTTTAATTCCGTGATTGATAAATATCAATCTCGTTATAACTATTATAACAAATAACTTAGATATACATCGATAGCAGATGGTTCCTTCTTAAATGAAGGTGGATTTTAGTATAAATCGACCATGGCGCTTGCTACTTCGATGTCGGCTTTGCCTATCCTGGTGGTGCATCAGCCACCAAGGGTGCGGGGGTTCACCGATTAAAAGGCATCATGAGCTGGGTTTAGAACGCCGCGAGGCAGTTTGTATGATATCTACTGGATGTGTTGGCCGTCTGAGTGTAAGAACCTCTTAGTACGAAAGGAACGGAGGATCCGCGCCTCTAGTGGACCGGTTGTCTGACAAGGCAGGCCGGGCAGCTACGCGCGATAAGGATAAGTTCTGAAAGCATCTAAGAACGAAGCCTGACGTGAAAAGAGACGGTCTAATCTCTCATAGAACATGAGTTTGATAGGGTTGGTGTGTAAGAGTCGAGGCAACGAGACTTTCAGCATGCAGCTACTAACCGATTGCATTTGTGTGTATTACTTCTGTTAATTACTTTTTTAATTAAAACTAGCGTGAGCTATCAGAAATTATTAAATAAGATTATGTTTTGTTAAGTATATGGGATTTAAAGAAAGATTGGGTTTGTATCGGAAAGAAGCAATTGAAGATGATACCTTATTGATAAAATCATTGAGACGAAGTAGGGATTTAGCTAAATTAATAACTGCTTGTGAAAATGCAAAAACACAAACTGAGCGTGAGATAACCAAATTACATTTACAAATTGCTTTAGAATATCGTAGAAACAATGATCGTATGGCCAGTAATCTTGAAGCTAAAGCTGCGCGACTGGAAAAAGAGTTATTAGTTGAATTACGTAAAGAGGCGTTTGCAGTAAAAGAAATTTCCGAAGAACTTCGTTCTGAAGAAAAAATTGACGGTCACGAATTAAATCTCGAAGGCATTGAATTGCGTGATGCAAAATCTGCTTGGAATCGTCATATGATTTAATTTTTTAATTAAAACTAGCGTAAGCTACGAAATAACTCGTAGTTATCTTAACCTTTATAATGATTATTTCACTAAATACTTTTGTGATAAAATGAAAAAAATAAAATTAATATTAATTGCGTTTGTAGTGATTAGTTTATTTAGCATTAATTCAGTTATTTCTGAGGTAGCCGTTGATACAACTGCTTTATGTATGGATT
This sequence comes from Candidatus Woesearchaeota archaeon, assembly GCA_964528765.1. Lineage (GTDB taxonomy): Archaea > Nanobdellota > Nanobdellia > UBA10117 > JABICX01 > JABICX01. Next base: position 5,085 of record CAZGVA010000045.1, on the reverse strand, counting down.
CAGATGGCGGTAAAGATTATTATATCAAAGGTGAAACTACTGGATTCGAAGTTGATGGTGTAACTATCTCTACATTTAATGACTTTTGCTCAAATCTTCCAACATATAATACTGCGTATAATTTAGTAGAACAGTATTGTAAAGGTGATTATGTATATGCAGATTTTTACACATGTCCAAATGGATGTGAAGATGGTGCGTGTATTAATGAGATAATAATTGCTTGCGTAGAAGAAGGCAAATATACACGGGGTGCAGTGAGCCCAGCATATCAAAATAGTTGTTGTGCAGGTTTACAAGGATTTGATACAACACAAAACATTCAACCACAGATTACGGGTAGGGGTGTGCTTTGTTATGATCCGGCAAAAGGTGAACCAACATGTGGTGCAATTGGAACGCGTTCAGAAGGATGGTATTATTCAAATGGTGGCGATTTATTAACATATGATGATTGTGCTCCAACAATCGATGTTACTGCACCAATACAATTTGATTTAGAGTCATATTATAATTATAAAGAACCAATTCAAATTAAAGTTGAAAATAATGGAGACACTTCAATTTGGTATATTGTTGGTAGTTCTGTTAAAAATGCATATACTTTAAGTGAAAGAAATACGCAAGATATTGGTGGACGACCAATCTGGAAGGATTTAACGATTCTTAATCCATGTACCGTTTCTATAGCAGATAGTGAACTTAACATGCAAGAGATCGGTGCTATTGAAATTATACCTGGCGCAACAACTTTGATTGATACTTGGGATCAAACTAGTTATTTTGATAAACCTTCTTGCCAGCCGGTTCAAGCTAAGAATGGTGATTATAGATTAATTTTTAATTATTGGACTAGTAATCCTCTGGAAAATGAAGCTACAGTAACGCCTCAAATTAGTATGAGTACAGAATTTAGAATTGGTGGATATGATACGTGTACAACTTATTACACTTGTGCAGATGGAACACGAGTTCAACAGTGCTCAGAAATTATTGATGTAAATACTGGTATCGGAAGATGCAAATGTATTGTTACTCAAGCACTAGACTGCCCAACACCTGTAATTGTTATAGATTATGCAGAATGTCCTGCTAATTGTGAATGCGATGGTGACGAAATTAGTTGTTCAGCAATTAGTCCGGATGAGGAATACCCGCCACTAGATATAGCATACCCAGTAATTTGTAATGATGGTTGTGTGCTAAACGATAAATGTGTTATTCAAGGGACTCGCGTAGACTTTTCTGGAAAACCTGGCTACTGTGATATATCTAATCGTTTTGAAAAACAAATAGATAACGAAGAAGTTTGTAACAACAACTATGAATGTAAATCCAATTTCTGTAGTAATGGTGCTTGTTACGATATAGCGGGAGAAATGGAAGAAACACAGGGATTATTAGCAAGAATTACTAAATTTTTAAGTGGTTTATTTGGGTTTGAATAAACCCTTTTCTATTTTATTTATTTAATTAAAACTAGCGTAAGCTATGTTTAGAACGTTTTTTAAACCTTATTATATACTTAACGATATAATGAAAAGTGTGAAAATTACGAATTTATTATTATTTGCTATAGCAATTCTTTTTGCTTTGAGTTTTTCATCAGTAAATGCTTATGAATTTTCTTTGCAAGAAGGTAAAAGTTTGAACGGCTGTAATCTTCTAACTCTTGATCTAATTGGAGAGGATAGCTGTGTTGTAGCGGTTAATGGAGCAGCGTATACTTTTACTGAAGGTACACCTAAAAATGTAGATGGGTGGAAGATAACTGTAACTGAAATTAAATCAGATAGAGTTTATTTTGATATTGATGCCGGAGATTATTATGCAATTGGCGATAGTAAAAATAGCGTTACTATTACTGATATTACATTAGATGACGTAACGGTTAAAGTCGGTGATACAACTGAAACAGTTGCTAAATGTGCAAAATCCATGGTTGAGGGTACAGAAATAGAACCAACCATAATATTTTATGCAGATACTTTCGATGATCGTAGTGCTGTTTTGAAAGTTGTCGGCGATACAGAAGATGAAGAAGAAACTGAATTAACTGAATATGCATCAAAAAGTCATAGAATTTATACAGATAAACCCGTATATGAATCAGGCGAATATGTTAGTGTTTCAATTGATTTACCTTATCGTGCAGATACATGCCTTACTTATTTGAAAAATCCTACTGAGTTAAATTACGTAAAAATCGGTAGCAGTGGCTGTGGTCCAGATGGTGAATTTTCTATGTTTGAAACCGATTTTAGATTAAAAGAAGATTACGGTAATTGGAAGTATAAAGTAATTGCTAAAAAAACAGGTGAACCGGATATTACGTTGATAACTGATTTTGATTATATTTATAAAAATAAGATTTCAACTACGTGTTCTACAACACATAATGAAGCAGTTCTTTGTAATCTTTTGGATGTAGATTATGCTATTGAAGTGGGTGGTGGTTGCGGACCATATTATCCAGTTTCATTAAGAATTTTATATGAAGATATTAAAGGAATTCATACTGTTGGCAAAGAAGTTGAGCTAGTTCAAACAGAAAGAGTTACTCTTGAAAATGATGTAATTGTGATTGTAACTGGCGCACCTTGTGGCGCAGATATTGTTAATTTTAGATTGGAAAAAGAAATTGATTCGTTCTGTGGAAATAATTATTGTGAAATTGGCGAAACAAAGGTTAATTGTGAAAACGACTGTGTTGAACATATAACTGATAATTCAGCTTACGAAAATGTTGCAGAAGTTGACGTATTGGAACTTATCGAAGAAAATTTATCTGAATCAGAAACTCCATCGTGTTCTCAAGGATGTTATTATGATAGCGTTTGTTTAGCAACAGGTTTGAGAGTGATTAAAAATAATGTGCCATCATATTGTGATTTAAGTAATGTAATATCTACTCAAAAAGAAGACATTGAAACGTGCAATAACAATTATGAATGTAAAGCCAATTTCTGTAGCAAGGGAGCCTGTTATGATATAGCTGGAGAAATGGAAGAAACACAGGGATTATTGGCAAGAATTACTAAATTTTTAAGTAGTTTATTCGGATTTGAGTAAACTTTCCTTTATTTATTTTTATTCATATAGTAAATAATATATATTATAAATTATATGTTATATTATGAAGAAAATTGGTTTAAAGCGCAATCATAAAATTATAACGTATCATAAACGTAAGCGAGCAAAGCGATTATCTGTATATATTATTGTAATATTTAGTTTGTTAGTATTAATTTTTGCAACATATTTGCATTTGTTTGTTGTTTTTCCCAATGCTGAAAAAGTATATCTTGAAAAACCACCTCTTGAAACTGAAATTGATGAAGCGCATGTTGCATGGGTTATTAATGAGCTCGGAGCATATAATTTACATGATGTGCCATTAACAAATATAACTCCACAATTTAATATACATTTAAAAGATATTTCACAATCTTTTGGTATTCAGATTGTTGAGAATAATGTTGATATTAAAACAGAGGTATTTGCTGAACCTGATATTGAGATTAATACTGATTCAGAAACCTTTGCAAGTATATATTCTTCCGATGATTTTAATCAAGCGATTATTGAAGGTTATTATTCAGGTGATCTTGAAGTTTTAATGGTTAAAAACAGCGCAGCATTGTCTTTAATGGGATATGGTTCCATATATGAATCATTTAAACCAAATTCTACTGAAACTGTAACGCCATAACCCTTAAAAACCCTGATTTATGCGTATTTACGATGCCAGGCAAGCTGATAAAGGGAAATTCATTTCGGTGAATTGCTCAGGAAAGTCTGCCCACGTGTAAAGTCCAGCGAGCTTTAATCGGTTCGGTTAGCTACAGAAAAACACTATTGTCGATAAATACTATGAGGGTAAAACCGAGGTTCCCGGCGATTAGGTGAAACATGTTAACCTGGATGCGTGCAAGGTCTTTGTACCGCTAAGTAGAATGTCAGTGATTGCGGTCCTCTCTGAGAGGCGCATAACAAAAGGCAGCTTATTGTCTGGGATCATTTATATTATGACAGTTAATCGCTATATACCTTTATCTAAAGTATCTATCCATAAATTACCTTCATCTAAGTTAGAACGATTTATTTTATTGAATGCTGTGCATGATGTCGATTTTTTGATGAAGGTAACTGCGTTTGGCGAACTAAAACAAAACGTAAATCGAATGGAAAAAAATATACTTTATTTATTACGACCACCTTATAGAATCGATCCAGCAATAATTGGAAAAGGTGGAATTGAAACATTTATTGAAAAAGAGGGTGATCCTGGAAAAATATATGTTCATCGGATATCAAATCGCTTTGCTAAAAAATTAGTTAAATATTTTTCTAATCAAAACACTTAAATACGCTTTTTTGCACCAAAAATATGGGAAGAAGAAATAAAGTTCGAATGCCATCGTCCGAAGGTGGAATTGTTCGATATTTTGAAGATGAATATAAATCTAGAATTACGATTGAACCAAAGATAATTATTTTTGCAGTTATTGTTGTAACTCTGGTATCTATTGGATTACGACTCATCTAATATTTGTTCTATTTTTTTTAGTATTGATGTATGTCCGGGAAAATAATTTTTTATTTTAACGGTAATTCTATTTGATATAATTTGACTGTTATTTGGAATTTGTGTTTTAGTATGATAATATATTTTTAATGTTCTATTTTCAGATTCTAAATATTTTTGTGTTATATTGCCTTGAGTCTCTTGTTTTTCATTAAATTTTCCAAATGATTTAAATTTATTTTTAATATCCTTAAAATAATATATTATTGAGTTGTATTGTGTTGTTTCCATATTTACCTCAATTAAATAGAATTTATCCGTTACACAGTGATCGCTTCGGATAAATGTGCTATATTTAGAATAAACCATTATACAAAATTTACGGCAGGATTAAATACAATTATGTAATTAACTTCTATGTTAAACATCTTATATTTGCTAATGCGATTTGCAAGTAGTTTGGAGGGCAATTGAAATGTTGCGAATAGGAACTGCAGGAATTCCCCATTCAACTAAAAAATCCGGAACTGTTGAAGGTATTCAACGAGTTTCTGAAT
>CAZGVA010000044.1:0-7110 GCA_964528765.1 Candidatus Woesearchaeota archaeon | reverse complement strand
TGAAACGCTCTGGTAAATTAAAATCTAATTGAATAGTTCCTAATTGCCATTCTCTACCTAATGCATCTTTAATATTTGAATCAATTTTAGGTCCATAAAAAGCACCATCTCCTTTGTTTATTTCATAATTAATTTTATTTTTCTTTAATGCTGCTTCCAATTTTTTCTCAGCTTTTTGCCATATTTTCTCATCACCTAAATGTTTTTCAGGCATAGTTGACAAATAAACTTTACTTAATTTTAAACCAAAAGCTTCGTATATTTCTGCAGTTAATTTAAGCATATTTGCTACTTCTGATTCAATTTGGCCTTCAGTACAGAAAATGTGTGCATCATCTTGCGCAAAACCAATTACGCGAGTTAAACCATTTAGAGTTCCAGATAATTCATTTCGATAAACTGTTGCAATCTCTGCTAATCGAATAGGTAATTCACGATAACTATGACTTTTGTTCTTATATACATAAATATGTGCTGGGCAATTCATTGGCTTAATACCAAACTCTTTGCCTTCAACTTCAGTAAAAAACATATTTTCTTTAAATTTTGCGTAATGTCCTGATTTTTTCCAGACTTGTGCTCTGAAAATATGGGGACTTCGCACAATTTGGTACCCTCGCTTAAGCAGCTCTTTTATCATAAAATCTTCGCAGATTCTCCAAAAGATTGCACCATTTGGGTGAAATAACGGTAAACCTGCTCCAATGTTATCACTTATGCTATACATATCTAATTTCTGGCCAATAATCCTATGATCATTATCTGGTAGTTTCTCATCCGGATGTTCCATACTAGGATTACCTTTCTCTTCTTTTAAATTCTTTTGTTCTTTCATTTTATATCTCCAAGCCTCTGGGAAGATTTGCACTCCCAACCTGCGATTTACAAGACCGCTGCTCTACTAAGTGAGCTACAGAGGCAATTTTATAAATTTTAGAACGAATATCAAGAAAATTTACTATTTCTACAATCAATCTTTCTTTCTTTAAAAATTCAAGAGCGTATCGAACTGCTCTTTCTGAAAGATTACTTAAATCACGCAAATCTTTCTGAGATAATTCTTTTTTTTCAACTAACCAAAAATACACTTTCAATACAGAATGTGGGGCACTCACCTTCATAAGCAGATAAACCGGGACACTCACTTTTTAAATTTTGAGAACTATGGCTAGAAACAGATTTCCTATACTGTGGGGTAACCACCGACTTTACCGGGGCAATCACTGTTTTCCATTGTAAATATAATTAAAAATCGTTGTTTATAAGCGTTATTATGGTGGCAATTCAAAAGAAACTTAAAAATTCTTCAATAGGTAATTTACAAAAAGTCTCGTACTGATTAAGAACGCCAGTTAGCCATTCATTAATTTCATCTACTTGATCAACATGCTTTTGTCTTTTGCCTACGGAATAATTTATTGTTGAAAGATATCTTTGTTTCATAAAATAATATATTGCCTTTTTTTCATCTAAATTAAGTTTCAGCTCTTTTTGATATGTAGATAAAAATAACTGCATATTACTTTTGTAAATTTTATTCCCGCAAATAAAATCGCCACAAAATAAAGTAACAATATCGTATATCAAATAATCTCGGTGTGAGTCATCAAAATCAATAATTGCTCTTACGTGATTGTCTCCAACAATAAGATTATCTCCTCTCAAATCACCATGAACAATACTTCTTCGTAATTTTCTTGGATTAACATTTTTTCTAACTTCTTTTAGGTATTTATTATACTCTTCTTGCAATGGGAAATTCGGTGGTGCATAATCTAAATTATCACATTCAAATTGATGTGCATATCCCCAATTATCACCATTACGGAAATTAAGTGTGAGTAATATTTGGTGTAATGCAATTACATTTTTAACCAAATCTTTTAGCAAATGAACGTTCATATGATTACTTAGGGGTTTGCCTTCAATAAATTCCTGAATTCCAATAAGTTTATTTTTGTAAGTTATTGTTATTTTTCCAGAAGTAGTTTTAATATGTGCTGGAACCTTGACACCTCGTTCAGTTAGTACGTTAGTTAATCTGATTTGATATTTGACGAATTTGTCATTCTCACATTCATAAACTTTCAAAATATATTTTCCAGATGTAGTTGTTAATGCATAAACTGAATTTGATAATGCGTGTGGAAAATGCTTATGAATTACATACTTACCAAGCACATATTGCGTAAGTATCTTATCAAAATCTTTTTTGTCAAGTTTAGTTAGCATTACCATTTTGTTTAATCAACTCCATAAATTCTGGGACTGAAACAATTTCATAAATTTCTGAGTCTAATTTTGCAACCTCTGCATCAATATGTTCTGGCGAGTTATAGCGTACTTCCAGTCCAATAAATAAAAATGCCGGTCTTTGTTTTGGTGTGCTTTTTATTACGCGTTTGGCAATTTTACCATCTTTATCAACAAAACCTGCTGAAAAAATTGCAGGTTTGTCATTATAACTTTCAATTGATTGCTCATATGAACGTAATATTACATATTCCATAAACATTCCATCGGATATTTCTGAGAATTTTTGTAAAAGTTCTGGTGAATACCCTCTTATTGGATAATCAAGTACCCAAATATAATTTAACTTTGTTTCTTGCATAAACTTATTTGTATGCTCAATAAATGCTGGAAGATATTTATTTTTAGAGGGATATCCAAATCCACCACCTGACGGTGCTGCGATAAAAGTATCTGTTTCAGCTAAGTTTGATGAATAATAATCAAATATTGTTGGGGCAAACTCATTCAATAATGGACTTATACTCCAACCAATTGGAGTTGTATGATTTTGTGTAAATTTTTCATATTTGGAATAAGAAATTTCCAGATTATCTGCATCTGACATTAAAAATACAACATATACTTTATCTTCAAGTTTAGTTGTAGTTTTAGGATCAATATGTTTTGGTTCAGATTGAGTCAAACCTGAAAAGAAAGATAGATTAGGCACACTTGGAACTGGCACAGAAAAACAACCTTGTTTCGAAAGATAATTAATTGTTTCAAACTCGCCAGCAATACCGGGATTAATGTTATATCCAACCATTGCACAATCAGATTCCATTTGAGAAAATATTTCTTCAATGATTTTTGCTTCTTTTCTAGATTCGAATTTAAGTGTCAAAAACGTAGATTCGTCAGTTATTGCAAGTGGAGATAAAAACATTTTATTTTTTACAACAAAATCAATGTGCGATGGAGAAAGTTTGCTTCTAAACGATATCATTTGCTTATTTGAATCTTCAAAAGATTCTAACATCAGAGCGTATAACTCTTTGTTAGATAATTCAGTTAAATCAAATAAAGGTTTGTCTGCATCGGTTACGGGTATAGCATTATGTATTCCTGAAAGTGTCACAGCAAGATATATTTGCTTAATATTTTCCGGATCATATTTTATTTTTGAATAATTTGAATCAGATAATCCCGTAATATAATTTTTTTTCGCAGAAATTTGAGACAACCAAAATTCATCGTTTTCAGAATCAATTAAATATAAAATTGGTTTTTCTCGATTTAATATGCCCTGTATTACTCTTGCTCGAATTTGCTCTTCTTGATTTTCTCCTGAAATATTATAAACGAGTATCTCGGTTGGAGTCATTCGCGGATTAGTTAAGCCTTGAAATGAATTTGATTGTAAATTTGAAAGTTCAGTAGGTGAAATTCTTGAAAATACATGTATAAGTGGACCAAAAAATTCACCCGTGACTCTTGGTTGATCAAGCACGTCATCAACTACTTCCTCAGTATTATCTTGAATTAATTTAAATATAAAAAATAATACAAAGATTAGCATAATAACAATAACAAATTTATACTTCCTTTTCACAATTATACTATTAAAAACAATATATTTAAGAGTTCTTGCTCTAGCAAAAGATATGGAAAAGATACACATTTACACGCAAGGATGTACTGCTAACCAATCTGATTCTGAGGTACTCGCCGGACTTCTCGATAAAGCAAGTTATCAAATATCTGAACTCAAAGATGCAGATTTAGTAATATTTAATACCTGTTCACTAAAAAGTCCTACAGAACAGCGCTTGTTTCGGAAGATTCAAGACATATCAAAAGACAACAAAGTAATTATTGCAGGCTGTTTTCCACTTTCATTTCCAGACGATTCTCGTTTGAAAAATTATTCTTTACTTGGAAGTTTTGATTTCAAGAAAGTTGTTGAAGTTGTTGAAGAAACTTTGAAAGGGAAGCGAGTTGTTTTGCTAAGCAAAACTGCAGAAGAAAAACTTTGTTTGCCAAAAGTTCGAGATAACAAAAAAATTGCAAAAATTGTAATTTCAAAAGGTTGCTTAGGAAATTGCGCCTATTGCGCAGGTAAATTAGCTAGAGGTAATTTAGTTTCTTTCAATATTAACAATATTGTAAAAGAAGCTAAACAAGCAATTTCAGATGGTTGTAACCAAATATATCTAACTTCACAAGATTGTGGTTGCTATGGATTTGATATTGGAACAGATATAATTGAGTTACTTAAACAAATGATTGAATTAGATGGAAACTTCAAAATAAGAATGGGTATGGCTAATCCAAATCATGTTTACAAACTTCTTCCAAAACTTACTGAAATTTACGGGCATGAAAAAATGATCAAATTCTTACACATACCTGTCCAATCTGGCTCAGATAAAATGCTAAAGTTAATGAATCGACAATATACTATTGCTCAATTTAAAGACATTGTCCAAATATTTAGAAAAACAATTCCAAATATGGGGATATCAACTGATATTATTGTAGGTTTTCCTGGAGAAAATGAAAAAGATTTTCAGGACACTGTAAACCTTCTAAATTGGTTAAAACCCGAAATTCTTAATTTTACGAAATATTGGCCTAGAAAAGGAACAATTGCAGGAGATGAATATTTAGAAAGCATTGGAAATCCTAATAGCTCTAAAGCAAAAACTGATTCAAAAATAAAACTTGAACGTGCAAAAACCATACATGATTTGTTTGAAAAACATAAAAGTTGAATGCAATTAAGGCCAATTAAAATAAATATACTATATATTAACTATAAGAAATATTTATAAGGTTTACTAGTGTTATCACTCTTAGATTAGTATGAGTATATTTATACCAAACTATGATTTACCTCTAACTGACTGGATAAGTCTTGGAATAACAAAGAGTTCTCTAGAAAACGTAATGAATCGTATTGAGTCCAATGAGTCAATTGATGATTTAGACATAAAACGTCAAAATAAAAAACATATTTCTAAAATCTTACGCGAAAAGATTACACGCCAATTTGGTGGTTCTAATGGTGAAGAACGACCCTTACTTGATTTAGTTATAAATTCGTTAGATGCTAATGAAAATTATGCGACTAATGAAAGTTCTGATTATGCGATAAGTATTTACGTTGACAATAAACAATGCGAAATAGTTGATAGTGGTATTTCTATGTCACTTGATAATTTATTAAATGAATTTATTATACCGTTTAGCACAGAAAAAGAGGGTATTCATGAAAGAGGCCTTCATGGAATGGGTTTCTTATCTACGCTAAAATATCTATTACAAAGACCTTTGCAATCAGAAATTACTGTTCATACAAATGATGGTAATTCGAATTATAAGGTTACATTTTATTCATCTAGCCGAGACGTTGAAGATATACGCATGAGTATATCAAAATCAACAACTAAACGAAGTCAAGGAACTGCTATAAATATTAAACACAAATTTGATATTGAAGAAATAGAAACATATCTTAAAAAATCACTATATGAAGTTCCAAGTAATGAAGCATCAATATTCTTGAATCAAACTCAAATAAATACTCTTAATATATCGCCATACATTGTTCCAGTAACACAAACCATTGATGGTGTTGACCACAAACAAAATATGTTTATTTCATTTAACAATACTGGCGTAATTCGGCTTTCAGGGCAACATATTCCAATAAAAGATAAGTCTACATCTAGACGAGGAATTACAATATCATTTCCAAGCGGAGTTAAACCAACTGAGGGACGTGATGAATTTGCAATTAATAGTAACTATGAACGTTGTGTAAATGCCTCATTTAAAATTATTGAAGATGAATTACGTGCAGGAAATTTTAGCAGAAAAGATGCTGCTGAATTTATAACTAATTTAACATCTGCTTATGAAACAATCAATCGACTATCAGATATACCAAATCTTAGAGAGATGAATAAATTAATTTTCGAAGATGTGCATTATTTATTTAAAAATAATAACGCAGGTTTACATAATTTTATGCCTTCAGAAGGGATGCAAGATGTTTTAACGCTTAGTGCGCCATCTTATGCATATTGGCAAAAGCATCACGGGCATGTTGATGAAATAGATCGGTTTATTAATGAAAAGTTTAGTAGTGAAAAAATACCTTCATCAGAATCTGAAAACTATCATAAAAAAATTCGCGAGTTACCAAATTTGAAACCAACACTTAATTTATTAAAAAAAGGTGCGGCTTTGCTTGACTGTTCTCTTATAAAATTAGGTGGCTCTGGGAAAAAACCATTCTTTCGGCACAATTTTGAATTATTTATAAATGTTGATCACCCCTTAGTGCAAGGTGAATTTGACTTAGGAAAAGCATATAACTTAATTAATGAATTATCTTTTAGTGATTTCAGTATCGATGACAGTATAATTGAAAAGCATCAAGTTGATGAAATTGCTGCAGCATATGCTACTGATCAAATGTACAAACCAATTAAACCGGAGGTTTCTTCAAATGCTTGATATAAATGCTTTGAATGAGATATCTAAAGAAAATTTGCCAACTGCTACATTTAAACTTGCAGACTTAACTATGATGCAAATGGCGGGAGATTTTTCTGCTTTTGAAGAAAGTTTACCAAAAGAATTTGGTGATCATGATTTTACAGATTCATATAGTTTAATTAAAACAACTCTTGAAGAAGTTACATCACCAAAATTATTCAAAAATGCAGTTACAGAAACTACTGAATTACAAACTGGAGATACCGTTTGCAGCAGTTAGAGAAGTTGGACAAAATGGAAGTGACTCTTATGAAGGTAGTACTGTCGATAGAAAAGTATTATTTAGTACATCTCAAACTGAAAACGGTA
>CAZGVA010000043.1:0-7349 GCA_964528765.1 Candidatus Woesearchaeota archaeon | reverse complement strand
AATAATTATAAACCTGAAATCATATGGATTGATTCTAAAAAATATGAAGATAATCCGTCATCAATAAAAGAATTAGATAATATTGATTGTGTTGTTGTTCCTGGAGGATTTGGCAAGTCTGGTATTGAAGGAAAAATTCTGGCTGCAAAATATTGTCGTGAAAATAATATACCGTATCTTGGCCTTTGTCCGGGATTACAAATAGGAGTTATTGAGTTTGCTCGTAATGTTTGTGGATTAAAAGACGCCAATTCAGAAGAATTTAATCCAAAAGCTGAACATATTGTTGTTGGTATAATTGAAGAACAAAAAAAAATTTTAGCTGACAAAGGGTATGGTGGGACCATGCGGTTAGGTGGTTGGCCTGCAGTCTTAAAACCAAACACAAAAGTATGGGAACTATATGGTAAACAAGATCAAATCTCTGAACGACATCGTCACAGATATGAGATTAATCCCAAGTATATTGAAATTTTAGAAAAAAACGGATTTGTGTTCTCAGGAAAAAATCCGACAGCAAATATTGTTGAATTTGGTGAGAATCCTAGCTGTGATTTCTTTGTTGGCACGCAAGCGCATCCAGAATTCAAGAGTCGACCAATGAAACCAGCACCCCTTTTTAATAGTTTAATTAAAACCGGTATATCAAAAAAACAAAAGAAACTATACTGATTTCCAAATTCGTTTCTTGAATTCTTGAAAATCTTTTTCGCGAATGCTCCCACCTGCTGCGGGAGTGTGACCTCCAGCATTTGCGCCTTTGAAACCTTTAATTGCTTTTTCTAGTAAATCATTGACTGCTCGTTTAGAAGTATGGTTACGTGCACTAATTGATACCCAACTATTTTTGTGACGCACTACAATTATTGAATCATTTGGATATTTCAAAGCAAGCATTGTTGAAACGGTAGAACCAATTCTAGCTGACGGGTCAATTTCATATAACCAAATATTACCTTTCTTTTCTGCTTTTTCTTCAAATTTATTTATCCAGAATTCAATTTCATTACGCAATCCTTCTGCAACTTTACTGAAATCCGATTTAAGAATATCATCTAGTTTTCTTGCTTCAAGAACAACTTCAAGTGCTCTTTCAACTTGAGGTGGTTCAACTTGTTTTCCCGCATCAATTATATTTCCGATTTCAAACATTTTTTCTTCTGATGTATTATATTTTTTGTAAACTTTTTTTAGAAAATCTGTCCATTTTTCATAAGTCATATCTGTAAGCATTCCAATTGCAGCTAGCCAATCTAATTCAGAAAGGTTTACTAAATCTGAAAACAAGTCAAAAGCAAGTTTAGAAGTACAATAATCCGAGCCATCTAAATCTTTACGAATATATTGCGCTTTTATGAAAACAATTTTTTTTGAGTTTAAATCCGCATAAATTTTGTGATGGTCAATCACAAGAATTGCATCAAATACATCAACTTCTTGTTTAAAATCAGGAAATTGGTCGCCTGCAAAATCAAGTACAATAATCTTATTTATTCCTTCTTCGCTTAGCGCTTTTAAGCGAACTTCATTAAAATTAGCATGGCTGCATACAATAAATCGCTCAGCTTTATGTCCTAATTTTTCAAGAGCCTTAGCCGTAATAACTGCTGAACAAATACCATCAGCATCACTATCATGCAAAATCGCAATATGATCTTCTGACGTGATTGATTTAATAAATTCCTGAAATTTTTTATTTAAATCCATTATAACTAAGAATCGTTCTTTTTTTAAGAATTACTATATTACTTTAGGCGTTAAAACCACCAAAAGCATTCGAAGGTGATTTTGTAGAACTGGCTGCTACGCCGCCCATTCCTTTATTTTTATAATACCAATATCCAGCACCTGCCCCAATAATTAACAATATAAGCAATAAAGTATACATAAGTATATTACTTTTCTTCTCTACTTGTTCAGGTATTTCGTCATCTATCTCAGTTTCATCTTCAGATACAATGTCTGAATTATTTTTATCAACCGTAACCATTGGACCTTCGGTATCTGCAGGTGATGTGCTCCCACCTTTAATTGTAACGGTTACGGGATTAGGTGAGATATTTTCGATAAGGATGTTCTCCGCATTAATATCACCCATAGTTAAATAAATAATTTGAATATCAGTAGAGTCTTCAGGAGATCCAACAATTTCAAAATTTAGAACTGCAAGTGATCCTGATCCATTAACTCCCGCTAAACCAGGTAGATTAATAACGATTCTATCGAATTCTTCGTTAAATAACACGTTAGCTGAAGAGTATAACGCTCCTTCTTCAGCACCAACTAATTTAACCACGTCATCATCATAAAGTAATTGAAAACTAAACGCATCTAAATCAATAACATCTTCTACGTTTAATGTAATATCAAAATCACTGGAAATGGTCGAAGGTGCATCAACTGTAACAATCACTGGATCTTGAGCATAAACAATGGGTATAATAAATAAAAAAAGTAAAAAATGGATTCGTTTATCCATTTTCTAAAAGATAGCTCCACCATTATTATCTAAATGTGCCCAACCGAAGTCTAAAACATATTTTTCAGTCATGGTTATATCCAATATATTAATCTCTTCATCAGTATCTCCATTAACACTGCTCCATTTAGTATTTTCTTTGCATGGGTAAGTTGAACATTCAACGTTGTTTATTACATGACTTTCAATCGTAGTTATATCTTCTGGGCCTGGCCATCCATTACCATTAACATCTCCAATAAAGGACACGCATGTGTACCATTCTTTTCCTGTTTGCTTTACACAACCTGCGTTATATGTAGCATCATAACAATTTGTTGCAGCATTATATTCACAGTCTGCATTAGGACAATTAACGGTTTGATATACATTTCCTGGGTTTAAACTACTCGTCGCTACAGCTCCACCTGTCCAATAAACGAAGTTTATTGGATCACCATTTCCATCTAAACCACAATTATCATATAACAGACGTCCATAATCATCAGTACAACTTCTTTCACTTGGATTTACAGTACACTCTGCAGGTTGACAAAATCCTAAATTACATCCTTTTCCAGAATCACAAGTTTCTTCTGTTTGAGTACAAATTTCTACACTATCTGGACCGCCAATCTGACAACTATACTCTAAGACAGTACTTCCATCACAATCGTTTGAATAATCTGTATCAAATGTATCTCGATAATCTTCACACTCACCGTACGTATCTGGATCCCCGTCATTATCATCGTCAAAACAAGGTTCGCTAACCTGTAAAGTAAATAATTCGTCAAAAACATCTATAATTTCTGGTTCAATTTCGCCAACAAAACCTGAGCCAATTTGGCCAGTTATATGAACATCAATTGTTCCAGGTAAAGGTGTTGATTTAAAGTTAAGTGTGATTTTAATAAATTGTTGTGAATTTGCTATATCCTCATCAATCGGATGGCCTTCATAACCCGCTGCATTATAAACAACATGCCATATTTCTGGCGAGGTTTTGGTTACTGAAAATGAATCTACTCCAGGAGCACCAAAAGTAACTTGTTCGATTACAACATCAACTAATTGGTCTGCATAATTTGAAGGCAACACAATATCAAACTCGGCTGTATCCACTGTTGCAAATGGTGCAACGTTATCATTTAAATCAATATTAATTTGAATTTCATTATCTACGCCAATAATATAAAAATTATTTGGGTTAGATATATAATCTGCAGTTGAAACGATTAAATAATCTGTACCTACTGCATAAAACTGTGCAGTTGGTTCGTGAGTATCAGAAACATCTGCCGGTGCTAAAACGTAGAATAGTAATATTAAAACGACTATCAAAAGTAAAGCCCATGGAAGATATTTCTTAAAATCATTATTTTTTGCCATGGCTATCGAGTAAATATAATATTCATTCTTAATAAACATTTATCACTACCAACATATTACAATAACTTCCAGTAAAGTATTTATTTGAGTAAACAATAGAACATTATGGTTTTAGAATCAATTATTTCGCCGAAAAAAGTTGAAAATAATCCATTATGGGCGATACCTCTTGGTTTTATATTATCCATAGTAGGTTTATTAGTCGGAATTACGCTTTTTCCAAGAGACGCAAGTTTAGTTGGTATTTTATTTACAACTCTTGCAGGAGTTCCATTTCTCAGAGGAATACTAACCATCGAAGAAGTGAAAGATGAAAAAATACATAGCATAATACAATTTTTTATTAGAAATAAAAAAGTTATATCTATTTATTTCATGTTTTTCTTAGGTATCACTTTAAGTTATATTTGTTTATATTATATTTTGCCTGCAGATATGGTTGCACAGATGTTCAGTAAACAATTTTCAATATTTCCTGGAGCAACACCAACTGGTCAATTTATGGGTGCAAATATTGGTTTATTCAAATCAATTGTAATAAACAATATTGAAATTGCACTTATTGCACTATTACTTTCGTTCTTGTATGGAGCTGGATCAATTATGATTCTTACTTGGAATGCATCTGCACTTGCTATTTTCTTAATTTCATTAAAAAGTTGGAGAGCAGTTGGTTTTACAATGCCACATGCATTATTGGAATTTGGTGGATTTTTTATTGCTGCTGTAGCTGGAGGACTTATCTCTATGGCTGTAGAGCGTGATAAAATTCGTAGTCCTAAATTTAGAAATATTCTAACTGACGGGTTACTTTTATTTTTGTTTGCACTATTGGTAATTATTATTGCAGCATTAGTAGAGGTAACAATTGGTGTTTTAGCATAACTCTTGAGATGGACGTTACACGCTGAGTTATGATGCCTAAACTATTCAAACCCAAACAGACTTCTTAAGAAATCCACGATCTTAGCAACCATACTCTGAGTTTCTTCCAACTCACCTGCAATATCATAACAAACCCCATTACTGCAAAAGTTACTTATGCATTCATAATTATTCCCGCAAGTTGAATCATCTTGGTTTTGTTCTTCAAAGTGGCCAGAAATATCGCAATAAGCAAGTCTACCTTCAATAATTATTCTCGTACCTTGAACAATACATTTATCATTGATAGCGCAACCCATTACACAATCCAAATTTGGTGTTTTGTGTGTTGAACATACAATCCCACTATCAGAACATTGGCAATCTGTAGGGCAGTTTTCTCTATCAATAACACCGCCAATACATACGCCATCTAAACATCCGTCAGAACATTCAACATGCTTTACATCAACTTCATCATCATCATTACAAAAACCCTCTGCAACAATAGTACCTGACATCACGTCAGTATAATCACTAAAGTCTTTAATACAAAAATCAGTAAAGCTTTCTCCAATATCATTTCCTCGATCAGAATGCCATTCCGATGCAGTTCCTTTTGTAAAATATTGTTTTCCACCATCTGAATCAATACAAGTATCAACTTCGTCTTCAGGTATACATACACCATTCACACATATGCCTGGGCAAGTGTACTCTGTTGAAGAATAACTTCCAAGCTCAGTACAGAAATATTCGATAAGATTAAAATTATCGCTACAACCATCGCGCGTAACTTCAAGTCCATTGATATGTATACGACCTAAATTATAATAATCAATTCCACCATCCGAGTCAGTACATGTCATCGAATCTTCTAACTCTGGAGGAATTACAACATCTTCATCAGAAACGCGTTCTCCAGTACATGCTGCTGGGCCGTTTCCCCATTCTTCCTGACAACTATGTTCGCAATTAAACAGAATCGGTTCTTCTGCAGATTCACAAGCATATTCTGCGATATAACAATCATCTCCTTCACATTTATCAACTACAGCATAGCTAACATGATTGACGCCCAAAGATTTACCAATATAATTAGCAGGTTCAGGAATTATGCAACGATCAGTATATGAATGTTTTACTTCACTCTCATTTCCTTCTCCATCAGTTTCTATTATTGTCCATGTAGTTGTTCCATAATTATCATAAATCTTTCCACCATCAGAATCAACACAATCAGAATATTGTCTATCAACATTACAATACCAACCATCCGCATAACATACTAATTTGTATCCTTCTTGACAAGGTTCTGTTGGTTCAGCACCACAATTAAATGCTTCAACATTTTGAAACAGAGCAATAATTAAAGTAAACATCAACAGGCTAAAAATCAAATTTTTCATAGAAATTATGATTACTAAACGTTAAAAACTTTACTACAAGATTTGGAAACGCCGGGAATGGGATTCGAACCCATATACCCTTGCGAGAACAGCCTTTCCAGGGCTGCGCAGTACCAGATTGTGCCATCCCGGCGAATTCTACAACGTATCTAAGTAGTAATATTCATCCCATTGTTTGATTTAAATACCTTACTAGGAAACTTTATAAGTCAAAATCAAGACTTTCCCAATAATGCTTTCAAGATAATGCTCGGAAGCTTTATAAATAAACTAACGAGACTAAAAGGATATACAGGATTAAAATGGCTCTAAAAAAACTTGGTTCGGCAGGTCGTTTCGGTGCACGATATGGTCGAAAAACTAAGCATAAAATCAATGCAGTTGAAAAGATACAACACGCTAAACATAAATGTCCATTTTGCAGAAGAACGGGTATAAAACGGTTATCTTCAGGCATATGGTATTGTTGTAAATGTGACGCAAAATATGCAGGGAAAGCTTACGATCCTAAATTAACAAAATAATATGGTATACAAATGTTTTGAATGTCAAAAAGAACTTGACTCTAAAAGTATTGAACGAAGAGTTATCTGTCCTTATTGTGGATCACGAATTATTGCTAAAGCAAGGCCGCCTGTAATAAAAAAAGTCAAAGCCAGATAATCTCAAGGAAATTAAAATGATTACTTCAGAGATTAAAGTATGTGGTAAAATTGATTTATTAAATGCTTGTGCTGCTGCGTTAGATCCGGAACAGGAATTTAAAACAGATCGTGCAACATATAATATTAAACAAACTAAAGACTTAATAATCACAATTGAGGCGAAAGACTTAATTGCTTTTAGAGCAGTTATGAACTCAATCACAAGCTTACTGGGAATTGTAAGCCAAAACTTTAAAATTAAAGAGGTTGATGAAAAAAATGGCTAAATCTGAAAAAGAAGCACAAGAAAAACTTATGCAAATGCAATTATTACAGCAACGTATTCAAGTTTTCGCAGGTCAAAAACAACAATTTCAATTACAGCAAATTGAATTGGACAACGCAATTAAAGAACTAGCAAAAAGCAAGAAATCCGTATATTCTCTTGTTGGTGAAATTATGATAGAAAGACCGATTGCAACTGTAAATAAAGAACTTCAAGAAAAAAAGAATGAAGTTGATATTCGAATTAAAAATATTGAAAAACAGGAAAAAAAGACTAAAGAAGAAGCAGATGAGTTA
>CAZGVA010000042.1:0-7607 GCA_964528765.1 Candidatus Woesearchaeota archaeon | reverse complement strand
TTGTTCCTGAGCTAAAATTAGTTGACATCAAGATGCTGAAAATTTCTTAATTTATAACGATATCTCTTAGAAAACGTGATATATCGAGTCATTAATTAAGATATATATTTTGTTACTTTTGAATTAGTATTTATTTAAATGCGGCTTTGCGTGCAACGGTGCTGTTTCTAAAACAAAATTTATAAGTGCGGGGGACAAGCCCAGTCCGATTTGTTCCTGTTTGTACGGATATATGTAATATATATGGATTTTTGATAATAAAAGACTTTTTATTCTTTCATTAATTGATCTAACATGCAAGAAAATCTAATAACTGTTGTGATAAATAAGCCACTTGGTGAAGTATTTGAATTTACTACAAACCCCAAGAACACACATATGTGGATCCCTTCAATTGAAGAAGAGAAAGCAGAACAATATCCACCAAAGATTGGCACTATTTACAAAAACAGAGGAAAAGAACCAAACTGGAACACTTATAAAGTTGTAGAATTTGAAAAAAATAAGAAATTCACGCTTACTAATTTAGAGAATAATTTTTCTGTTAGATATACATATAAGAAAATAAGTGATAATAAGACCGAAATGGAATTTTTTCATTGGGTAAGAACTGGAGAACTTGGAAAATCATTCACTCAAGCTATTTTAAATAAATTAAAGGAAGTAATGGAAAAATAATAATCAACTAGCACATTTCTTCATGCCCCTCTTGTTTAGAATCAATCTGCTAGCCACAGCATAACCTTTCCAGAAGAAATATGCATCCGACTTTTTAACATAGAAATAAGTACCTGAAAGAGCTTATTTCTAAATCACTTATTACTGAACAGATAAATCCAAAAGGAAAAATATATACTTTAACGGATAAAGGTTATAATTATCTTAAGGAATATAAACTGATTCTTGGTTTTATGGAATCTTATGGGTTAGATTAATCCACTAACTATCACAATACCCAATACAATCATAACAATACCTGCAATTAAATGTAATTTTCTTATGTTCTTTTGTTTCCACCTGTCTGCGGATTCAATTGTTGTAAATCCTCGGAAAACCAAGTAAGTGATAATGATTAATGGAAGTATAAATACAAGATTGTAAAATAGCAAAATTGGAATTGCAGCCATTTGGGTTGTTTTTTGAGCTAGCAAGCCAAGTATTACAATATAAGGCCCACCTGTGCAAGGTAATTCAAACAAGCAAACTATAAATCCCATTAAAAATGCACCAATTGGCGATGTAACTTTACTAAGCAGTTTTTTAAGAGTTGGTCTCCAACTCATTGGAATCTCCATTACAAAGCCCAAAGAGCCATGCTTAACCCAATCTTTGAGATTAAAAATACCAATAATAATTGCGAGAACTCCAACTATTTTGTAAAAAGAATATGATATTCCAGAAATTTGAATAATTTTGAATAAACCTAACCCAAATAAGAAATATGAAATATATATTGAAATTGTGAAAGCAATTCCTGCTTTTAATGCTCGCTTTTTTTCTCCAGTTGCGAGAAGTGCAGAAAGAAGAATTAAAAGAACTGCAATTGCACATGGATTAATTGAATCAACAAGCGCAGCTCCAGCAACAGTGAGTATAGATAATCCACCAAATTTTTCTGTTGGGTCTGCTTGCCCAGTTATTCCTGTTGCAGTTCCACTATCTACTGAAGGACAAGCAACACCTTGATTTGATTTAAGTTCTACTTCTAAATTTTCAAGAATTGGTTTAACTCCAACTAAGTATTTTCCATTAATTAAAACTGTTGGGATTCCACGTGAATTTGTAGGAACATCATACGCATCATAAAATTCATGTAAAAGCAAAAGATTATCTCGGTTTTGGTATATTTCAAATTCTTTAATCTCAACACCATCTTGTTGATTTATCTCAGTAATATGTGGATGAACCATTGCGCAAGCTTGACAACCTTCACCATAAAAAAAGTATGCACAAGTCTCTTCAGCAGATACAACTGTAGCTAAGCTTGTAAATAATAATAAAATTAATAATATTTTGTATATTTTCATCTTATTTTTTTTCAATACGAATTGCTTTTCCATTAATTAGTGCATCAGCAATCTTCTTTCTTGCAGAATCTAAAACTCTGGAAAAGGTTGGTTGAGAAACTTCCATTTTTTTAGCACAATTGTTTTGCTCTAAGTTTTGAACATCAAAAAGGCGGATTGCTTCTGCTTCTCCAGGAGTAAGTGAAACTTCTTCAAGTGAGCGCATCGGGATACCTGCTGGCTTGAAATAATCCACATCAGGGTTAAATCTTACTCGTCGGTTTATACAAGGTCTTGGTGTCATTTTATAATGCCTCTTTTACTTTTCCTGAAGCTGTTTTTGTTTTGATTTTGTTGTCTTTTAAAACTCCTAAAAGAACTGCTCCAAATTTGCCACTAATAACTAAATCCACTTTCTCATTTAGTAGCATTTTAGCAACAGAATAACCTGCGCCTCCTCCGAACTTAAAATGATTTGGAAGCACTTTGATCATTTTTTTATCTTCAAAAACTAGATAATATGGTGATCTACCACCAAGTTCACTTATTTCAGAGTCTTCAGTTTTACCTTTTGATGCAATTGCTATTTTCATATTAACCTCGGGTTGAGAGCCAGCAAATGTATTTCATTTGTTGGATAATGTATTGAATAGATATTCATATAAAAGTCTTACGAAATTATGTTTTATTTAGAATGTATATTCATAACTCTTTTATATTATCTGTAAGGTTGATTAAATGATTAATGCATTTATCCTTACAATATTAGCGGGACTTTCTACTGCTATTGGTGGTTCTGTTATCTTTTTTATAAAAAAACCTAAATTGCGTTACTTATCTTTTGGTATGGGTTTTGCAGCAGGAGTAATGATTTTTATTTCACTTACTGAATTATTAAATGAAAGTATTATGAACATTGGGTATAATTATGCTCTTATTTCTTTTTTCATAGGAATATTAATTATCTATTTAATTGATGTACTTATTCCACATTCATATGAATCAGAAAATCCTCCAGCTAAAGAAAAAGGGCTTAGGAAATGTGGATTGTTAGTTACGATAGGTATTATTATTCACAATATTCCCGAAGGGATGATTGTACTTTTTTCAGCAATTGTTGACATTAAACTTGGATTACTTGTTGCAACTGCAATTGCAATTCATAATATTCCGGAAGGTATCGCTATTGCTATACCAATTTATTATGCAACAGGTAATAAATTTAAGGCTTTTGGGTATGCTTTTCTTGCAGGTATTACTGAACCAATTGGAGCAATTGTTGCATATTTATTTTTAAGAAATTTCTTAACTACTTCAATGTTGTACGTAATGCTCGCAACAGTTGCAGGTATTATGGTTTTTATAAGCTTTGACGAATTACTACCCTACGCATTTAAGTGTGAAAAACATCATGTGACAATTGCTGGCGTGTTTATTGGGATGGCTGTAATGGCTTTGAGTTTGAGTATAGTTTAATTTTAAATATTTATATATTCAGTAGTATATATTATTTAACAATTTTCTCAACTAGCCAACCTTGAACAACAGATAAGATGGCCATTACTATTGTCAATACAATTGTAAAAGCAAGTCCGAAATAAAGGATAATTAATGGTAAGTGTGCAGGTTTGATTGCACGATTGTAAAGGAAAGTTGCTATTAAACCGTTTCTAACTCCCTGTTTTTGTAAATCTTGTAACATCGGATACCACATATAAATCGGACCCGTTGAAATAATTCCCGTTATAATAGCTATTAACCAACCATGTTTTTTGTTAAGCCACCCCGCTAGTTTTTTAGGAGTAATAAAATAATTTGTGAAAGTTAGCAAGAGAAATACAAATACAAAAATTGGTAGAATTTTAATAAATATATTTAACGTAGCTTGTAAGGATTCTAATGCTTTGCCAGAATCAATCACCCAAACAATCAAATATATAATTGCAACTACGATTGTAAAATACCATGATTTGCGTACTTCTTTTAGTTTTATCATAATAAATTAAGTACTCCTACAGTGATTATTGCAACAATTATTGCAAATACAAAACTAATCGCATTTCGAGCTATTGAAAATCTCTTTCCAAGCATCATGATTTCAGCAGGAAGTGTAATAACTCCAACAGTTACCCATGCTACAATAAAAGCAGTAATCGCAATCAAACTCACTCCTTGAGCTAAAAATTCTCCACCAATTATGTAGCTAGTTATAGGACTTCCTGCAAGAATACTTCCCAAAATACTGCCAATTAATGGATCAAAAATACTACCTGTAAAAACCTTTGAATAAGCTGATTTTGGAATTAGTGAATTAGCTAAACCAATTAAAAAAACAATTCCTATAAGCATAGGAACCATATTCCACATACCTTTTCCAGCTTTGAATATGGCTTGTTTAATTTTTAAGTTCTGCATGATTTTGCTCCAGATAATTTTCCTGCTAAGTAATCTTTCAAAACATTACTTATTTCTCGAGGTTTTGTAGTTATTGCAGTTATTTTTAATTTATTAAACCATTCAATAGCTTTTGGACCCATTCCGCCAGCAATAAGTATATCTACTTTTTCAGTAGCAATAAATTGTGGTACTGCGCCTTCCTCGTGCGTATTAAAAAACGGGTTTTCTTTTGTTGTTGTATTTTTTATGCTATTTGTATCTAAATCAACAAAAACATAATATGGGCATCTACCAAAATGATAAGCTAATTTAGCATTAATTCCTTCACCTTCAGCTGCAAATGCAATTCTCATATTATTTACTTATTATTTAATAATATAAAAAAGAAACTACTTTAATTCTTGTAGTCTCTTATTAATTTCAGTTATAGCGTCTTTAGCAGCTTTTAGTTCAGATTCTAAATAAGATTTTTCATCTTCTTTAGTTGGTTCTTTATCAGTTGTTCTTCGAAATCCATATCCTGAACCTCGTCCAGCTCCACGTCCGAATCCTCGTCCTCGTCCAAAACCGCCACCAGCTCTATCCGATATAGCAACATCGTCGCAGTTTCTTCCTCGTCCAAGTCTTCCAGTTCTATCTTGATTTGGCATTTTAAATTTATCCTCCTTTATGAGCATTTTGCTCAGTAATTATGAATACATATTCATATATATAAAGGTTTCGAATGTGTATTCAGAACTCAATTAGCACATTTCTTCATGCCCCGCTTGTTTAGAATCAATCTGCTAGCCACTGCATAGCCCTTCCAGAAGAAATATGCATCCGACTTTTTAACATAGAAATAAGTACCTGAAAGCTGTCTCAGCTCACGCCACGAGATAGCGCCCAAAGCTAGCCTTTCCCAAACATTCTGATTAAGTAATTTAGAACTATTACTTGACGGCACAGTGGAGTTTTCCATTTTCACAGTCAGTTGAAAACAACAGCTACAAATCCCCCTGACTTTTTGAAAGCCAGAAACTTAGACGCTCCTTTGTTCTCCTTTAGCCACTTTTCAGCATCAGACTTGCTTCCGAATTCCTTAACTTCCATACTATGGATAATTTGTTATTGAAAAATATAAGGATTTTTGAATCACTTGAGCTATGTAAGTTATTGGAGTTACTTCATATATAGCCCGCCTCCTTTCAGTCGGCGGGTGCGTTGGTGATTACTATATATTTATGCTTTCTTAAATTTTCCAACTTACCTTTGTCGCATATCTTATATATTTAAGAAGTACAATAATTGTTATGGCTAAATTAGAACCGATAATCATAGATATTTTGTTCGAAAATGGGGGAATAATTTTAGAAGATTCTTTTATTAAAAATTTATCTGTGGATATTGGTTTGCAAAAAGAAAAAATCAAAAAGAGTATACAGAAATTAATCAAAAGAAATAAATTATATCGACTCGAAGACAAATATATTTCTTTAACTGATTTTGGTGATACTCAAGAAGATAAAATCAACGAATTACTAAATCGATTGGTTTATGATAAATTCTTATTTAAAAATCCTAAACTTCAAAATGAAAATGAGTTTTGTGATAATATGGTCTTTTTCGATGGAACAGTGATTGTTTTTCAATCAAAAACTAAAAATTATACTAAAATAACTGAATTTGATCGGTTTAGGAAGAAATGTATTGATACTGCCATTGGTCAATTAAATACGACAATTAATTGGATTAGAAATGATGCAGTTACGAAGAAATTTAAAAATAATTTAGGAGAAGAAATTGAAATCCAGTTAAAAAATGTTAAAAAAATAATTGGTGTCTGTGTTTCTTATTTTCATCCAGATAAGGATTATTTTATAACTAAGGGTAATGCTATTAATCTAAAAAACAAAGAAGAGATTGCAAATATTATAACGTACCAAGAATTAGTAAAAATAATTGAATTTAACGATACTCTTCCGGAATTTATAGAATACCTCGACAAAAGGAGAATTTTAGTTCAAAAGAATGTTCCATTATTAAGTGAACGTAAAATATTAAGTTACTTCTTTTCAACAAATCGAACGATGGTACCCGATAGTATATCAAAAAGCAAGTTTGATACTGCTTCATTAATTCTAATGGACGACGATTTTGAAGATAGCCTAGAAAAAGGTGATTTGAGTAAAAAATTAAAGAAAAGAGCTGAAGAAGATAAAGATAGTTACTTTATTGATACAATTATTAATAAAATTCTTCCGAAAATTCCTACAGATAATGATTCTTTTTTTGTTGAGTTACTAAAGTTGAACCGTTTCCAAAGAAGACTTATTGCAAACCAAATACTACCTGCTTACCAGCATTTTATATTGAAAAAAAGCGATTTTAGAGCACCATTTATTTCTTTAAACCGAGATTCAAACTTTCTATTTCTATTTTCTAGAAAGTATCAAGATCCTAAAATTAATGAAAACATGTTATCTGCTTACACCGCAATCATGAAGAAGAAACATAATGCAAACAAAATAATTGGAATCTCTGAAAACCATTATTCTAATGGTATGGTTAACCATAATTTTTGCATGATGGATGGAGAAATTAAGTTTGATGAGTCAAAATTACCTGACCCCGTTAAACAAAGTATTAAAGATACTAGTAAAGTGACACAACTGAAAGATTTATATGAATTTGATGCTTAATCACATAGCGTTTAGTTAAATAAAAATTTAAAAGATTATACATAATCAAAACTCATATGAGGTATTCGAGTGCGAAGGATAGGTTAAACAACTGGTACAGATTTACGCCCCAGTTATTATGCGTTCTACATTCTGTTTGAGCAGTTCTGATATCTCTTTACTCTCAACAACAATTACGGGCAGTTTGATTTTCTTGTAAAGCGTCTCTTTTAGAAATTCAGGTGTTAGCACTGTGTCTAGCTTTTTACTATTCTTGAATGTTGAGTTTATTTTCTCAACAATGTGCTTTGGATAGACTATTTGCACAATCTTGTTCCCAAATACAAACAAACCAATATTCTCTGCTGTTTGCTTTCCAATGCTTGCAACTCCGCCTGTGCTGTCTATGTAATTCTTACAGTATTCATCAACAACGGTGGAGTTCGCAGAAACAGCATTAATTCTAGCTTGACTTGTCTTTAATGTATTTGCTAACTCTAGAACTTCTTTTGGATGGAACAATGGAAACCACAAGTGGTTTGAC
>CAZGVA010000041.1:0-8096 GCA_964528765.1 Candidatus Woesearchaeota archaeon | reverse complement strand
AGATAACAAAGTTGCAAATATTTTAAACTGTAATTTATGTTTAGCTTGCCAAGAGTATTCCGATAAAGCAATAACGGTTTCAGAAGAAAAAGGCAAATTTATATTTACATTAGAACCTTGGGGACAACTTTCAGCTAAAGACATATTTAAAGAATCCGTAACTATTTTCAAACAGAAAATTAAGGAGTTAAAAATATAATAATATGCGAAATACACAATCAACTAATTTGCATTTGAGAAGAATTATTGCTAGTCTTAAAAAACTTTCAAAAGATAAGAAAGTTAATATTTGGAATGCAATTGCTAAAGATTTAAGCAAGCCTGCTCGAATTCGAAGAAAAGTTAATTTATCTAAAATTGAAGCTTATGTAAAAACTGGGGAAACAATTATTGTTCCAGGTAAGGTTTTAGGAACAGGCAATCTTTCTAAGAAAGTTACTGTCGCTTCATGGAATTTTTCAGAATCAGCTATTAAAAAAATCAATAAACTTGGTAAAACCATGACTATTGAAGAACTTATGAATAAAAACCCAAAAGGTAGTAAAGTGAGGATTATTGGATAATGATAAAAACAATTGACGCAAACGGTCTTATTTTAGGAAGAATGGCTACTCGTGCAGCTAAGCTCGCACTTTTAGGTGAAAAAATCCAAATTGTTAATTGCGAGAAAACTGTAATAGCAGGTTCACAATCTAAGATTGATAAAATGAATAAACTACGAAGTATGGGTTCTCCATTTAAGGGGCCATTTTATCCAAAAGCTTCAGAAAGAATTGTTAAAAGAGCAATAAGAGGCATGTTACCTTACAAACACACTAGAGGGCGCGAAGCACTAAGTAGAGTTAAATGTTATGTAGGTCAACCTGAAGAACTTAAAATCACGGAAATGATTTCAATACCAAAAGCATCCAAAGAAAAAATTAGTGCAATAAAAACGATTTCACTTGAAAATATCCCTGGAGCTAAAAAATGAGTAAGACAACTATTAAAAAAATATCACATGCAGCCGGTAAGCGTAAAAGATCCGTAGCAAGAGCTACTGCTAGAAAAGGTACTGGTATATTTAAAATTAATAATAAACTATTGGATTCTTACGAACCTGAATTAGCTAGATTGCGTATTAAAGAACCAATTTTATTAGCAGATGATTTAGTTAAAAATGTAGATATTGTTGTTAATATTAATGGTGGTGGATGGTCAAGTCAAGCCGAAGCCGCAAGATTAGCTATAGCAAAAGTTTTGACTGAATTTACTGGCTCATCAGATTTAAAGAAAAAATATTTAGAATATGATCGACATCTTCTTGTTGCAGATACACGTTACAAGGAGAGTAAAAAACCTGGAACCCATAGTCACGCACGTAAAAAGAGACAATTGAGTTTCCGTTAAATCAAAAAGGAATTGAGAGAAAATGATAATACCAATACGTTGTTTTAGTTGTGGAAAACCTGTAGCTCAGCTATGGGAAGAATTTGATAAACGAGTTAAGGCTGATGAAGATCCAAAGAAAATTATGGACGATCTTGGATTAAATCGATTTTGTTGCAGAGCTTTATTTATGGGACATATTGATCTTATGCATACTGTAGCTCAATTCAAGAAAGCTTAATCTTTTTTTGAAAACGTTTATTAATTCGAGTAGATTAATCTAAAATGGAACTTAGTTTTAATTTGATTTCAATTATTCTTTTTTACAGTTTTATCGGATATTTAATTTTTAAAAATAGATCAAAAATTGAATTTCATAAAATATATCTTTTATATAAAACAAAAACAGGCATAAAGATCATTGATAAACTTTCAAAAAATCGATTATGGAAATATTGGGGTTATTTTGGTATTCCAGTTGGTTTTTTAGGTATGGGTTGGATAATATATGAACTTCTTAAGTTTGGTGGAAATTTCCAAATTTTGATTCCAGGAGGATCTGCAGGATCTGCAGGACCGGTTATGTTTATACCGATCTGGACATTTTTAATATGCATATCTGTGATCATACTTGTTCATGAAGGTGCGCATGGTGTTGTTGCTAGAGCACATAAAATAAAAATAAAATCAACAGGAATCGGACTATTTACAATTATTCCTTTAGCTTTTGTTGAACCTGATGAAAAACAATTAGAAAACGCATCACCTCGAACACAATTATCAATTTTTGCGGCAGGACCTTTTGCTAACTTATGCACTGGTGCAATCTTCGCAATAATGTACTTTTTCTTGCTTATGCCTGCAATGGGATCTTTATTGGATTCAAATGGTTTAGAAATAATCAGTGTAACAAATAATTTACCTGCATCTGAAGCAGGTATTATTCCAGGAGATATTATCTTATCGTTAAATGGTGTTGCAACACCAACAACTACAAAATTTGAAGAAGAAATTTTAAAAGTTACACCTGGCGATGAAATTGAAATGATTTTAGAGAATCGTGTGATAAAAATGAATACTCTTGAACATCCTACACGCGAAAACATGGCATATATTGGCGTTAATTTTAAATCACATTTAGTACCACAATCAGATACATTGTTGAGTAGACTTTTAGCTAAATCAATGTTATATTTAAGTGAGCTATTTTTCTGGTTAATTGTACTTAATATTGGTATTGCATTAGTTAATTTATTACCACTTGGACCTGTAGATGGGGGTAGAATGCTCAAAACTACATTTGATAAATTAATAAAGAATAAATCTTTATCAAGAAGTTTGTGGTTTATTATATCAATGGCGGCATTAGGGTTACTAATACTCAATTTAACAAGTAGTATGTTCTAATTTGTGCGACCAATACCTTTATTATATAGTTTTGACTATAATGTTAATGACTAGTAACCCGATTTTCGCAATATTACAAGAGTTAGGTATTGAACTAGATGAAGATACTGAGAAGATAATTATTATTTTACTCAATGGTGATATTGTTAATGAAAACCATATTGCTGAAAAATTGGGTATGAAAATAAACGATGTGCGTAAGGCTTTGTATAAACTAGCACATTTAGGTTTTGCAAGTTATTCTAAAGAAAAAGATATTGAAAAAAAATGGTGGTATGTATATAATTGGCAATTAGATAAAGCTAAGATTCATTATCGACATATACAGCATTTACGTGGCATTCTTCACCGAAAAGAACGTGAATTAACTTCAGAAGAACACTATGCATTTCAATGCAAAAAATGCAAAAAAAAGTATACTTATGAAAAAGCCTTAGAATATGGTTTTTCTTGTAAAGATTGTACAGGTGTAGTTAAAGAAGTACGTAATTCAAGAGTCATTTCACAAATATCAAAAGAAATTGTTTTACTTTTAGATCAAATTAAAATTAATGAGGATATTGCAAGAAAGAATAATGAAGCTCAAATAAAAGCAAGACAGGAACTTATTGCTAAACAAGAGGCAGAAGAAGCAAAAGAAAAGAAAAAGAAAGAAGATGCAAAAAAAGCAGCTAGGAAAAAAGCAGCGGCATTAAAGAAGAAACTTAACAAAAAACTTGCTAAAAAACCAGTTAAGAAGAAATCTTCGAGTAAATCTAAGAAATCTGCTAAGAAAAAACCTTTGAGTAAAGTTAAAAAACCGGTTAAGAAAAAAACAATCAAAAAGACTCTTAAAAAGAGCCGTTAGGTTTTTAAACTCCAATTCTAATATTTTTTTGAAGAGTATAGCCCCATAGTGTAGCGGTCAAACGCAATTCTCGTTAGAGAATACGGATCAATCATCCGAGGCTTTGGACCTCGGGACCTCGGTTCGAATCCGAGTGGGGCTACTTCATTTTTTTAGTATTTTCCACATAAATGAGTCTTTAAAAATATAATTAATTTTCTTATAATATTCTCTAACACCCACACCCGATATAACAATAATTTCTTTTTTATCTCGCTCTTTGGCAATTTGTTCAGCTTTTTCCATTAGTTGTTTGCCTAAGCCTGTATGTTGTACTTCACCTTCTTTGCCAATTGGAGTTACTTTTCCATATATATGCAATTCTCTTATCATTGCTTCTTTTCGCTTACCAATTCGCAATCTACAAAAACCTAGTAAAATATCTTGTTTAATATCTTCAGCAGATATGAAATATTCATCACCATCTGACGCAGTATATTTTTCAACTACAATATCAACTTGTTTTGGTGTGATTTTTCGAAGTAGAGCAGAGTGGCCAGCTTCTCTAAACCGTATTTCTTTGCTTTGTTTTAATGTTTTAAGAACTTCTTGGCGGATATTCGATTTTTTTGGGCCGGCTTCAATATATGGCGCAGGAATATCTCTTTGAACACGCATAATCCTTACCCATTTTGGTGCAATCTGGTATATTTTTTTGAGAAGTTCTATCATATATTCTTCATTTATTGGTGTATACGTACCCTTTTTCCATAAATCATACAGCTTTGTACCTTTAATGACTAACGTTGGGTATATTTTGAGCATATCTGGTTTAAATCTAGCATCATCAAAAATTGTCTGAAACATTTGAACATCAGATTCAAATGTTGCTCCTGGAAGACCGGGCATCAAGTGATACAAAATCTTGAAACAATTATCTTTGAGTTCTTTTGTTGCGTCTGCAACTTGTTTTATAGTATTTCCTCGGCAGACTTTTTTGAGAATTTTATCTGATGTTGATTGAACGCCTAATTCAACTCTTGTTGCACCAAGTTCCAGAAATTGTTTTGGATTTATGAAATCAGGACGAGTTTCAAGAGTTAAACCAATTACGCGATGTTTTGTAGTTTCGTTAATTTTTTGAGCTTCGGCTAAAGTTTTGGATTTCTTTTTATTGAATCCATTAAATGCTTCTTTAGTAAATTTTTGTTGTTCTTTCCAAGATAAAGCGGGGAATGTTCCACCCATAATAATTAACTCATTTTTGCTTGTATCATGACCAATTGAATTAAGTTGTCCAAGTCTATTTTGGACTTGTTTATATGCATCAAAATCATTTAATTGTGCACGCATTGCAGCAGGTTCAAAACCCGTATAACTTTTAGGTGCATTATCTCCTTGAGGACAATATATACATTTACCGGGACAAGGTTTTGGTGGTGTCATAATTGCTATAATTGAAACTCCTGAAAGGGTTCTAGTTGGTTTGGTTTTTAAGAATTTAATTAATTTTTTTCGTTGTTCAGCTGTTGCGCCAGCCAATATTTCAGAGTTAAGTGGCAATTTAGTTTTATTTCGAGCAGCATATTGTTTTTTTAAATTATTTATTTGTATATAAGTTAAATTATTGGTTTTAAGCAATTGTGCAATCAATTTTTGCATATTATTCATTAAAGAATACAATTAAAAAGTTGTTTGATTTGTTTAATTGTATACAAATACTTAAAAAAGTATATTAATTTATATTCTGTACCTATGGAGAAAATAACCACTTTCTAAACCAGTACGCTGTTTATTCATTTTTCGAAAAACACTATTATGATTTTGAAAGAACAATAATACTTATACAGTATACAGATTAGGGATTTTTGGAGTTTGAAAATGAAATCCGAAACGACAACTGAAACAAAAGAAATTGAAACTAAAACAACTGAAACTGAAAATGAATTAATACAAGAATATAAATTACCAGTTATAAAACTTAACAAATATTTTAATATCTCAGTAAATGAATATGGACAAAATCATATTAGAGTTATAGCTGATAGTTGGTTTGCTTATAAACCTAAAGCAGAAGAGATAGCAAGTTTACTTATTCCAATATTAGACACGGACGACGATATGTATTTTTGCTTTTATATTGATTATAAAGATGAAAATATGAAATTAGAAGTAGTTGCTAATCTGATAAGAAAAAACCCTAGACTACACCTATTGACAAAAATAAAAGAGCTTGAAGACGCTATGTTTGGACATAAAATAATAATTAAAGAGGCAAGGGGTAAGTGAAAATGAAAACCAAAATAATACAACAAGCCAAACAAGACCCAGATATAAGCAACTTTCCGCCGTTTGATTTAAGTTTTAATACCAATGCTGAGCTTTTAATCAGACTAAAGGAATTTTTTGACAAGTTAGAAACGTTTGGGTATGTTTCACGGTTCTTCTCAACTGCTGATAACATAATTTTAAGACTTGTAGAAGATAAATTTCTCGAAAAAGAGAATATAGCTGCATATTATTGTGATGATTGTTGCGATGAATTTGATAAGCAAATAATAATTGCCCAAGGCGATGATTATAAGGAAGTTACTTTTGTAGTAGCACCGAGGATTTTAAAATGGATGAATTTGAAGCTATAGAAAAAGCAAAACAAATAGTCAACAACTTACCAAAGAGTGATTATTTACACATTTAAAGGAAAGGTAACCAAATATATATTGAAGTTGAATTTGATAGTAGAGAAGAACGTAAGAAAGTAATTAATTTATTTGATGATTTTACATAGACTACAATAAAAATATTTTTTTCCATTTGGCACACTGAAACCCATAAGTTTTTATATTTCGTCCTTTATAAATAATTACAATGGTAAATAAAAAACCAGTGACTGGAAGACCAAAACACATTAAAAAAGGCATACATAAGTATGATTTTCTAGTTTTGCTTACATTAGTAGGAGTCTTATGGTTTAGTGGATATTTGTTCCATATAAACATAATAGCGGGAATTTGCATATCTTCTAGCAGTTTCATTTGGGCAATCTTGTATTTCAGAGATAGAATGGAGCGGAAGCATGAGTAACTTAACTTTTTTAGATTTTTCTGCATTTGCAGTTGTTGAAAGCATAGTAGGTAACACCTTTATTATAGAATTGCTTAAAAATGATAAAAACCCTACTTGGTGTATGCACATTACTAGCCCTTATGTGTTAGATGTATAATAGAAAAAGAGAGGAATAAAAATGATTGGTGAAGCGACTAAAAAACTATATGCACGTATAGCGAAAAAACATAAAATTTAATGCTATTGTTGTTTAAGTTCTTTCTTCAACGTATCTTCAAAATCCGCTCCCAGAAGTATTGTTGAAACTATTTTTTGGTTTAATAGAATTAACTGAATATAGCGATGGATACTATCAACAATCAGTTTTTGAATAATCATAAATTCACTAAGGGCTAAGGATAAGTTCTTCCACCGAGGCTCAAATTTAAAAAAATGCTTATAGGGTGGCTTATCGTTAAATTCTAATTCTGTAGAAAACCAATTTATTGGTACATGCGCAAAAATGTCCCTTATTGCAGCAAACCGATCAAGAGTATCTAAAAAATATTTTGGGAGTGGATGGTTTTCTGAGGATTTTTCTAATAGTTCTTTATAAAGATTTAGTCTTTTATTAAAAGAGGAAAAACTTCCAAGCTCATTCATTGTTTTTAGTCCAGTAATCATATGCAATTCTTTCTTTTCATTATCTATCACCCCGTACTCACCACCAGTCTTTAATATATATTCATTAAATGATGTCTCAAGAGCCGTTGAGTATTCAAGGACTGTTCCTCTTGCATAAATTACTTTTTTGTATTTTTCTTCATAATTGTTGATTTTTTTCTTCCGTTCTAAACCTAATTGTCGTAACTCTTCTACAGTAGGTATGCCTTCTTTATTAAGTTCTTTAACCATAAAACACGCTAAATCAACACAATTAAAAGGTTTGTATTTACACAAAGCATGATTAATCATAACGTTTTTAACCCCAGAAGGGTTTAGTGAGCTTATTTAAGATGATAACATCACCACTTGCATATGGAAGCCTTTTAACAATACTAGCTATGTTTCTACAACTATACTCTCTTCACATTAAGAATATGTCTTTGGTTGATTGGGCTAAAAAAATACATAAACCACAAAGATACAAGTTAGAATCAGAAAGATATCATGCTGTTGGAACATATATGCCTTTAGATGTAAATGATGTGCGAAAACACTATATTTATGCGTATAACTTATTTTCTGGAATACTAATAATTAGTGGAATGATTCTTATATTATTTGGTTCATTTTAAAAATAGAGCCTGAGTACATCGTTTTATATGATTGACACTATAAATACATAAAAACGAGTGGTAGTGATCATATTTAGAACAAAAATGGTTGACGAAAGCTCAGGCCAACGAATCAAATATAGAGCAGATCAGAGGATATATGCTGAAGGTAA
>CAZGVA010000040.1:0-8394 GCA_964528765.1 Candidatus Woesearchaeota archaeon | reverse complement strand
TATTTCCTCCAGAATCTCGAACTGTACGATCATAATCTACTTTCAAATCTTGTAGTGCATTGATTAAACGTCTCTGCATGTACCCAGATTTTGGTGTTCTCATTGCTGTGTCCATAAGTGAATCTCTACCTACAATTGCATTAAAAAATAATTCAACAGGCGTCAATCCTTGAACATAACCATTTGAAACAAAACCATGTGATTTGGGACTCAAATCCTTTTTCTTAAAATGGGGTAAAGTTCTGTCAGTATATCCAAAACTAATTCGTTCTCCACGTAATGCTTGTTGGCCTACAAAACCACTCATTAAAGCTATATTTAGAACTTTATCTCCAGAACCTGCATGAGCCGACTGTACTAATAGTGTATCTTCTTTAACAACACCACTAATAATATCTGCCATTTCATTTCTAGCACCATTTAATGTCTTAAGCATGTGCGCTTCAAATGTTTCTTCAACAGTTTTTCCCGGCATTGGAATAATCTTATTTTTTTGATATTCAGCTACAACATTTGCTGCTTCTTTTTTAGCTTTCTTTAAAATATCACTTACTTGGTGCTTTTGAGCCTCAGGTATATCTAAGTCAGATAAAGACATTGAGTAAGCTAGCATATTACTAACAGTTAAACCAATTATACCTAACTTATTAATAAATTCTCTACCATAATCTGCACCATATACTTGATAAATGTGGTGAATTAAAGCGCCACCTTCTTTACCAATTTGATTTTTATCAAGAACTCCTTGAATTAATTCACCTTTTTTAATAATAAAATCACCTGAAACAAGTTTTCCTTGCTTAAAAACCTGACCATTATTTTTAAAATCTAAGTCTTTAGGTAAAATTAAACTAAATATTTGTTTGCCTTCCCAAAGTGTTTCAGTTTTATTTGTTACAGCCGGTTTAGGTAAATCTCCTGTATAACCAATTGATGTAACTAATGTTGAAACTTGGTCACGCGTTAATAACATATCTTTTGTAAGGAAATAATTACCAATCAAGAAATCTAAAATAGCACCAATAATACTTGAACCATATCTTGGTGTAATAATTTGATTATCTAAAAGCAATAATTTACGTGCTTCAGCTCTAGCTTCCTCTGTTTGCGGAGCATGAAGATTCATCTCATCACCATCAAAATCAGCATTATATGAAACACAAACATTTGGATGGATTCTAAATGTATATCCAGGTAATATTTTAACAATATGGCCCATCATAGATAATTTGTGTAACGAAGGTTGTCTATTAAATATAACAATATCTCCATCAATTAATTGTCTTTCAATAACCCATCCAGGCTTTATATCTTCTAATATTTGAGGTATTGTATCACTTGTTATTCGGCGGCGTTTACCTTCATCTGTTAAAATATATGAAGCAGAAGGATATTTACCATTATTTTTAATTAATTTTATAATCCAAGATAGATTCCATTCAGTTACCGTTTCATTGGTAGTAATTTCTTTTGCAACAGTTAATGGAACACCCAGTTCATTAATATTAATATTTGGATCTGGAGAAATAACCGATCTTGCACAAAAATTAACTCGCTTACCTGCTAAATTATATCTAAATCGACCTTCTTTTCCAGAAAGTCTTTGAGATAAAGTTCTTAGGGGTCTTCGTGTTCTGTGTCTTGCTGGTGGAATTTGAGATACTTTATTATCATAGAAAGTTGTAATATGATATTGTAATAAATCCCATAAATCTTCTACAATGATTTCTGGAGCTCCAGCATTAATATTTTCTAATAATCTTTGATTAACTCTAACAATATCTGAAAGCTTGTGTGTTAAATCATCTTCACTTCGCTCACCAGATTCTAAGGTAATCGATGGTCTCATCGTAATTGGCGGAACCAATAAAGTAGTTATAATAAACCATTCTGGACGCAAATTAGCTGGATCAAAACCAAGTGCAGATAAATCACTATCTGGTATTTTTTCAAACCACTCTCTGATTTGACCTGGCCATAATCTACCTTCTTCTGTTTGGAAAGTAGTTGGTTTA
Source organism: Candidatus Woesearchaeota archaeon (assembly GCA_964528765.1). Taxonomy (GTDB): domain Archaea; phylum Nanobdellota; class Nanobdellia; order UBA10117; family JABICX01; genus JABICX01. The sequence continues at coordinate 6,379 of CAZGVA010000040.1, read as the reverse complement.
ATTAATTTAATTTGTTTAACTTTAGTATTACAATAAGGACATGACTTAACTGTTTTTAATGCAGTAATAAGTGTCGACATCATAGCTCGGATTTTACCTAAATTATGTGTTTTTTTAGCAAGTTCAAATTTTTCATTCCATTCATCAAGTTTTTGTTGTCCCATTCTAACTCGTCCACATTCGTGGCAAGTTGTTTTAAGTAATTTATGTACAATATCTGTATATAATATGTGTATAATTGGTTTTGATAAACTTATATAACCAAAGTGGCCTGGGCAAGTTTTCATTCTTCCACCACAAGTTTTACAACGTAATCCTGGATCAATAACACCCATTGCTGGGTCCATAAGACCTTTTCTTGCAGGATAACCATCTGCATCATATATTTCAGGAGTAATTACATTAATTACACCGATTTTTTTAATTAGAGAAGGCGATACAACTCCAAACGAAATACTATCAATCTTTTTTGTTACTACATTATATACCATTTTATTTTGAATATTTATCTTTTAACGATAATCTTGTCCTAATACCTAAACTTTTTAGCTCATCTAAAAATAACTTAAATGCATAAGAAATTTCGATTTTAGATGCTTTAACTTTATCACCACAAGTTAGACACATTACTTTATTTTTGTAATAATCAAGAACTGCCATATCACCGCATCGATCACATACATAAATTATGCTTCGATCTGAATCAAACCGCTCTTTCATTAATAATGATGCGCCGTGTCCGACTAATGTTTCTTTTTCCATTTCTCCGAACCGTAATCCACCTTCTACAGCTTTACCTGCAGTTGGTTGTCTTGTCAATAAAGCAACTCGTCCTCGAGCTCTAGCTTGTAATTTATCAATTACTTGATATTTTAGTCTAAGATAATAAATACTACCTACGTAGATTCTTGCACTATATTGTTTTCCAGTCTTACCATCATATAATGTTTCAGTTCCATCATCATTAAATCCAAGCTTCAGAAGCTCTTTTCGTAAATCTTCTGGTTTTTCACTATCAAATGATGTTCCATCAATATAACGACCCGCTATTGCAGATAATTTTCCACCAATAATTTCAATTAGCTGACTTACAGTCATACGTTTACTAACTCCAAACGGTGAAAAGATTATATCTGGTTGAATTCCAGAAGCTGTAAATGGAATATCTTCTGAAGGTGCAATACGTCCAATAATTCCTTTCTGACCATGTCGGCTTGCAAATTTATCTCCAATAATTGGATTTCGAGTTTGTCTAACTTCAATATGAATTAATGGATTACCATCTTCACTTTCAGTTACTAAAACTTTTGAAATAACTCCTTTTTCACCAAACTTTACTCTAACAGATGTGTCTTTACGTGTGTTTGCTATTGCACTAAATGATTCTAATTTACTCAAAAAACGTGGCGGTGAGTTTTTACCAATTATAACATCTCCACTATTAATATTAACTTCAGGATAAATAATACCATCTTCTTCAAGTAAGCGATAATCTTCTTCAACAGTATAACCTTGAATATCTTTATCAGGTATACCAATTTTATCTACTTGGCCGCCAGCATATCTTAATTTTTCTGCCGTATATGGTCTATAATGTGTTGAACGTGCATAACCCCGATCAATTGATCCTTTATTAATAACTAATGCATCTTCTACATTATAACCTTCATAATTTAAAACTGCAATTGTGACATTTTGACCACCAGACATTAAATCACCAAAAATATCTTGAGTAAAACTTCGTACAAGTGGTTTTTGTGGATAATGAAGTAAATTCATATTTGTATCTAAACGATTTAAGAAATTAAGTGCATATAAACTTGCACCTTGACGTGCGGTTTTCTGTCCTCTATTTAATCTAGAACTCTGATTAAAATTTGCATAAGGAACTAAAGACGTATTTGAACCAAAAATTGCAATTGGATTTATTTCAAGATGTGTATGTTCATTAGTAACTTCGGATTCAGTCATTGCAATAAATGTGTTATCTTCTTCAAGTGCATCTACTGATTCAATAATACCTTTTTCAACTAAATTGGACCATTTTAATTTATTTGCTTTAAGTTGAGCAATGTGCTCGTCTGTTAAAAGAGCTTTACCGTTTTTTACAACAATTAAAGGTCTACGATGCCTGTCTCTACATGTAGCAATATCAACTTTGTCTTCTGCTTCATTATATCTGATATTAAGTAAATGAGATATTTTGTTTTCTCTTCGATTATTAATGACTTGGTTTACAAATTCTGGGCCATCAGAAACTTCTCCTACTAAAACTCCGTCCATAAATACATCTATCATTACATTTGTTTAAGCCCTAAACCCTCCAAAGTTCGTACAGTCTTTCGACTATCGTTTTTATCCATTTGCGGTGTGATATGAGAAAGTATTGCTAAAGTTTTTCTTAAACCAATATTTTTTCCTTCAGGTGTTTCTATTGGGCAAAGTCTACCCCAATGTGTTGGGTGAAGCTCTCTTGCTTCAAAACTTTCTCTAGATGATTCTAATAAAGATACAACACTTCGTAAGTGTGAGTACATGTTATTATAACAATCTCTTTCTAAACGTTGACTAACTCCTTGTCTACCTGATGTCCATTTTCCAGTAGCCATAGCACTTTTAATTCGTTGAGTTAATAATTTTGTTCGGATAATTGATGCAAGTGGCATTACTCTACCTCTTCGTACACCTCTTTGGAATATATATAAAATATCATTAACTAATACTTTGAAATTAGTTCTGAATAAATCTTCAAGTAAATCACCTGCCATTCTGACTCGTTTATTCATATAGTGGTCTCTATCATCGTCTTTTATTTTACCTTCTTTAAGTAAAATAACTCTTTTAACCATTCTTCCAATAAACTTAGCTTTTCTGGCACGATCTTTTGAATCACGACCAATATGTGGAAGTAATAAATTATCAATCATGTACGTAACTCTTTGTATTTTTCGTTCTTTAGGTAATGCTAAATGCATTGTTTTAGCAATGAATTCTTGAGCATCAGCAGCTGTTTTAATATCCATTGAATCATATAAATTAATATACAAATCATCATTCATTTCAAGTCCAATTAAATCAATAATTTCTTTATCAACAGTTACACCTAAAGCCTTTAAGATAACTGCAATAGGAATTTTTGAAAATGTTGTAAAGTTCATTAAAAATAAACCTTCTTTATTTCGTTCTATTGAATGTGGAATTCTATAAGTATCATTTGCTGAAAATAATGTAGCTTTATGTGTTATTGGTCCTGCTTTTTCAGTTTTAACAAAAATTGTATTTGGTGCTAAATCTTCTAAATAAACTAAAACTCGTTCTGTTCCATCAATTATAAAATATCCGCCAGGATCATTTGGATCTTCACCTGCGTCAATTAGATTCTTTTTATTAGCATTTGATAAGTGACATAATTTTGAATGAAGCATAACAGGCAATTCTGCAATTTCAACTTCAGCACGTTCTCTTTCTTTTCCATCAACAATTAAACCAACTTCAAGATAAATTTTAGCTGAATAAGTCAGATTTCTTAATCTTGCTTCCATTGGATAAAGATCTCTCTCAGAACCATCTGCTTCAACAATTGTAGGTTTACCAACAGTAATTGTACCAAATTCAAATTTAACTTCTTCAACATCTGGAGGAACAACTGCAGGTACTGCTTCCTTATGTTCATATATAATTTGTTGAATATGTGAATCTATAAAATTATTAAATGAAGCAATATTGCTACCAACTAAGGTGTTTTCTTCGAAAAATTTCTTAACTAATAATTTTTTATCAATCATTTTATTCCACAACACGCCGGAAATACGGATATGCGCCAGAAGGCCCTTCTCTTTGAATATGAATTACATCATCAACTTTTGCGTCCATTGCCCTTACAATTGGATCTTTTATTTTAATAATAGGTAGTTGAAAAATTGAAATATGATATTTTTCAAATAATTTCTTTTTATCGTCTTCAGACAAAACACGATGCTCTGGTACAAGAACATGTTTCAAAATATCAATTTTTTTAGCCAGTTATATCACCTTCTACGACCTTAATTATAAGCGCCCTGGCCGAGATTTTCACAACATTTGTGGTTGCGTGGATAGACTTATAAAGTTTTTGTCTCAACCGATTATTTTGAACTCGAGTCATGCGAGATCTGTAATTGGCAGTTATGTTAGCCGATTTTGACAGTCACATATGATAGGCCAGACTACACCACCAGGGCTTGCTTTTGAATCTTCCAAGTAATTTATAAGGTTTTTGTATAATACGAAGTTATAATCTAATTAATACGTATTTCAGCATACAGAAATATAATTTTATTTCTTCAGATCTTTTACATCAGGCATTGTAATCTGATAAAAGTGGATTTGAGGATTATTTGGATTAATACTCGAATAAGCTAAAAGACCATCATCTCTTATTGCCATTGATCTAAAGTTTGCCCAACCACCTGGATGTCCTTCTGGATAAATATGTGTTAATAATTCTCCTGTTTGTAAATTATGAATTTTAATACTGTTTACTGGCTCATCAAGTAATTTTGTTACAACATATAAATTATCATCAGGACCAACACAAAAATTAGATGGCTTGCATCCACTTTTAAAATCTTTGTTACTTTCGCAAATAATTTCTCTTGCGTTTTGAATACTTTCTTTAGATAAATCTTTATTAACTGCCTTGATGCTGACTGAACGATAATCATCATCGCGATAAATTATTTCAGTATCTGTAACAAAAATTCGTGGATGTGGATCCCATTCAGTACTTCCATCTTGATTATGATTATAATTAAGTGGATTACCTACAATTCCATTTTCATCTGCTGCAACAATCCTTCCATCTAACGAAACGTAAATTGTTCCATTTTTCTCAATCATTTGATAAGCTTCTCGTGTAGATATTCCCTCATTTTTTAAATGTTGCAATGCATTTTCCATTTTTCTTAATGAATCATTAGATTCAATAGTTAATCTAGAATCTAAATCAAGTTGCGCTTCACCACCATTAACAAAAATAGTTCCATTACTTCCAATATTCATTTGTCCGTTATATGAAAAAATAAATATTCCACCGCCTGCACCTCTGAATGATTCACATAAACCTGTATTCATTATATCAATCACTTCATCTTTTTTCTCTAAATTGTATTGAACAATAAATTGATTTGGAGTAACTCTTGAATTTTCTGATGCTGAAGTTAATTGTCCCATGACAATAAGATCTCCTTTTTTATTAAATGCGATACTATAAGGTGTTACTAAAGAATTAATCGTTTTATTTTCTAATAACTGTGGTTGTTCAAGCTTATGTTGTTTTTTTAATTGCGCATCAAATTCTGTTAAAGCTACGATACTTTCTTGCGCTTCTCCAAAAAATCGCATAAATACACTGTGTAATTCAGCAATATTTTCTTTATCAAAACGACTCAGGTACGAAGGCTCATTAAATTTCAGTTCAAACATATTTGTAAAGTAACCTAAATTAATCTCTCGACTTAAAACTTCTTTTTTAATATTTGTAGTACTCCAAGATTCACCTATTGATCTTAAAACTCCTAACAATATTGTTGAATCAAAAGTATGATTATACCAAAGTTGATCTTTCAAATCTTTTTCTGTATCCATAAGACCTGCTTGGTCTAATCGATTTTTATATTCATCAAAAGGCATGATAAACATATCTATAGCAATATCACTAAGATCACTAATTGCCGGAGATCCGAGTTCTTGCAAACATCCTAAAATATCTATGTCATATAATGAGTTAATTCGTTTAATTGACGCATCTTCTCTTTGAATATTTCTTATTATGCGAAGCGATTCCATTGTATCTCCAGTATATTCGTTATCCCTAAATAATATTTGAGATAAATCAGTTATCGCTCCTTCGTTATTTTCATTCACAAAATTAAGAACAGTTTCTAACGGAAGAGTATCTAATGATTCATAATCTAACTTTCCGAATTTTTCAGTTATTGCTCGCCTAATTTGAATAGTATTTGTAATACTCATGATGATCACTTAAAAATATGCGAGTATGTATTTTTAAATTTAAGTACAATTCACCATACAAATGGTTTTTATGTTTTTGCTTATTAGTATATAATGGGTTTTTTTAAACGCTTAAAGAATGTGTGGAATCTTGCTAAAGAAATTGATGCAGAAATTGTTATTGAAAAAATAAAATCTAGTGAGATTAAATATTGGGTTCAAAAAAATCAAGAAAAAAATGCTAAAAAAGAAAATGAATTTTTAAAACAAATCAATACACGAATTTCACAACTTGTAGAAGAACTTGAAAAAGAAGTAACTGCACTTGAACAAGTTGATATGGATGATATAAAAGATAACAAATGCCCTGATTGTGGTGTTGATTTAT
>CAZGVA010000039.1:0-8614 GCA_964528765.1 Candidatus Woesearchaeota archaeon | reverse complement strand
TTTCCCTCAAATTTCTTTTTAGTTTTTCTTATATACCAAGGAATTCTCTGTGCCATAAATTTAGTTAAACCATACATTCCATCTTGAGAATAAACATTTTTTAAAAAAGGTAAAACATATTTTGGATTTTTAATCAAACTTGCAACATAATTTGCATCAGCATATTCAAAAATACGTGTTATATCTTTAGTTGATAATTCTTGTGTTCTTGCTACAGCACTACATTCCCCATTATATTTTGACCAATCTTGCGTAGTTAACCATCCTTTTTCTTTTACGCGATTATAATATTCGGTTCCAGGATAAGGTGTTGCAATTGAAAATACTAATGAATGTAATTCTAATTCTTTAGCTAATTTAATCGTTTGTTTTGCACTTGCTAAGGTTTCACCAGGTAATCCAAATACAAATGAACCATGTGCTTCAATACCTGCTTTTTTTGTGAGTTTAATCGCTTTTTTAATTATATCTAGCGTTGTACCTTTACCCATATTATCTAACATTTTTTGTGAACCTGATTCAATACCAAATTTAATTAGAGAGCAACCTGCATCTTTCATAGGTTTTAATATTTCAGGCATATTATATACCGTTAAAACATGACCAAAACAGGCCCATTTAATATTTAATTTTCTTTTTTTAATTTCTTTACAAATTCCCAAAACATGCTTTTTATTTAGCGTAAATGTATCATCATTAAAATAAACACCTTTTTTACCATATTTATTAAGTAATATTTCAATTTCATCAACAACTAATTTGGGATTTCTATATCGAATTTTTCTAGTATCGTATAATACTTGTGGCCATACACAGTAAATACATCTAAATGGGCAACCTCTTGCAGTCATAACTTCAGCGTTTGGTGCAATACCTGAAAAAGGTGTGCTATACTTTTCCATTGGAAATAATTCGTATGCAGGTATTGGAATTTTATCAATATCTTCGATTGGTGCATGCCGAGGTAATGTAATAATTTTATTATTTTTTTTATAAGAAATACCTTTTTTTGGTAACTTATTTTTATCTAATGCTTTGATTAATTCTTTAAGGGGATATTCATATTCACCATTAATGCAGAAATCTACACCATTATTTAATGCATCTTCTGGCCGAGCAATTACATGTGGACCCATAAAAATAACTTTACAATTAGTTAATGATTTAACTTGTTTAGCAATATCTAAATCATTCTTTAGTGATGCAGTTGAAGTTTCGATAACCAATATTTCTGGTTTAAATTTTTTAACTTCGGATAAAAATTCATTACGTGTTTGTCTTAATGCTAGCGAGTCAATAACTTTTATTTGATGTTTTTTTTCTTTATGAATCATTGCTGTAGCATATGCTAAGAACGCCGGAAATTGTGTGTATAAACCTGTATCTTCTACGTCCGATTCATGTGCCCAACGCGATCCAGCACGTACGCTTCCAAATACCCATGGTGGATTTGTTATTAATATTTTCATGATAAAATTGGTTTTAGTTTATCAAAATTTTCATTTATCCAATCAGTTATTTCTTTGATTATTTTTTCAGGTAGGATTTTGGGTTCCCAACCCGTTGCTTTTGTAATTTTTGAATTATCTGTAATATAGTATGGAATATCTGCTGTGCGAGTTTCAGTTATATTTTTAATTTCAATTTTATTTTTTGTTGCAGTTTCACATAATTTTGTTAATTCTTTAAGTGAAATACTTACTTTATGTCCGCCACCAACATTGTAAATACTACCATTATGTTTATCAATATTTTTTAATTGAATAGTGAGTAATTCATATAAATCTTTTACATGTAATATATCTCTAACTTGTTTGCCTTCACCACCATAACCAATATATGATAAATTTCCACCAAAAATATGTCGGGCAACCCATAATACTATTACTCCTTGATCCACTTTACCCATTTGCCAAGGACCTGTTAAAACACCACAACGATTAATAATTCCTTTAATTCCATACGTATTAATATATTCTTGTAATAATAATTCTGCACATAATTTTGTTGCACCATATAATGAACGCGTTCCGTCTAAAGGTAATTTTTCAGAAAAACCTTTTGAAGATGCACCATTTATTTTTTGTTCTTTAGCTAATTCTATTCGAGTATTTGTTTCAATATAATTTAATTCACTTATTGTTTTAATTGGATAAACTCTGCTAGATGATAGAAAAATAATATGTGCGTTATTTTTTCTAACTGCTTCAAAACAATTAATTGCACCAACTAAATTAGTATTAACTAAATATTCAGGCGATTCATTAATGCCTGCCAAGACCGACGGTTCTGCTGAACATTCAATCATTAAATCAAAAGAACCTGCGGATTTAATATCTTCTTGGTTTCTAATATCTCCATGTATAAAATTTATTCCAACCGCTTTTAATCGTTTAAGATTTAATTCTGAACCTCTTCTTTTTAGATTATCTAAAACCGAAATTTCACAATCAGGAAAATCTTTTTTAAAAAACATAGCTAAGTTTGATCCAACAAAACCTGCACCACCTGTAATTAATAATTTTTTATATTTCATTTTTAATTTCTTTAAAATAATTTGGTCTTATAATTTTAATATCCATTTTTAATGTATCAATATAATATTGAATTATTTCATTAAAAATATAATCTAAATCTTTTGTTAATTTCCACTTGGGATAATGCCTTTGAAGTTTTGAAATATCAGATATCCACCACATATGATCTGATGCTCTTTCGGGACCTTCTTCCCAATTTAATTCTTTACCTACTTTCGCTTTTATTGCGTCAATAGTTTCGAAAATAGATATTGAATTTGTAACGCTTCCACCAATATTATAAGGTGTACCATAAAGTCCAATTTGATTTGTTTTTGGATTTGTAATAAATTGATATAATGCTTCAGCTACATCACTGCTATGTATTTGATCACGTACGCGGTAACCTCCACCGTATATGTTATATTTTTTCCCAGTTAATGCGCATTTAATTATATAAGGTAAATATCCATGCATTTCAACTGCTCGAGAATTTTTACCAGTTAAGCAACCACCTCTAAATGTGGCTGTTTTGAGACCATAATTAATCGCATATTCTTGACAGTAAAGATCTGCGGCTGCTTTGGATACACCAAACGGAGTATGACCGCATCTATCAATTGGAAGTTTCTCATCAAACGAATCCATTACCTTATTTTCAAAACGTCGACCTACTTTTTTGTAACTAAAATAATTAGGATAATCACCATAAACTTTATTTGAGGACATATATGCAAATGGAATTTTTGGTTTAATTTTACGTACAATTTCTAATAATTGCAATGTACCAAATGCATTTATCTGAAAATCTTCCATTGGTATTTCAAGACTTTTTGGATGAGATACTTGCGCAGCACAATGCACAATACCATCTACTTCAGATATGAGTTTAGTCATAATTTCTTTATCGCGAATATCTGATTCAATGAGTTTTATTTTTGGATTATTAAAGAAAGATTCTTCTTCAGCATTTACTGTTGTACTGGCAGTTTCTCCAAAGATTTCTTTCCGAGTATTATTATCAACACAAATAACATCCCATCCTTTTTCAACAAATAGTTTAGCAGTAGCACTTCCAATTAATCCAGTACCACCTGTAATTAATACTTTCATGTGATACGGTAATATATTGTTTTTTAAACATTTATGTTCTAAAGTATTAGAAGTAAGTTCTACTTTTTATGATATAAGTCACGCAATACCAATTCAAAATCATTAACAAAAACCTTTGTACTATATTGATTTTCGGCAGTACTTCTACCATTTATTCGGAATTTTTCTCTTAATTTATAATCATCAATGACTTTGCTTAATTTTTCTACCCATTCTTTTGTATCTTTTGCAGTGAATCCATTGCGTCCTTCTTGAATAACGTATTTTAATTCACCGACTTTACTCGCTATAGGAGATATACCTAAAGACATATACTCAAAGATTTTAGTTGGACTTTTAGATTTAGACCAGTTATCATTAACTAACGGCATTACACCAATATCTAATTCTTGTAGTGTTTTCTGAACTTGTTGTGGTGGAATCCAATTAACTAATTCCACAGGCATAGTTGTCACATTTGAAAATAATTTTTGAATTTTTTTAGACCCTTTAGATCCAATCAATTTGAAACTTACATTTTTATATTTTTTACCAATTTCATTTAATGGATCAATTAATAGTTTTAAATGCATTAAATGTTGTTCACCATCACCACACCAACCAATTACAATATTTTTGTTTTGTTTTGTTATTTTTGGTTTAACTTTAAATTTATCTGTATCAATTGATGTTGGTAAAAATACTGCACGACTGCTATGTTTTTTGGCTAAGTCGCGTAAGTAATGTGTTGCAACAATCGGAATATCACATAATCGAGTCATTCTGACTGCAAAATATGTGCCTAATTTCATAGATATTTTTTTAAGTTTATTCATTTTAGTTGGATGAACAATGTAATAATTATCATCGATATCAAATATAATTTTTTTACCTAGAACTCTTGCAAAAAGTGCAACGACATAAGATATTGGATCAACTGTTTTTTGAAATAAAATAATATCATTTTCCATAACTATAAAAAATCTTTTTATTTGATTAAATATATTTTTCAAACTAATATAATGTATTGCAATATGTGGTGGATAAATTTTAATATTATATTTATTTTTTAATTTTTCATGTACTAAAAATACGCGTAATCTTGCACTTGGTGCATTATAATCGACGGATGGGAAAAGTGCAATTTTTGCAGATACTTTTTTATTAATATCTTTTTTAAACCAATTAATTGTTTTTTCTAGACCTTCATTTAAGTTTATTTGAGGAGACCAATTTAGTTCTTTTTTTGCAAGAGATATGTTTGGTTTTCGTTGAGTTGGATCATCAACCGGTAACGGATGGTTTTCAATTTTTGATTTAGATTTAGTAAATTTTAATGTTTTATCGGATAATTGTTTAATTGTAAATTCATAGGAATTACCTAAATTTACTGGACCCATAAATGATTCGTTTGATTCCATCATTTTATACATCCCATTTACAAGATCATCAATATAACAGAAACTTCTTGTTTGAGAACCATCTCCATAAATTGTTATAGGTTTATTTTTTAATGCTTGCAAAATAAAATTGCTAATTACTCGTCCATCATTATGTGCCATTTTTGGGCCGTATGTGTTAAATATTCGTATGATTTTTATTTTCAAATCAAATTTTCGATGATAGTCCATGAATAATGTTTCAGCTACGCGTTTACCCTCATCATAGCATGCTCTTGGACCTAATGTGTTTACATTTCCGCGATAAGATTCTACTTGTGGATGCACTTGCGGATCTCCATATATTTCAGATGTTGATGCTAAAAGAACCTTTGAATTGCTTTTTTTAGCAAATTCTAATACATTTATTACGCCAACAGTACTTGCTTTAATTGTTTCAATTCTATCAAATTGATAATGTATTGGTGATGCAGGACATGCAAGATGATAAATTTGATCAACTTTACCTATTTTCCGTAAACTTAACGGTTTAGTAATATCTTGAAAAACTAATTTAAATCTGGGATTTTTTATCAACTTTTTAATATTTTCACGTCTTCCTGTGAAAAAATTATCTAAACAAACAACTTGGTGATTTTTCTGGAGTAATTCTTTGCAAAGATGATTACCGATAAAACCAGCTCCGCCTGTAACGAGTATTCTCATAAGTATTAACTAATTAATTTTTTGTTTATTAACTGTTTATATTCTGTAATATATTTTTTTGATACTTTTTTCCAATCGAATTTTTCAATATGTTTTCTTGCAGCAATGCCCATTTGTTTCCGTAACTTTGTATTATTTATTAATTTTTCAAGGTATTTTTGAAATTCAGATTCATTATGTGGTTGAGCTAAAAACCCTGTTTTATTATGTAATACTAAATCTGCCGTTAAACCGTCATCAGTAGCAACACTTGGCAAACTTGCTGCAGATGCTTCCATTACAACACCCGGTAAACCTTCACCACGAGATGCTAAAAAGAAAATATCTGATTCAGCCATTATATTGGCTACATCCGCTCTTTTTCCCGTAAAAATAATTTGCTTTGATAAATTATATTTTCTAACGAGATTTTTGTATTGTTTTTCAAATGGGCCTTCACCTACAATTAAAACTTTAATGTTTTCTTTACGCAAATTATTTGTGATATTAATTAAATGATCAACACCTTTTCGTTCAGTTAGCATACCTACAAATAAAATTACGATTTCATTTTTTTTAATATCAAATTCTTTTCTAACACTTTTTTTGCTTTTTTGTGTAAATTTATCTAAGTGAATACCTGTAGATATTACTTTAATTTTTTTGGTGGGCATACCTGCTTCCGCACCAAAAGGCAGTTGTATATTTGAATAGAATGTCATTAAATCAGGTGAATTAAATAACGTTTTTCCAAATAATTTTGTATATAAAATTAAACTTCGATTTATTATTTTACTTGGTGACTTGTATAAATACCCAACAACACCATCTGTTGTTAGAATCATTGGATATTTTGGTTTTAAGAATTTTTTAAGTAGTAAGGGTATAACTGGATATAAATAAAAATATGTCCATACATGGAATAAATCATATTTTTTCATCGCAATTAATGTATTACATATTAATGAACCTGGTAAAGGTATTGCAAATCTTAATTTTTCTGAATAAACTGAGGGAATTTTAATAATTTTAATATTTTTATTTGAAATTATTTTGTTGAAATAACTATTTAATTTTTTACCAATAGGTATTGGGGTGATAATGCCTATTTTATGGCCTTGTTTAGCTAAAATTTCTGCAAGTTCTACAATAGGTCTTCGAAGAACCACAGTAGGATTAACAAAACAGATACGCATTTCTTATTGGGAGTAGCATCGAATAGTATTTAAATATTATTGTATTTGTTTATTTAAATTTAAATCAGATTGTGGTTTCATAAACCTGTTAAATAAAAAATTGAAATTATCAATTGTTGCTTAAACGTGAAAACTGAGGTAATGATGAAAGAGAGTAAGATTCTTTTAGTAAATCCACCATATAGTAAAAAAGTTTATCCTACAATACGTAAAGCACCGATGATCCAAATACCACTTGGACTGGCTTATTTAGCAGGCGCTTTAGAGGAACAAAATTTACCCGTTGAAGTTCTGGATGCAAATATTTTATATTTATCTGATAAAGAAACGGTTAAACAGATTATTGAATCTGATGCAGATATTGTAGGTTTTACTGCAACAACTGCTTCAATAACTACGGTATATAAATTGGCACAAGCAGTAAAAGCAAAATCAAATAAAACTGTAATTGTTGGAGGTCCACACACAACTTTTGCGGATGAAGAAGCATTTACTGAAAGTCATCATATTGATATAATTGCTAGAGGAGAGGGAGAAATAACTATTGTTGAAATTGCCAAACGCACACCACTTTCACGCATTAAGGGAATAACTTACAAAGATAAACAAGGTAATGTGAAACGTAATCCTGATAGACCGATGATTCAAGATTTAGATACTTTACCAAAACCGGCAAGACATTTATTCCCCTGGGATTTGTATCAAGGCGGAGCATTTTTTAATGTAGGTACTCGGGATAAAAAAGTTGCCACAGTTCTAACTGCAAGGGGTTGTAATAATAAATGTACATATTGTGCATCTGCACATTTTTGGAAGATTATGCGGTGGAGAACGCCTGAAGATGTTGTGGATGAAATTGAAATGCTGATTAAAGAAAAAGGTGTTGAACAAATTGCATTTCTAGATGATACTTTTGTTGCTTGGGCGGAAAGAACTGAAAAAATTTGTGATCTAATTCTTGAACGTAAACTTAAATTTAAATGGTGGTGTTATGCACGCGTAAGTGGTTTTGAACCGAAATTAATTCGTAAAATGAGAAAATCAGGATGTTATGCCTTAAACTTTGGTGTTGAAAGCGGTAATGAGGACATGTTAAAACGAATTAAAAAGAACATAACAAAAAAAGAAGTATGGACTGCGATAATGGCTGCTAAAAAAGAAGGTTTAATGGTTCATGCCAGTTTTATATTGGGTTTACCAGGTGATACGAAAAAAACTGTAATGCAAACAATTAATTGGGCAATGAAATTAAGTCCAGATGTTGCACTTTTTTGTATTATGACGCCTTTTCCTGGAACTGAAGCATATGACGAAGCTCTAAAAAAAGGATGGATTAAACGAGCAGGAAGTTGGGATCAAATGGGTTTGCATATGCATACTAAATTCCATAATGATGATCTTTCAAATGAAGATATTTACAAACTATATAAATTCGCTTCACGAAAGTTTTATTTGAGACCGAGATTCTTTTTACAGCTTGCAAATAGAATATTAAAAAATCCAAAAGAATTAAAAGGATATTTACTCGCAGGCACATATATGTTCTTAGAAGGATGAAATTAATTAAATTAAAAAAAGATTCTGAAGAGTGGCAAGAGTTCTTAGAAAATAATGAACATCTAATTATTCATACACCGCAATGGCAAGAATTTATTGAGACCACATTTAAACGAACTAAATCAAAGTATTACGCAATTCAAAATAATAAAAATAAAATAAAATATAT
>CAZGVA010000038.1:0-8822 GCA_964528765.1 Candidatus Woesearchaeota archaeon | reverse complement strand
TTTAACTCATTGTATCTACCGGGAAACCAACTTGCAATTACTGACGAATCATATTTATATTTATATTGTTTTAATATTGCAGGTAGTTCTATTGGCATAATTCCTCCAGGTGCTCTAAAACCTTGAACTTTTGCACCTAATTTTTCTAAAATTATTTTAGAGTTTGAAACCTCATTTTCAAGTTCTTCGAAAGTTAATTCTTTTAAATTTCTATGTGTACAAGAGTGACTGGCAATTTCATGACCCTCTTTTATAATTTGTTTAATTTGCTCAGGAAATTTTTGAACTAAATCACTAACAATAAAAAATGTAGCTTTGTTTTCTTGCTCACGAAGCAATTTAAGAAAACGTGGAAGAACTTTTTCTATTGCTTCAGTTTCGTCAGTTTCCCAATCTGTTTCTAAATCAACCGTTAATATAATTTTATTCATGTTTTAATTTTTAAAAAAGTAATTTATATAAATTATGAACTTTAAGCAAACTATGCAAAAAATATTAATGTTTATATTGATTCTTTTTACTATCAGTGTAGCTACAGCCGTGGAACAAGCAACAATATATGATTTAACCAATATGCAGACAGATAATTATCAAGGAGATATTATTATTATATCTGGTATGGACTATTATAATTGGGGCGATCAATTAGGATATTTGGGTCAAAGAGGTTTTGTAGACAAAAATAAGAAAGTAACCGGTGATTTAGGTATACGGTTTATTCCGATATTAGAAGATAATTCATATTGTAAAACGCGCAATCCATGTTCATGGGAAGCGCACGAAGTTACATTTGATACAGATGTAGGTACATATACTGCATATATTCCTGGCGGTAACGAATATATTACAGATATATACTTTTATGTAGATACGGCAGGTTCAACGTATTGGGCTAAAAGTGGGCATGAAACTGAACATATTTCTACAATTGATTTAACTTTTGAAGATGCTGTTTCAGGAGATCATTTAGCAAGAGCAAGTGTTACGGCAATTATTGAACCCGTAAGTAATACTGAAAACGTAATTAATGTTCCTGAAGCGGATATCGAAGCAGAAGAAGCGATTGTTGAACTGATATCCAATCAAGTTCCAATTATACTTAGTATGTGTTTATTAATTGCAGTTGTTGCGTTTATTGGTTACGATAAATTTAAAAAACAAAAAGTAGTGCATAAAGAGAAATCTACGCCTAAAACAAAACCGAGTAAAAAAACACAAGTTAGTGCACGAAAAAGAGCAAAGAAAAAATCATAAACCACAAGTGCTATTTAATATAATTTGAATTGAAGAGCAATCATTTTTACATTTATTATTTATATCCGTACAACGTGTACCCACGCAATCAATCCAATAATTGTCACTGGGTGCAACACATGTACTTGTTAATGTTGTATCACACGTTTCACCTTTTTCTTGTATGCCATTACCACATACCGGACACGTTAATTCTTGTGTTAAATTACCTGAAAAATCTAAATTTTTTGATTTCATATTTATTGAATAATTAAATGGAGTATTTTCACCAATTTCCGAGCAATTAAATTTAAATTTACCACCATATATATTTTTGAAATGATTACATAAAGAGACATTACTAAAACAGACTTCATAATTATCTATTGCATTATGCATATTTTTTAATTCAATTCTGCTACTATCTTCAAACATTACAATAGACGCTTCTTCAATGGATAAGTAATATGTTACAAGAATGAACATAGCTAATGCTAATAATACGATACTCATTATGAAAAATTGTCCTTTATTTTTCATCTTTAATCATTAAGTAACACGCTAATGTAGGTATTGTTGCTAAACCTGCGAAAATAAATCCCGCACGCATACCCCATATGTCGATAATAAATCCTGCGCTAACCATAGCAATTACTGCACCAACACTTTCAACCAAAGATTTAATTGAAACAGTTGTAGCACGAATTTTTGAAGGAATTTGTTTATGTAAGAAATGACTTTTGATAGGCATATTAATTTTTTCGCCAAATCTAAGTATATAAAACATAAAAACTGCAAATATTGGAGATGTTGCCGTTGCAATTATGAGAAAAATTATTCCGGAAATACCATTTTCTAAAATAAGTGCCAATTTATCTGAGTTTAAATATTTTACAAGTTTGATACTAATTATTGGCGCAATAATACTCATAAGGACAGCAAAACCATATATAATACCTAAACTTGGAAGTTGCCAACCGAGGTCAAGGAAAAATGGTTGCCAAATAAGTTCACTGGATATAATAAACGAGTGAAAGAAAACGGCCAAGATAAAGAAAAATAAAGTTCGTTTAGCAAGTATTAATTTAAATCCATCTTTAGCTAAACCAAATGTTGCGTTTAGTGCGCTTTTAAAATTTCCTTGCCGTATAATCTTTTCTTTATCACCAAAAAATGTAACAAATATACTTAATAATATTAGTAATCCGCCTTGAGCTAACCATAATTCTTTCATACCAAAATTAGATACAATAAAACTTGCAAGAAGATATGAGATACCACTACTTAGCGCAACAATACTCCAAACTCTTGCAAAAGCAGTACGAATTAATTTTGATTGTTGTTTGGATTTGAGAAAATCAACCATCCATGCAGAATCTGAACCACTAATAAGTGTAGCAAGACTCATAAAACTAAAGAAAAGTAGTACTAACGTTAAAAATGAGTTTGTTAAAGTTATAAGTATAAGAAACACTCCTGCGGAAAATAAACCAAGTATAACTGAAATTCTACGACCAAAATAATCGGCAATTGCACCGGTTGGCACTTCAAATAAAATCGGCGCTAAAAACATTGTGGCAAGTATCGTTGATATTTCTTTGAAACTTAAACCAATATCTTGAAAATAAACTACCCAATATGCAGTGATAAACGAAGCCAAACCCCATATAAAATAAAATATATAAAAATTTTTTAAAAGTTTAAATTCTTTTTGGAGGTTTGATTTCATATTTTCCTCCAAAGATATATTCTAATTGATTCAGAGTTATTTTGTAATGTGTGTGTATAAAAAGAACTAACAATATCTGAATTTGTTGTGGCATTGATTGTTGGACATTTAGTAAAATTAAGACTGCTTATTATGCCATTATTTATTGGATAACATCCGCTTTCATTATAGTATTCTATTTTAAAATCTGTAAATTCATTAATACTGCTGTAAATATATGTTTCAACTTTTGTAAAATTTGATGAATTAATTATTTCAAAATGATTTAAATTATCTAATAAGTAAAATCCTTGCCAACGAAGATTTTGATTTTGTTTATAATTAAACGTTGTTTGTTCAGATTCAAGAAATCCAGATAATACGATAAATACAATTATTACTGCAAGCGCAAGTTCCACAAAGTATGCGTATCCTTTTTTAGTTTTCATTTATCGCCAACTCATAATTTTAAATTTTGTAGGTATTATTTCAGTTTCATAATTAATTGAACCAATTCTACTTATTTCACAATAATGTTTATCTTTATCAATATTTCCTGTTGATCCAAATATCTGATTTAATATAATTTCATTTGATAAATAAATCGGGTAAGTAGAACCCATCGTAGTATTTTGTAATTTCATATTTTTAATAAAAATAAGATCAGGTATTTCACTTAAAGATAAATTAATACAATCTAAATCATTTGTTTCAGTTAACCAATTTAGTTTAATTTCTGCACCATTTCGTTTATATTGTGTGCTATTCGTATCTTCATTTTCTAAATTCCCCGAATCACAAAGCGTACTGGTGACCGTTGTAAATGGAAAAAATAATGTCATTGAAAAAGTAACTTCTGTGGAGTTACTTCCCGAATAAATAATTAAATTGGATTCATTGCGTATAATAAATACTCGAGGAGAATATTCATTTGGAAGATTTGCTGGAATTGCTTCTTCAGTAAAATTAAATGCGTAGGCATTATATTCTAATTTAAATGGAACACTTAAGTTTGAATCAGTTGATATATTATAATAACCCAGATTTTTAGCATACATTATTTTTGAATAATTAATTTCAAAATTATTTTCTGTTGAAAATCCCAATTCATTTAAATCGTTGCTTGATGCCCAATTTGAATCATTACCAGGTAACTCCAATAATTGAATTGAAAGAAGTTCCGCATTAGAACAAGCAATTTGCTCTTTTGCCTTTGCAGCTTCACTAGGAAATAAATTCAAATAAGAAACTAATAAAATAACGGTTATTATAATAAAGAATAGGATGACCATAATAAATTCTGCAGTATTTTGACCTTTTTTCATAATTATACAACATTAAATGAACGTGTTTCAGTTTGTTTTTCGTTTTTAAATTCAACCGACATAATAATCTTATATGTTCCAGGTTGAGTCGGGGCAGTTATACTTCGTTCAAACTCACCAAGATTATCCACGAATAATGTAATCACGTCTTTTTGAGGAGTAATAATGGTAACTGTCGCACCAATTGCGGGTGCAGATTCAAAATGCGCTTGACCATTTATAATAATATTTTTACCGATAGGAATTTCTTTAGGATATATTGTTACATCGAAACTTAAGTGTGATGGTAGGATAAATAGTAGGAAACAAAAAATACCTATGGTTAATAAAATCATTACATGTTTAAAACCTGCAATTAAACTTTCTTCAGATATTTGTCCAGCCAATATTCCTGCGCAAATACTTTCAATAACTACAATTAGGAAAAATATATTTTTGAAGTAATCTAATGTTAAGGTACCTGTTTGTTGCATAGCTATACCACTAAATACACCCATTTGTTGAATAAATAATATTGGAGATAATATTTTGAATAAACTGATTACTACGCCTAAAAATATAAAATATACTATATACATTACAATAATTTGTTCTTTCATTACAGATTTTTTTTCAGAATCCATTTCTTTTAATAAATTAACATCGTCTGCTAATGAATTTAATGTCGTTTTTGTATCTCCGCCAGAATAAAAGCTTTCTAAAATAATATTATTTATTCGTGTGATAAGTGCGCTTTTTTTAAGTAATTTCGTGAATTTTTCCCATGCTTTTGGAAATGGCGTGCTCCAACTTAACCATACATTTAATTTATGGATGTATTTTGTTAGTTCACCATATTCAGTATCGGCACCAGTTGCAACTGCTTGTGGTAAGGTCATACCTGCAGAAACTTTTTGAGCTACATCCCTTAAAAAATTTGGGTAGTGTTCTTCTGCACGTTTTATTTCACGGAAAGATATAAAATTTAATGCAAGATATGGTGCTAACACAATAATTATTCCAATAACTGAAACAGTCATTATCGTAGTTCCATCTGCACCAATAAAATACGCAAATATTGAAATTATTAGCGGTAAAGGTAACATTAGTAAAAGTAATTTTAATTTTTTAGTTTGCATTATTTTATGATGTTTATATTTCAATCTTCAACCTCCCAAGGTGAACTACTTTTAATTACAATTATCATCAATGCAGTTACCATCGGTAAACCTAAAAGTGCAAGTAAGTATTGTGTAAATTTAACCATCTCTACTGAAACTCCGCCAATTGTGACCATTAACGAAGATATAACAACAAAAAATACTAATCCAACAATAACGACTGTAATATATACATTCATTAAAAGTGCCAATAGTTTACTGAATTCTTCTAGGCGTCGTTTATATTGTTTAATAAACCCTTTTGCTTTTTCTTCTAAATATTTACCAATATCTCCTCCAACAATTATTGAATTTCTTAACCCTGCCAATAATTCTGTCCAATTTGCAGAGGGTGACCTGGCTATTGCTTTATTTAATGCATTGGGCAAATCCATACCAAGTCCTTTAATATCGCTATTAATTTTTCTTGCTTCTTGCGCAAGTGTTTTGTATCTCTTAAAATTTGTAAGTGGTTTAAAAATATCTTGTGGAGGAATTCCTGATTTCATAATTGTTGATAAATAAATTGTTACGAAAGGTAACGCATTATCAATTTTGCTTTTGCGTTCATTAATTTTAATGTTTGGATATAAGTAAAAGAAAATCGCACTTGTTGTGCTTACTAATGCACTGACAAATATAAATGTAAGCATACTTTTCAAATTTATACCTAATAATAATGATCCAAAAAGCGTGATAAAAATAAAACCAACGATCCCAATAATTATACTCATTAATAAAATAAATGCACCATATTTTTCATAAGTTGTATTAATGTGTGCAATTTTTAATTTAGTTTCCAGCGGTTTAAAAATATCACTTATTTTATCTACGGCAGGTTTTAGAATATTATAAGATCGATTATATATATTTACCATTCTATTTCATATACTGCGCTAATTCTTGAGGATTAATATAATATGTATGAATAAGTTTTGCAACATCCTCAAATTTAGTTATTTGATTTTTTTGCATCCATTTCAAAATATTTACTCTTCTACTCAGTTCTTTATGAATTTCATCATCAGATAAACCCGTTCTTTCAGCAATTCTTTTTAATATGTAACTATCTTTAATTTTAAAAGAGTCATCTGCAGGGACCCATTCAAAAACTGTATTTGTTTTTAATTGTTTTTTATCAAAATCATATCCTTCAATTTCAATGATTTTTGAAATTCTACGAATTAGTTTATCTCCGCGTCTAGTTTTATCTAAGAATATTATCATATCTAAATTTTGGAGTAACGATATAGGTAATTCAATCGGTCTTGTAGTTAATCTATCAATTACTGCATTAACTGTATCTGCGTGTATTGTTGATAATCCCGGGTGCCCTGTTGACATTGCTTGAAATAATACATTGGCTTCTTTTCCACGTACTTCTCCAACAATTAAGTAATCAGGTCTTTGTCTTAATGAAGATGTTAATAAGTCATACATTGTAACTTCGCCATATTTATTTGAACCGAGACCTGTTCGAGTTACTTGTGGCATCCAATTCATATGCGGAATTTGTAGTTCAGCAGTATCTTCAATTGATACAATTTTAAGATTTGGCTCAATAAATAACGATAATACATTTAGTAACGTAGTCTTTCCTGTTGCAGTGGTTCCCGAAATTAAAATTGATTTTTCACGCTCAATTGCTAACCATAAATATGCTAGAATTATTGGCGTGGTAGTATTTGTGTTTAATAAATTAATTGGAGTTAAAGGTGTTCGGAAAAATTTACGTATTGTAAAGTTACTACCTCTTCTTGCAATGTCTGTGCCATATGTTATTTGTACTCGAGATCCATCTGGAAGTGCACCATCCATTAACGGCGCAGCTACCGAAATTGTTCGATTACATTTTTGTGCTAATCTCATGGCAAATGAATCTAGCTCCTCTTTGGTATGAAATTTAAGATTTGTTTCAATTTCACCGTAAATTGGATTTCTATGATAAATATAAATCGGCAAATCTACACCATCACAAGATATATCTTCTATATTTGGATCTTTTGTTAGTAAGTCAATTTTACCCAGACCAATTGCTTCTCTAAATATGTAATATTTAATTTTTAAACCTTCAAACCCTTTTGGTTTGAAACCTAACATATTCCAAATTTCGTCAATTTCTTTATTAATATATACATTTGCTTCTTGTATATTTTTTATTTTACTAAAATCTATTTCTAATCTGTCGTGTAATTCATTAATTGTTTTTTGAATTATTTTTTCTAATTTTTTATCAATAAGCGGTTCAATTGCATAATATTTTAATTTATTATATTTTTTATCATAAATAATATGTGCAAAACCTAACGGCATATCTCCAAATTTATTTTTAGTTTTAATTAAAGTATATCGTTCATTAGTTGACCGTATCTCGGATAGTATATCTTTTTTAATTTCAATATTTTCTTGCAATTGTTGTGGAATAGGTATGCGTCCAGATTCACCATATTCAGCAAGTTCGATTTGTGGTTCGTTTGAACCTTTTATTTGTTGTAAAATTGTGTTTATTGGAATGCTCTCTTCTTTTTCTTCAGGTTGTTCTGGTTTTAGTTCCTCAACAATTTCAGGTTTTTTCTTTACGTAGAGTATCTCTTTATTTTTAAATTTATTCAGAACTTTATGAATAGCTCTACGCTTTTTTCTTATCATGGCTAGTTTATTCGGTTGTTATAAAAAAGCCTTTCTAATTATTATGCGCGAGCATACAATTAGTTACTAAGAAATACGAACAATATTTGTTGTAGTGTTTAAACTTAGATGTATTGCTGAATTTTGTGAATTAGCAGAGCCTTCGAAAGAAAGACCGTTCCAGTAAAATGATTTTTCTGTATAAAATGAATCACCGCTTACTGAATGAATTATAATCGTCTCATTTCGACCAATTATTTGATATATTTCTTCACCTAGAAAACGCGGTATGTTTACAGTTTTTGTGATACTTTCAATATCTTCTTGACTAGAAATTTCTTTTAATTCTAATAAGTTTTTTTCAATTCGCGTGAAAATACTCTCAGATAAATATGTACGCACCTCTTCAACACTGTCTTTTTTGAAATCTGATGAGAAAGTGAAAATAAATCCCATGAATACTAATCCAAGGATAATAAAAAATCCCATATATACTACATTTGTCTGAGCTTTTTGATGCATATATGTAGAAACAATTAAATAATTTATATGCTTCGTTTTTTTGAAATGAAAGTAGATTTATTAAAAAAATTATCAAATATGCCTGGAATATCTGGTTATGAGGATGCAGTTCGCGAATTTATTATCAAAGAATTAAAAGGTAAAGCTAAAATTGAAGTCGATACGCTTGGGAATGTTATTGCAAAAGTTGTTGGTAGGGATAAAGGCCCGACAGTAATGTTTGCAGCACATATGGATGAAGTTGGTTTTGTTGTAAAATTTATTGAA
>CAZGVA010000037.1:0-8842 GCA_964528765.1 Candidatus Woesearchaeota archaeon | reverse complement strand
TTTACTTTTTCTTTTTTATCGTTATATTAATATTTAGTTTTCTTAGTATATAGATGCCCAATACAAGTGCTAATGAAATACTGACGTATATAACAGTTGTTTGATCTAAACTAAAGCCACTAGGCACAATTTCGACTTCTCCTGAATCTGAATTTGTTTCACCGGAATAATGTAAGGTTATTTCGACTGGAACCGATACTCCAATATCATATTCAGAAGTATCTATATAAGCAGTCATATTTTGTGTTTCCCATGGGGGTAAATCTACGGGATAGGATTTAAATTTAGTATTATTAATAAGTATACTTGCATAAACATCGCGTATTTCTGAATTCCATTTACTTTCGACTAAAATATCCAATGGCGCTGTTCGAGATTTTTCGATTTCATTGGAAAATTCAATAATTTCGACAAATAATTCTCCAACTTTAAATGAAGTTTCACCAATTAATTCCTGGCCATCATAATTAACAATAACTTCACTTCGATAGATACCATTTGTATTTGGAATATTATTCCAACTTGCTTCCAAGGTGTTTATTTCAAATGAATCTAAAGGTCTATTATTTGTTCTTATTTCATCAACTAATTTATTTGTCGTATTATCATATATTTTAATATCAGCATAAACAGAATTTATTTGAGTATTTCCTAAGTTTTGTAATTCAATAAGAAAATGTCCGGTTTCACCTAAAGAAATATCTGGTGAAGTAATTGATCGTAGTTTCAAATACTTTCCATCAAAAGGGACAGTAATTTGAACAACATTAGTTACACGCGTATTTGCTGCAACAAAACCTGTTTTTGCTTTATCTTCAAATACACTTACATGTAACTCTTTAGTACCTGGTTCTTCAATATATTCCGGTAAATTAATCGTAACATAAAACCGATCATCTCCATCAATTTCAGTTCTAGTTGCATATTCAACCATATTTCCTTCGAAAGATACATCAACTGCTTCAATATTATCAAAACCTAATACTCTAAATGAAATAATGATTTCTCCACCAGGTTGAAAATTGTGTTTCAAAGGTCCATGAGCTAGGCCGATAGCTTCAGCTTGCTGAAAACTAATAAGGACTACAAATATAAATAAAATGCTAAGCGTAATCTTATTTCGCATATTATATATATGATAGAGTAAACTATTTATAATTTACTAAGAATCAGGATACTTGTGTTGCAGTACTGCCTGTAGCAGTTAATGCAAAGGTCTTATTGCCTGCTGTTGCATCAATTGGGATTGTTACTTCAAAATTTACTGTCATAGTATTATTGGTGGTGTTATGGTAAAGTGGAGAACATACTTCTTTTCCGGGAGTAATTGATACTTCAGTATATGCTGAATCTACAATTGCTCCGCAACTACTTGGCTCTTCATCACTAATCATCCATTTAATTGAAGGATTTGTTCCACCAATTAACTGATTTGCAGTTAGATTACTTTCTAAAGTCACATTTACATAGTCTCCACCAACATTTTCCAAAGTTAAGTTAGCGGATGTTGCAGACCAATTACCATCTGTAACATTACCATTATATGTATCTAAAACTGCTTCGTCATATCCATCATCAACTGCACCACTTCCGAAATCCAAGGTATCTGTTGTCCAATTAATTGCTGTAACTCCTTCAATTTCAACAGAAACATCCGTTTCTTGTGAATTTGTTCCATATCCAGTAATTGATCCAGTAAAGAAGTTAGCAACTGAAAGGCTAATTGCGACAATTAATAATCCTGCTAATAACTCATTTGAAACATCAAATTTTGATTTCTTTTTAGCTTTGCGTGCTACCATCTTCAATTTCTCCTATTTCATTTGTATCTGATATCTCATTACTTGGTTCTTCAACTGCAAAACTAATTTCTGCTTGTGAATCATCTTCAGTAACATCCGCAGTTACTGATTCTGAACCACCGTAAAAAAAGTATACTGCAATTAGAACTACTGCTAAAATAATCATAATTTGTGTGTGTCTATCCTTTAGACTTAATTTCATAGTATGTATTATACTAGTTATATAAAAACATTTTCCCTAAATAAAATTAACAAGAAGATTGTCCTGTTTGTGCAGCTTCGATTTCAATTGTATTATTATATGTTCCACCTGGTTGACTCATAGGTACAGATAACCAGAATCTATAATAATTGTTATCTCCTGGATCAATTTCTCTTCCAGCTGGAGCAAATGATGTCGTCATACTTGGTGCATTCGTTATATCTGGTGTAGATATGCTTGTTGCGGTTGTTGAATTAGCCCATAGTAAATTACTTATATCTAATACTGGTGCTTGTTCATCATCTGCACGGCGTAGATGGTCATCTGCTTTTACACATGCATCAACAAAGATATTGGAGTTATTGCTAACTATCAAATACATCGAAGAGCCACTACTATCGTTGTTATAATTATCTGTAGCATTATTGTTACTTGTACCCGCCGTTACGGTACTAAATGCAACACCTTCTCCTAAGTTATCAGATAATGTAACTGCAAAGTATGCTGTAATATTTACTTCAGATTCAAATCCACCAGACTCTCCTGCATATCCTGTAATTCCTGGTTGTAGTGGCATACCTGCCAATGCTGCGAGTATTAATATGAATACTGTAGCTATGCTAAATGCTTTCTTTGTACTTTGCGCGAAATCACTCTTTGCAGCAGTATGCTTCAAAGCATATACTGTATCGATCAAATGCTGTTTTCGTACAAAATATTCAGCATCCCATTGTTCTGCCGATTTTCCATTTAGCAGAGTATTTCGATGCGTTAGGAATTTCTCATAGTCAAGAATTCCTGAATTATACGCAGTATTTAGTGCATTCAGATTATCTACTACTTTTGTCCGTCTAGTTTGTAATCTTTCGAGAGAGATTTCTAAGTAGTTTATTCTTCTCGTAGTGACAAAACTAAACTTTTTACGCACTGTTAGCTACCTCCATTTCGTTAAATTGGCACTTCCACTTAGTCAAGAATCTACTAATTGCGCTAGAGCTTCTGCTATGTGCAATAATCACGGATTTAGCAAAGAATTCGCTACGCGTAGTTTCTAAAATGCCTTTTTGTTTTCCTCGTCCGCGAAGTTCGTAATGGAATCGGACTTTTTCAGAGCCAGTCAAATGCTTACTTGAATAAACAAACAAAGTACTTGGGGCAGAAGTCTTTGAAGTTATAAGGCTCGTTCCTTGTTTTAAGGCATCAATAAGTGAAGAGTATTTGGGAGTAAAAAGCTGGTCTGCCTGTACATAAACTACGGGCAAACCAACCTGTTTCTGGAAGTTTTGAGCAATTCGTTGTGGTGTTTTTGAGTGAGTAAGAAGACAAATTATTGGTGATGGTTTATTTTTATTAGAAATTTGTGCTGAATTAATAAGAATAAC
The DNA here is from genome assembly GCA_964528765.1 of Candidatus Woesearchaeota archaeon. Lineage (GTDB taxonomy): Archaea > Nanobdellota > Nanobdellia > UBA10117 > JABICX01 > JABICX01. The sequence goes on along the minus strand of CAZGVA010000037.1, from coordinate 5,456 downwards.
ATCTGAAATATCTCTACGATTTGTTACAAGCACTTTAGCAGCTTTACGTATGACGTTTTCTGAAGTAGGGTTTAAAACTAATTCTTTTTTTGAAATAACGCATTTCCAAGTTCTAAGAAATTCTATAACATCCTTTTCAGAATGTTTTGGGGCAAGAATAACTGAGTTAGCTAGCTTTTGGCTATGTGTTTTTTGTAAGAGTCCGGGTTGTTTGCCTCGACCATTAAGAGCATAATGAAATCTTACAAGATCAGAACTTGATAATTTAGGGCTGTAGCTAATTAGTGTATATCTACCTATACTAGTGCCTACTATATTCGGCTTACTACTCACTGTTTTTGCCCCAAATGCTTGTTAACTACATTAACACGTTTGTATTTATTTAGTCAATGTATATGTTAACTACATTAACAATGATATAAAAAAGTTATCATTATGAGCATAAAAGTGCCTGAAAACGCCCTTTTTTGGCCTATTTTAAGTCATTTTAGGGGGCTAAAAGCTTCAAGAACTCCTTAGAAGTGATAGTTTTACCAAAGTTAGTTGGCCAGATAACATCTTTTAATGCTTGTTGAAGCGCTTGTCTATCCGGTCTATCCATTGTCTCAATCATATCTTTAAGCATAACAAAATTATATCCTTTTGAAAAACCACATTGAATTGTTGACTCTACACAACCTTCACCAAAAACACCAGTCATAATAAGATATTGAACACCAAGTTTTTTTAGTAACTTATCAAATTCGGGATTTGCAAATGTATCATAGGTATTTTTGGTAATTATGTAATCATTTTTTTCAGGTTTTACTTTATAGAATGCTTCGTCAAATCCCGTTGTATCATCTGAATAATAGATACATTGTGGATCTTTGTAAAGCTCAACAAGATTTTTAGCTAAATGCTTTTTATTCCAAGGAGTTATCTTTACATAAATAACTCTACCACCTTGTTTCTTATATTCTTCAATAAAAGTTATTAGTTTGGGAACCATCTTGCGAATCTTCTTAAAAGAAATATTAAATTCAGGAGTTTCGCCTTTAGAACTACAACAAGAATTAACTATATCAATTATCACCAATGCGCTATTTTTATTTGTTATTTTCATTTCTTCTTAATAATTTTATGTGTAGCAAAGAACTTTTTCATGATATAAATCATCAGTCCAATACCTACAATTGCAACGCCAACTAAGAAAAATGTGCTATTGAATTGAAATCCTTTTTCTGAATCGCATTGAACAATTAATTCTAATGGTGCTGCTGCAGATACACTTGTTGAAGAACCAGTTCCTTCAAAACCTGCAGGATACCATTCTGTTGCAATAATTTTTCCATGCAACGAGGTTGGAGTTTCTGGACAATCTAATGAATACATTCTCGGAATATCAAAACAAATCTGAACTTGTTTAGCTTGATTATGATACGTTTCTCCCGGAACTTCGACACTCTCACTAAATGGATTTAAATCGGCTAACTCTCCGGATACAGTTAGTTCAACTTTAACGTCTTCGTCCCATGGATTATACACACCATAATCAAAACAGGCGGATTTTCCTTCAACAACATTAGTTATAACTGTACCATAAACAATACCCACACCTTTTAATGCAAATGCTTGCGGACTTAGCAAAATAATTAAACTCAGTAATAATAATATTTTACGCATTTTGTATTTCATTTTCTTTTTATTTATATATTGTTATTTCGAAGAGCTTCCATACCAAACAAGGTGATATCAAAAATTCTAACTTGTGGGGTATTGACAACTTCTCTAGCATATCCTCGACCCATTAAATAAATTAGATGGTTACGTGTTGTTCGCCAATTTACTTTTGAATCGCCCGAAAGTTCATTTATATTTTTTGAATGTTCTGCTAGCGCAGCTAATATTGATTTTCGTATTTTTGTGAAAGGTCGTTTACTTTTGGATTTCATATTTTATTTTTTTTATTAATTGATGCCTCAAGCCCACTTTGAGTTAATTCAAAGATTTTAACTTGCGGCAAATTTATGACGAATTTAACATAACGTTTACCTCGTAAGTAAATCATATGATTATATGCAGTTTTCCAATTTATTTTTGAGTCTCGAGCAAGTTCATTAATATTTTTTTGTCCTTTGGCTAACTGATTAAGCAAATTACGTCGAATAGCCTCAAAAGTTTTTTTCTGAGATTTTATTTTTTTAGTTTTTCTTAAAACCATTAACTTCCTTCCTCCGCAAAGATGCTTACATTATTACGATATACACCAACAGTTTGGTTACCTGGTACAGTTAAATAGAACTTCAAATACGAATAGGAGTTATTTGATAAGCCCGTTCCAATTGATGAATTAGTTGTTGTCATTTGTGTATATGTATAATTTGGAACAGATGCATTTGTATTATTATATGCAAATTCCTCATATTCTAATGGCAATTCAGCAGATCCTGTGGTTAATGCACCATCAGCGGACATGGATAAATCAACAGTTGTACCAATACAGTCAATAAGTACATAATATTCGGTTTCATCAGTATAATTATTGCCCGTGGCGTTTACTCGATTTGAGTTAGTTAAATCCGTAATACTCCACTTAACGCCTGAATCTAGTTCTGAAGATATTGCAATTGAAATAGATTTAGTTCCAACATCAAAGATTTGTTGCTCTGTTTCATTTACATTTCCAAGAGTATCATTTGCCCAGAAATACCAACCAACAGTATTTCCTGAGGAAGTTAAAATTAATTCCGTATAATTAGATGAATTTTGATATCCTGTGAAATCATATGTATAATTAGTCCAACTTCCAGAATCATTTGTTGAAAATATAAAATTCTGAAGTCCGGTATCGGCAGTTCTTAATTCTGTCCAGCTTGCATTAAATAAGATATCCCATCCATTATAGATTGTTGTTTCATTCTTTTCTAAATTATCCCAAAGTGGTGCATTATTATCGATATTTACACTTGCAGAAGCCTCATAATCCGTTGAATTTAATACGCCATCTGTTGCCCAACATTTAAAGTCAATCCCTTCAATAGAAGATATTGCAGAGATATTCCATGAATAGTTACCCTCATCTAACCCATTTGCAATCTCTTGGTAAGTCTCAGTCCAATTTCCTTCAATTGTATATGTAATTGCGTCATCATCTGCATCAGATGCTCCGGAGCAATTTACATTTATTGTATCATTGTTTCCACCCCATGTTCCACTAATTGGAATTAAACTATCTGGTGCATTTGGAGCAGTACTTACTATTGCTAAACTATTTGAGACGGTTGTTGTTCCATCTTCATACAAATCATTTGGAGTTACTGCTACAGTCCATACCTCATTCTTACCTGTCTCATTACTGACAATTGTTTGGATTGAGTGTCCAGCAGACTCGTCTTGATAAATTTGGCTAATTTGCTCAGCAGTTAAAGTTCTGTTCCATACTTTTACTTCATCAAGTGATCCGTTGAATGGATAAAGAACAGTGTTACCAAAGCTACCACCTATTGTTAAACTATCATCATTGGTTCCGCCACCCAAATAAACATCAAAGTCGTGCGTGGAATCAAATGTTCCATTTACATAATATTTTACACTTGAACCATCGGAAGTTACAACAACATGATACCATTGATCTGTCTCGAAAGTAGCAGTTGTTTCTATTTCACTGCCACTTGGATCATAAGCATAAATTCTCAATTTAGTATTTGGTGCAGTATTATCCCAGTGCATCTGCCAGTTACCTGATTCTTCAGTATCATCATATCTTTGACCAAATAATCCCTTCATCGTGTCAAAATCGTTTGTCTTAAACCAGAAGGATAATGTTCTAGTTTCACCATAATGACCTGTACTAATGTAATCATCAACACCATCAAATTCATATGCTCCGCCAATCTGACCTGTTGAATTCCAATCAGGATCATCTACGCGCGTTCCATTGTTTTCCCAAGTTGAATAATCTCTAATTACTGCGCCAGTTGTTCCACTTCTGTTAGTATCAAAGGGCATATTTAGAACTGCAATTGACTCGCCATCAAGTCTCCAATCAGTGATATTGTGAATTGTATCTGAATCAGCATCCGTTCCCTCTGTCCAGCTAACTGTTAAGTTGTCGGTTGTGATATTCAGAACAGATGTTGCAGCTAGAAGCACATTGGTATAATCTGTTGGAATATTATTGATTACAACTGTTCTTTCTTCAGTTGAGTTTTGATTTGCTCCTAAATCAACAGAATATCCTGTATATGGATAGCTCTGTCCTTCATCTAAGCTGCTAAATGTCTTGACATATTTATACTCATTAGCATTATATGATGCATTAACTTCTTCTGGTGAAAGTGCTCTGGAATGTATTCGAACTTCATCCATTGAACCATTAAGTGGTCTACTACTTCCACCTCTAATTCCTAAGTCAAGTGGATCATTTCCAGCAACTGGATCCATTGTATATGGATCTGTATATTTAAGAATTCCATTCATGTAGAAATAAATATTCTTAGCCGAAGTATCTCTAACAATTACAAAGTGATTCCATTCTCCTTCTTTTACTGAACCATCAAATGTCCATGCATTAAAGTCGTAATCTGTTCCGTTTCCATGAGTAAATGAAATTCTATCCCCATTATATAATTCACTATCAAATTCATTTTTGTAATCTTTATTTATCAAAACACTATAAATTCCAAGAGTATCTATATTCAACCAGAAGTCTAAGGTCATATCTCCAGTAAGCTGTAATGATGGATTATCTGCAATTCTTACATATCCACTGGTATCTTGGAAGTCCATTGCCTTACCAAATTTACCTTGGTTTTCATATGCACCATTAGTTATTGTTCCATTATTTTGCCAGCTAGAATCATCATAAACTGTTGTTCCGGAAATATTATCAAAGCTCCAGTATCCAACTAAGCTTCTGTTCCAGTCTAAGAATGTACTTTGGTTATGTGTATCTGAAGATGACATATTAACTACAACTTCTCTCCATGTTGCAATTCTACTCAAGTCTGAATATGTTGATGTAATAAATTCAATTGCTGGCTTTGTTGTGTCAACTGTTGCTGTTCGGTTTTCACTAGATACAAAGCAACTTACTGGGTCGCAAGCTCCACAATACCAGTCAACTGTTCCTTCAGATAAGTCGCTCACATTAAATAATGTTTCTGCAGATGTTCCTGAAACTACATTTGTTGCATTTGCAACCCAAGTTCCGGTGTTGTTGTGATATAGAGTCATGTTAACCATGCTAGCTTGTGAAGTTGCTGAACATTCAAATACCGCTGAGCTGCCAATTACCCAAGCATCATCTGGATTATCAAGAGTAATTGTTCCTTCTGAGAACTTCCACATTGCAGCTGGAACATTATTTCCTCCATCAGTTGCAGTTAAAGCATCAATTACTACTGCACCTGTGTTGTTACCTTCGCTGATTGTTGTTGTGTCCCAACTGTAACTTTCTGAATTATCGAAGTTTG
>CAZGVA010000036.1:0-8852 GCA_964528765.1 Candidatus Woesearchaeota archaeon | reverse complement strand
TATCTGCACGGTAAATTTTTTGAGAAATCCGTTGTAATAAATTTTGTGTTTCATATGGTTGTTGATCCGAATTTATTATATATTCTAATTCAGTAATACCCTCATTTATCTGTCTTATTGTATCCCGATCCGTTAGTATATCTATGTGTTGTTTGGCTCTTTTTTCCATTTTAGGTGCATGAATTTTTTTATTATAAAGTTCAGAAAAGAATTGTTTTCCCAAAAGATATGGAACAAAAAAACTAAATCCAATTGCACATTTGTAACCAATTTCTTCGGTTGACTCACTCAAAAACCATGAAAGTGCAGCATATATACCTAAAATTTCAACACTTTCCAAAAAGGTATTATTATAATTTTTTAATTTACCTAAGAGATTAGACTGGTCCGAATCATATTTATTCAATCGACATTCAATTGATTTGGACAAAGTCAATCTTTTACTTATAAATTCAAGTGTTTTTTTCGAATTATCTGAATTTATATTTTGAAATTTAAAATAACGCTTTAATCTTTTAACATTAGACTTTGTAGGTGTTTTAAATGAAGTATCGCCTAAATATTTAAGTGCGGTTAGATTAAAAATATGTAGATGACTTTTTTTGATTTGTTTATCTGAATGCGCTTTTTCAATACTCCGTATTAGTGTAACGCATGTTTGTTCTGAAATTATAGGTTTGGTATCAAAAACAGGTTCATGAATACGTTCTATAAAATCATTAAATTCATTTTTACGTGATAAATTATTTTCTAAAGATTTTAAAAAATCCTGATCAATATAATCTTCAGATAAAAGTGATTTAATCGACATACATTAAAGTGATAATTAAACTTAAAACAGTATTCATTCAAAGTAAGCAACGATATTTACTTGTCAAAAATTTCCCATAAGTTTTTTATTTTGTAATATGCGATAGTTGAAGTATGTTTATCGGTTCTATCAATATTTTAGCTTCTTTGAGGGTGATTAATAATATACTTGATGGAACTATTCCCGTATTATATGAAAGAAGGATCTTTATTGACTTTATTCTAATCTTCTCGATTACATCCTACTCTTTTATACATTTAACTCGCTCAAATAACGTTCCTTTGTGTACTACATTAACATTACCGAACTTCTTCTTTAATACAGCCATACCATCAGTAGTATTTCTGACATCTATAATCAAAACTCCTTTTTTATTCATTGATTTATATATATTATCTAAATATATATCAATTGGATAATGAAATCCACAAGATAATATTGATATAACTAAATCAAATTTCACTTTAAATGAAATCAACCCGTCATCAGTTGCTTCTTGCATTTTTATATCTTCTTTTTTAATTCCATTATTTATTAAAAACTCTTTAGTGTTTTTTAATGAATTATAAAAAGACGGACTGAGTCTGTAATTATATTTAATTTTATTATCAATTCTTGTTTTATCAATTAAAAATATCTTAGATTTACCGCTGTACATCTTATATAAATATGTATTAATCGATCCCATTCCACAGCCAATATCGAGTATATTCGTTGCGCTTTTTGGCAAACATGATTTAATAGTATTAAAATCATTAATTATATCTTTTTCAAATTCTTTTTTAATTTCATTTTTGAAGAGACTTCTTTTTAATTTATTTCCAAGTCTGTGGTTTCTTTCTTCTATTTTGTTAAGTAATCTAAATAACTTATTTTCTTTTAGATATCTGGTTCTTTGATACAAAATATATTTAATATCCCTATTATTAATTTCCATCTTTAACTACCCACGTAGCGATTAAAATAGCAAGACAGATTATAAAAACCGTAAATAAAATCATATTGTCTTCCATTTCTTCACCCTTTCCCTTTTACACCACTTAATTACAAAATCACATCCCTATATATCAAGTTTCTTTCATAATATTCTTCTTTAAAATCCATACGTATAATTAAATGAGGTTCTTCTGCCACGAATTCTAACGGTTTTACTCCTTGCCAACTAATTCTACATTTCATATAACAAACACTCTTTAATTTCTCTCAGTAATCTTTGTATTTCCATTTTCGATCCGCGATTTTGAATTTCCCAATGCTAACTTGATAAGTCATTTATTCCTTTAATAATTTTTGTATTTTTGAAGAACCGGATACAGTTTTTTCACATTTTTCACTGAAAAAATAATGTCCTGCCCTCACATCATTATATAAAACGGACATTTGACAGGTGTATATCAAGAAATACATACCAAGCATTTATTAAATATAATGTTAATCCTATTTACTATCTCATTAAAGGTTGATAATATGGGAAAAATCGTTGCAATTGGTGGTGGAGAAATTGGAAGACCCAGATATCCCGTAGAAACAACTGAAATAAATAAAGAAATCATCAACTTATCTGGAAAAACAAATCCAAATCTTTTGCATATTCCAACTGCACAGAATGATTCTAATGAAGATTATAAAACTGTAAAAAATCATTTTGAGGGATTAGGTTGCAATATTAATGTTCTAAATTTAATTAGAAAAAAATTAACTAATGAGTGTATTAAAGAAAAAATTAGGTCTTCAGATATTATATATGTTAGTGGTGGAAACACTCTAAAGATGATGACACTTTGGAGAAAATATGGTGTTGACAAATTATTAATGGAAGCATACAATAACGGAACAGTATTGTCTGGTGTAAGTGCAGGATCAATATGTTGGTTTAGACAAGGAAATTCTGATTCAAGAAAATTTACAAGTGGAAGTGATCAATTAATCAAGGTTACTGGAATGGGTTTAATTAAGGCTCTACATTGTCCGCATTATGATGTTGAATTATCTAGACAAACATATCTCAAACAAATGATGAAAAAAACCCCAGGTGTGGCTATTGCTATAGATGATTGTTGTGCTATTAAATTTGTTGATGGTAAATATCAGGTGGTTGCATCAAAACCTGGAGCAAATGCATACAAAATATATTGGAATCGTGGAACATATCATGAAAAAATAATTCCAAAATCTAACTATTTTAATTCAATTGAAGAATTGCTAAAGAAGTAAACATAAAAAGAGATTGAGGAGGGGTGAGACAACCAGAAAACAATAATAATATATACTCCGAATACATTGTTTAGAATCATGTTATTTGCGTTATTGTCATCACTGTCTTCAGCAATTAGTATAGTTGTTGACAAAAGCGCTTTAGATCGTGCGAAAGTAAATCATGTTAGATACTTGACGACCACGCTTCTTTTAATCGCGCTTATTATGCTCCCTTTTACTATATTTTTATGGGATGCACATAATATTTTTACATTAAAAGTTGGCTTCTTGTTAGTAGCTTTAGCAGGATTGGGTGCTATTGCAAACCTATTATATTACCATGCTATTGAGCATCATAAACTAAGTTCATTTGAACCATATCTTCTTTTAACGCCATTATTTGGTGTAATAGCAGCAGTTACATTCCTTCCACTTGAGCGAAATCCGATACTTGTACTTGCTGCAATTATCGCAGGCGTAACAATTGTTCTTTTCAATATGCAAAAACATCATATTGTAATTACAAAAGGTGTAATGTTAATGATTGGATCCGCATTCTTCGGAGGGTTAGCAGTAGTTCCAACTAAACTCTTACTTGATAACTTTTCACCCTTTTCTTTGTATTTTATTCGAATTTCCTTTATGTTTTTGATCGTTTTCTTATTTTTCAAAGCACATAAAAAACAAGTTTTGTTTAGTCCAAAACCACAAGTCATACTTGCGCAAGTGCTTATAATTTTTGCGTTTGTATTTGCTTATTTTGCTTATACAATTATTGGTGTTGTACATACGATTCTACTTCTTTCGTTGCAGCCGATAATAGTCTTATCATTATCTGCATTATTTTTAAAAGAACATGTTAAAAGAAAAGATATTTACATGAGTATTATAATTCTGGGAATTGTTATTATTACGGAACTCGCTATCTAACTGACCCTAATATATAGAAAGTCCTAACATATCGTCAAACGTGAAGAAATATATAATTCCTTCCCTCAAATTGATATGAAAAGAAGATATTAATCAGTATATAATCATGGGGCGGAGATATAATTTAATCTTATTTGTTAAGTGATTCGAGTGTAGCTCCCAATAAGCCAAAGTTCTCTCCAATCGCAGACCAATTGTTATTATCCATGGCTTGTAGAACTGCATCATAATGTACGTTAGCATCATTGATTAAATCTGTTTGAGATTTATTTTTATCAGTTGTCGTTGTACTTCTTTTGAAGACTGTTGATTTGCCAAAGAGTTCCTGTAAAGCTGTTGCAAGATCCACTTCCATAACAACCCGTTCTCCATCTGAAACAAGAATTCTTTTTAATTCGGGTAACTGTCCCGTCTCTGCTTGAATATATAATGGTTCTATGTAAAGAAGATTACTTTCAATAGGTATTACTAACAGATTTCCACGCGTAACTCTAGATCCTTGCTGAGACCAAAGAGTTAACTGTTGAGATATCTCAGAATCCTGATCGATCTTAGCTTCAATTTGTAAAGGACCATAAATTAGTGTATCTTTTGGGAATTTGTAAAGTAAAAGTTTGCCATAATTTTCGTTATCTGATCTTGCTGCAAGCCACGCAATCATATTATCTTTCTTTAATGGGGTAAATGTGGTCATTAATACAAATTCTTCTTTGTCTTCACCTGGAAGATTCATAATTATATAATAAGGTTCTACCGGAATTTGTTGGCCAGTACCATAAAGCTCATATGGAATTTGCCACGCATCTTCTTTATTATAAAATACCTTCATATCACTCATATGATACATGCTGTATATTTGAGATTGAATTTTGAAAAGATCCTCTGGATAACGAATATGTTTCTTAAGTGATGCCGGCATATCATCAAAATCATTAAATTGTTCAGGGAATATATTCTCAATGACTTGGATTATTGGATCATCTTTATCAATAACATAATAAGTAACATCACCATCATAAGCATTCATTACAATCTTTACTGAGTTTCTGATGTAATTTATTCCATTGAATTTCTGAGAATATGGATAATTTCCAGTGACAGTATATGCATCTTGAATCCAATATAACTCACCATCATCGATAACTAAATACGGGTCATTATCAAGTACTAAGAATGGCGTTATCTTTGAAATGCGATCCTGTATGTTTCGATTAAACATTATTTTGCTTTCAGGCGTGATATCTGAAGAAAATAGAATTTTTATATCCATAAATCTAATAGCCATAAACATTTTCTTGGCAAAAGAATCTAACTTTACTCCACCAATACCATCATAATTAATATATTCATTGATCTGTCCCTTAGGATAATCAAATTCATTTGTTTTTGTATTTACAATAACAAAATTATTTTCTTTTTCACCATAATATACTCGTGGTTGATCAATTTTAAGAGTCTCTTCTTCAACCGAATACGTTGGTGGAATGTCTTTGATAAAATAATTAGGAAGGCCTTCAGTAGTTACAACATTTACTGGACTCATAACAACTCCAAAACCGTGGCTGTAAACCATATGTAAATTAACCCATGTTTTGGCATTCTGAGCAATTTGTGTTTGATCAAGTTCGCGTGGAGCTAGCATAACTTGAGTATATTTACCATCAATAGTATATCTATCAATATCAATACCTGAAAGATCGTAATAAAGTCGAATCTCTTGCGTCTGTTTGTAAGTTTTTGTTAATGGCCGGTAATCTAGAATTCTAACATTGGATATCGTTTCTTCTGCATTTTCTAAAACCTTAGGCGTAATATTTTGACTAACAATAAAGTCTTTTTCCTCGACAGTATCAAGTCCATACGCCATCTTCGTAAATTCAATATTATTTTTAATATATGGTTCTTCAAGATTAATTTCATTCGGACTTACTTTTAACGATTGTACAATACCTGGAATAATCGCTCCACCGACAAAAGCTACTAATAAATAAATAAATAAAATCGAAAGAAGTATATGTTTTTTCTTCAAGAAGGGTTTTCGTGAAAAGTAAAATATCCAAATGTAAAATACGACAGCAACAACTATTGCAAAAACCATAAGAAATTTTACTAGAGGTAAGAATACAACAATATCAGTATATCCTGCACCCACTACGATACCGTTTTCAGAATACATTATAGAAAAACGAGCGAGATAATGCTTTACTGCAAGTAGAACGAAAATTAATGACGCAAGTATGGCTAGATGTACTCTCGCAATTTTTTTGATCTTTGCAAATTCAGCCAAAAAATTAAATGGTACATACTTCGCATCTAAGTTTAAATCAGCTTTACGATCTGCTCTATAAAATGTATCTCTTTCTGGCTGTAATTCCCTTGCAAAAATCTGTGATATAATTTGATATAGATAATAAAATCCAACAAGTAATATTGTGATTAAAACACTTGTAAATAGATAATTCCAAACAGTAAGGAAGAATGGAAGTGAAAAGACATAAAACGCGATATCTTGCGCAAAGATTGGATCCCGAATATTAAACGGAACTTGATTTAAATATTGAAGTACGGTGAGCCATGACGTGGATGCAATAACTCCTAAGAAAATAGATATCCCTAAAATTGTTAACGTAACTAAATTAAAAGGCCATTTTGACTTTTGAATTCTAGTAGCGATACGCAAATTTACTAGGGTAAATATAAAGAAACATAATGCTACAACAAAAAAGATACTAATCTTTGTCATTAAACTTACCGTAAAAATCTTTGAAAAACCCAAAGAAGAAAACCAAAGATAATTTGTATAAAGGCCAACTATCTTCGATATTGAAATAATAAAAATTACTGAAATTAACATTAAACTTGATCGTATAATTTTTTTAAGATTCGTCATAAGATTCTACGGAATTATAATGTTTTAAATGTTGTTAAAATAAATACGTCCAAACAATCACAAAGAGAATAATGTCCTGCCTCCGAACTGAGATAGAACGTCATGTTTAACAATTAAGATCGACTAAAACTATTAAATCCATTAGAACTACCACCGCGTCCCCTTGAGTCAAAAGAAAGATCGTCAGGTTTATTTTTTATGGCCAAATTTTCCAATTAAACCACTTATTAGAAAAATAAAACCCAGTGGCCATATCGCCGGATTTGGATATACAATTAATCCTACAATCACCCAAATTGCTCCTAGAGTTAAAAAAATATTATAAGTAGTTTGTTTATCCATATTATTTAATTATTAATTAATTATTTAATAAACTTTGCGATTAGATATTTCTTTTCGTTACTTTTACGACAGTCCTACAACAAAATACATCAAAATCAGTATCCCTAAGACAATTAGTCCCGCCCCCCGGACTTGAACCAGGAACCTCACGGGGATTGCTCATTGCCCAGAACATGTTCTGGGATGAAGACCTCATTAAAGAGGGTTTCAAACTACAACCGTGCGCTCTACCAATTGAGCTAGAGCGGGATCTTTTGTTTATCGCATTAACGTTTGCGACATATCTATATGGGCAAAATGCCTATTAAAAATGTTTCTAACGCTATCTCGTCAACTATCCGATAAAATAAATACAGAATTTATTCATTGTGCTTAATTTTTGAATATATTTGAACTTTCTTCTTTTTGGTTTTTTGGTTTAAAGTTGCTGGTGGTATATTTATTCTACCTTCAACTTTTAGTTTAGATTTCATTTTATATGAAAGTAAACGTTCTTCTTTTGGTGCTAATTCATCAAATTTCCAAGTTACTGTTAGCTTACTTCGATACTTTCTTATTGATGTTGGAGACATTGTTCCAAAAGATCTTGATAACATTAAAGGTACGGGAATATAATCTTCAACAGTAATATTCTCTTGTTTTTTACGTGTCTTATTTTTCAAATAAATTTTAACTTGAATGTATCCGCCTTTTGTTGTAATGCTTTTCGTAACTTTATATGGCGACATGTAATAAATACCAAGTAATATAAGTGCAATTAAAATGAATATACTTGCTGCGAATAATGGCATATAGTAAATTGAATATGTTAAAGTAACTTGCTCACCAACTGGAATAGTATATTCCCAATTTATTTTCGTAACACCCTCAGTTGTTTCAAACACACTGGGTATATCACTTTTCAAAAAGAAACGACCAAATGAACTAACTTCAGTATTCCATATACCGGATGTTTCACCTTTACCGGTATTTATTAAAACAACAGTATATGACCTTTCAAGAAATTCTTCTGACCAAGATTCTTCTGCTTTAATTTCTTCAATTAGTTTTATTTTAGAATCAAAAACAGGGCTATCTTCTAAAACTTCAACATGTAAATATTTGTAATCAATTTGTTCATTATTTGCATTAAACTTAAAATAAACACTATACACACCAGAATCAACAACTTTTGGTGGCGCAATCGAAATATCTACGATTTTTGATTGACCTTCTCTTAATTCAAATAAATATGGATTGATTGTAATATCCCAATTATTACGTGGTGTTGGAAGATTTATATTCATAGTAGCTTCGCGATTGTTGGTTAGTTCAAGCTGATATTTTGCAACTTCATTAAACAAAATTTCATTATCAATCACAGTTGCATCAATTAATAATTCAGGTACTGCTTGAGAAGAAAGCATAGCTGTGCTAGCTAAAATTAAACCCATAAATAATAAAAAAGCCAACTTGCTTACCTTACGCATAGAATTTATATGTATGCTAGAATATAAGTGTTTTGAATAATGTTCTAACAATCTATTTATAAAAAATGTAATCGAAAGAGTTAAGAGTTACTCTTTTGAAATGAAATATGTCTAAATCAATAATCCTATTTGATACTTCAGCGTATCATATGCTTTTAAGAGATATAATTTGGGAAAATATCTTAACTTTAGAAAATGAATCAATTGCTTATTT
>CAZGVA010000035.1:0-9140 GCA_964528765.1 Candidatus Woesearchaeota archaeon | reverse complement strand
CGGAAATTTAGTATTTAGACAATCAGATTATGATCCTCAACCGGCAGAGCCAGGTCAGCTTGTAACTTTCTGGCTTTCTGTACAGAATTTCGGAGAAGAAAATGTTGATGATGTTTATGTTCGGATTGTTCCAGAATATCCATTCATACTTCCAAGAGGAACAGGCATAGAAGAAGTTGGGAGAATATCTGGCTTTAAAGAACGTTCTGTAGAGTTTGAACTTATTGTAGATGAAGAAGCTGTCGAAGGTTTATATGATTTTGATGTTCAGCAATGTTCAGATAGTACTTGTTCACAAGTATTGCGTGAATTTACTATTGATGGAATAAATGTTAAGACTGGTGGAGTTCCTAGAGTACGCGTAGGTATTGAAGAAGCACCAACTCTTTGGGGCGGAAAAACTGGCGAAGTAACTCTAAATATGGTTAATCGTGGAAAACTTGATATAAAATTTTTAACTATAATTTTAGCTGAATCCAATGCTTATACTATTCTTTCAACTGAACAAATTTATATTGGAGATTTAGATTCCAGTGATTTTGATACAGCAGATTTTAATTTATTTGTTGATGAAGATTTTGCTTTAGAAAAAACAGACTATTTGAAATTACCTGTAACTGTGGAATATACTGATTCAAATAATAAAGATTATACTTCAGAAGCCGAAGTTAGTATAAAAGTTTACTCGCAAGAAGATTTGAAACGATTTAATTTAATGCCCGATTCAAGTGGAAGTAAAATGTATTTAATAATAGCTTTACTTGCAGTAGGTTTTGTGATTTGGAAATGGCGTAAGAAAAAGAGAAAACACTAAGATATGTTATCTGACTACTTCAAAATTGCATTAGGGAATATTACGCATCGAAAGATACGTTCTTGGCTAACTGCAATTGGAATTATTATTGGAGTAGCATCGATTGTTGCATTGATTTCTGTTTCGCAAGGAATGCAAGACTCAATTGAAGCACAATTTGAGCAAATGGGCACAGATACAATTACAATTACACCAACTTCTTTCATGGGTCCAGGATCAACTTCAGAAGCACCGTTTGATGATGGGGACGTTAAAGTAATTGAACGTATTCCTGAGATTGATTTAGTTCTTCCAATGATGTATGGAACAGCGAAATATACATTTCATAATCAAGATGCTTATTCTTACTTAATGGGTATTCCTTTGGATAATGCTGCTACAGATATATGGGATGAAATTGGATGGGATATTTTGGAAGGCAGATATCCTGAATCTGGAAAAAAAGAAGTAGGTATTGGGTATCTTGCAGCAACAGATATGTTTGATGATGAATTACATGTTAAAAATGCAATTTTAATAAATGATGAAAAATTCAAAATTGTCGGTATTGCTAGAGAAGTAGGTAATAGTCAAGATGACGCGTCTATTTATATGGATGTGGCTGTTGCAAAAAATATTCTTGACCAAGAAGATTATAATATGATTATGGCTAAAATTAAGCCAGGAACTGATGCTGAATCAATTGCTGAAGAAGTTCAAAGAAAGCTAGAAAAACATCGGGATGCTGAAGATTTTAATGCAATGACTCCTGCAGAAATTCTTGAACAAGTTAATTCAATTCTGGGAATTATTCAATTAGTTCTTGTTGGCATTGCAGCAATTTCTCTTTTAGTTGGAGCAATTGGAATTATGAATACAATGTATACTTCAGTTTTAGAACGGACAAAAGAAATTGGAATTATGAAAGCCATTGGTGCATCTAATCGCGCAATTCTGGCGATATTTTTAATTGAAGCCGGAATTTTAGGAATTGTAGGTGGTGCAGTGGGCACATTAATCGGTATTAGTTTAGGTAAATTAGTTGAAGTTGTAGCTGGAACAGGACTAATAGGTATATCACTTAAAATTAGTGTGTCTTGGCAATTAGTTTTAGGAGCAATGTCTTTTGCATTTTTAATTGGCGCAGTATCAGGAACATTACCTGCAATGAAAGCTGCTAAGCTGAAACCCGTAGATGCACTTAGATATGAGTAGATTTAATAACTAGTTCGATTAATAATTATATGGCCTATAAACAAGTTATTCTTATACGAACTGATTTGAAAATGAGTAAGGGAAAATCCTGTGCTCAATGTTCACATGCGGCAGTTGAAGCTAGCTTGCAAGCAAAGAAAAAACACAGACCTATTTTTTCAGCATGGCGATTAAGTGGAATGAAAAAAGTTGTTCTTAAAGTTCAAAACCAAAAAGAGCTTTACAAATATGCTCAAGAAGCAAAAGATGTAGGAATTCCAACTGCAATTATTTCAGATGCCGGAATGACTGAGTTAAAACCTGGAACAACAACTGTTTGTGCAATTGGCCCTGAAAAAGAAGATAAGATTGATCTGATTACGGGAAGATTATCAACATTATGAAAATAGAAACTGAAATCAAAAACATAAAATCACGAAATAAGCGAGTTGAAGCAGATAAGGCTTGGGAAACCAGCAATACTCGAAGGCTAATCATATCAATATTTACATATATAGTAGTTGTAGTATTTATGTGGTCAGCTGGTATTGAAAAACCATTAATTAATGCAGTAATACCTGCAGTTGCTTTTGTTCTGTCTACACTTAGTATATCATTTCTTAAAGAACATTGGAAAAAGAAATTCCAAAAATAAGCAAAAATTTAATATAATCGGTTTATTTTTTATAATTTATAACCTTAATTAACCAATGTGTATGATAATCTCTACGTCGGCTAGTAAGTGATCCAGGTCTAAAGTCATTAGATCCTACAATCGATCCAGGCTCAAAACCTTGTGGCCAAAGAATGTATTCTCTACCATTTTCGTCAATTTGTATTTTCTCATCTAAATTTTTACGTTTTGTTTCGGTTTTCATATGAAACAAGAAATCAATAATTATTTATAAGAGTTTCGGTTTTCGAGGAAAATGGAAAAGTATATAAATATCTATAAAAATATACAATATGCCACCACCACACATAACTGAAGGGTTATTTCATAGAGCTTTAGCCAATGATATTCGTAGACAAATTCTTATGAGTCTGGGCAAGGGTGAAAAATATCTTTCGGAGATTGCATCTGAGTTAAATATGAAGCCACAATCGATTGACTTCCATCTTACGATGTTAGCTGAACTCGGCGTAGTAACTGCTGAATTGAAAAGTGGGAAACGTTTTTACAAATTAGTTGAACCACATATTTTAGATTTTTTAAGGGATGGAAAGCCCATTCCACCAAAATTTCATCCAAAACCACCACATGAAATTGTTCAGGAAATGTGGGAAGATATGAAAAAAAGATTAGATAGAATTGAGAAAAAACTTGATTCAGTAATATAAATTCTTATAAGTGCAATTAATTGTAAATATTATGAAAACGTTCAAAGTAGAACTTATTTCTTGGGAGCAAACCTATAAATTATCACAAGTTTTAGCCAAAAAAATATTAGATTCTGGGTACAAACCAGATTTAATTGTGGGTCTAGCTAGAGGTGGATGGGTTCCTGCAAGAAACTTGTGTGATTTTATGGGCATAAAAGATTTAGCTAGTTTAAAAACCGAACATTGGGGAATAACGGCTAATCCCGATGGTGGCGCTGTTCTGAAGTTTCCATTAAATATGGATATTACTGATAAAAAAATATTAATTGTTGATGATATAACCGATACAGGTGAAAGTATGAAATTAAGTATGGAACACATTAAATCATTAAATCCTGCAGAAATTAAAACTGCAACTTTACACCATATTGATAAAAGTGATTTTGTGCCTGATTATATTGCTCATGAAATTACTTGGAGATGGATATTATATCCATGGTGTTTTACAGAAGACTTGATAAATTTAATTAAAAATTGTATGGAAGATTCAGAAAAAACACATTTAGATGCTATTAAACAAGGGCTTGAAAATTCTTATGCACTAACCGTTAGTTTAGAAGAATTAGAATCACTTTTAGTTGAAATGGAGCGCAGAGATGTAGTTGAGCGACTTGAAGAAGACCCAATACATTGGAGGTGCAAAAAATGATCGGCATTATTGGCGGATCTGGAGTTTATGATGTTTCATTATTAAATAATGTTGAAGATATTGACGTGTATACACCATATGGAAAACCTTCTGCACCCGTAACTGTAGGTGATTATAATGGTAAGAAAATCGCATTTATCCCAAGACATGGAAAAACACATTCAATTGCGCCACATAAAGTAAATTATCGTGCAAATATTTGGGCTTTAAAACAATTAGGTGTGAAAGTAATTCTTGCACCTTGTGCCGTTGGCTCAATGAAAGAAGAACTTAAGGCAGGCGATTTTGTTTTTGTTGACCAATTTATCGATCGAACAAATGCTCGAGAAACAACTTTTTATGACAAAGATAAGGTGTGTCATATTTCTGTGGCAGATCCCTGTTGTAAACGAATCAAAAATTTATTGATTAAAACTGCAGATGAACTTAAATTAAGTTATCATAAAACTGGAACATATATATGTATAAATGGTCCGAGATTTTCTACAAAAGCCGAATCATTATTATATCAAAAATGGGATGCTGATGTTGTTGGAATGACAATGGTTCCAGAAAGTGTTTTAGCAAGAGAAGCGGAAATTTGCTATGTATCCATAGCAATGATTACGGATTATGATTGCTGGAAAGAACATGCGGTCTCAATGAAAGACATAATTGAAACAGTGGGTAAAAATATTGA
Source organism: Candidatus Woesearchaeota archaeon (assembly GCA_964528765.1). Lineage (GTDB taxonomy): Archaea > Nanobdellota > Nanobdellia > UBA10117 > JABICX01 > JABICX01. Next base: position 4,442 of record CAZGVA010000035.1, on the reverse strand, counting down.
AAAATCAAAAAAATTGTTAATGAACGTTATTTCACAAATAGATGTTGCTGAAGAGTGTTCGTGTCATAATGCTTTGGATGGGGCTATTGCTTAAAATGAAAACTGTTTTGAAAAATTGTAAATTTATTGTAACGCAAAATAGTAATCGAGATATTTGGGAAAAAATGGATATTTTAATTTCTAGAAATATTATTTTACGAATTGGTAAAGATTTACATGCCGAAAATGAAATTGATTGTTCGCAGAATATTGTAATGCCCGGACTTATTAATCTGCATACACATGTTGGAATGCAATTACTTCGGGGAATTGCTGATGATATGCCATTAGACGAATGGTTAGAGAAAAAGATTTTTCCAGCTGAAGCAAAATTAACTCCTGACAAAATATATGTTGCATCAACTATGGCAATTAGAGAAATGTTACGTACAGGAACTACTTGTTTCAATGATATGTATATGAGTATGGATCGTGTTGCAGAAGCAGCTGAAGAATTAGGTATTCGTGCATTTTTGTCAAGAGGTTTACTTGATGTAGATGGTTCTAATAAATCTAAAGAACGTTTGGAAGATTCAACTAATTTATATAAATATATTAAAAAATTAAAATCATCAAGAATTAATTTTGCAATTGGTCCATATACACCATTTACTTGCTCTAAAGATTTGTTACTTCAAACGCAAAAATTATCTAAGAAAAAATATCCAGTTCATATTCATGTAGCTGAAACTCAAAAAGAAGTTAAAAATGCATTACGAGATTTTGGTAAAAGTCCTGTTGAATATTTGGAATCAATTAATTTTTTGAAAAACAATGTAATTGCAGTACATTGTTGTTGGATTACTAAAGAAGACACTAAAATTTTAGCAGATAAAAATGTTACAGTCGTTCATTGTCCACGTTCAAATATGAAACTTGCTTCAGGTAGTATAATGCCTTTAAGAGAATTACAAAAAGCAGGCATACTTGTCGGGTTAGGAACTGATTCAGCAGTATCAAATAATAATCTAGATATGTTTGAGGAGATGCGTTCATGTGCATATCTTCAAAAGCAAAATTATTGTAATGCAACAGTTGCACCTGCACAAAAGGTTTTAGATATGGCAACAATTAATGGGGCAAAAGCGCTTAATTTGCGAGCAGGAACAATTAAAGCTGGAAACTTTGCAGATTTAGTTTTGCTTGATGCTAAACATTTTTTGTTACAACCCCTTGAAAAAGATAGAATTGTGTCACATTTAGTTTATTCAGCAAATGGTTCTTGTGTAGATAAAGTATTTGTTAATGGTAAAAAAGTTATTTAAAAATTGGTCCGTCAATAACTAGCGATTCATATTCGCCACCTTCACCTGCAATATGAACTCCGTATTTTTTATTAAGTGCTAAAATTTTTGTGAGAAATTCTTTATCAATAAACTTTCCAACCCGGTCTTCAGTCAAACCTTCTGAAGCAACGTGTACAATTTTAATTTTAAATCCTAAATTAATAATTTGTTTAATATATTCTTCAGAATCAACATGCCAATATGGTGCAAATGATTTTAATCCCAATTCTTTGCAAATTTTATCAACGCGAGTTTTTTGATAATTTGAAGCAAGAGCTCCAGAAACAATTCCTTTTATTCCATATTTTTCTTTAGCTTCTTGAATTGCAGATTTCATATCTTCAAGTTCTTCCTCTTTTACACCTTTAGTTTTTTTAAAAACCAACGGAATATTAATTTTCTTTGCAAGCTTCGGGATATCTTTGATTTTGTCTGTATGGAACATATAACTTTCTTGGTTTTCAGAATCAATTGTAATTAGACAAGAAGCAATATGCTTTTGCTGTGCCCAATAAAGAGCCATAACACTATCCTTTCCACCACTAAATAATATTCCAAGTTTCATATTAAATTTTCCGTTCTAGAACTTTAAGAGGTTTATCACTAACTTTTATTTCAGCAATATCGCCTCTGTTGAAATCATAATTCTTAAATCCAATGGATAAAACTCCACCATAATCTCTGGTTGATTCAAACCTAATTTTTTCATCAGAATGAATTTCACCTTTCAGAATTGTAGGCATAAAAATACGTTTTCCGATATATGGTTCTCGAACAATAAATCTTAATTTTTTTTCAGTATAACTAAATTCTTCACCACCTGCCGATTTAAACCATGCTGCAGAACCGGTCCCTGTTGAAATAATAACTCCGGAACTTCGATGTTCTTCAGTTTGCCCGTTGTAACTTATTATATATCTTGAACTATGAAATGCATATTCAGCTCCAATATAAATATCATTTGTAGAATGTTCACCCAACAAATTATTATTTAACCAAACATCTGCTCGCTGTCTTTCAATTATATTAAAATTACCTTCTAAAATATCTTCAAGCATATGCAGTTCAGTAATATCAAAACTTGTAAGGGCACCTTCACTTGTTTTTGGATCGGAATTTACACCTAAAATCATTGAAGTATCTATACGGTTAGCAGATTCAACAAAAGTACCATCACCGCCAAGCGTTATAATTAAATCTTTATTAGAAATTGATGCACGAGTTATTTCTGAAATATTTATTAAAGTTGTATTTGAAAAAGATAAATATTCTTGTTTTATATTTTCTGAAATGTTACGTTTGTTTTCCTTATATACTAAAGCAACATTTTCAAATATCATTATCTTTCAAATAGTTTATCAACTAATTTTTTAGATTTATTAAATCTATCTTGGTAACTACCACTAACACTGACAAATGGAATATCTTTATCTGCAAACATCTGTTTTAGTTTTACATTATTTTTTTGACGTACCGCTTCTTCGCCAGCAAATCTTAATCCATCATCAACCCATTTAATATCCGGTTCTAGAAAAATCGCTAAGTCATATTTTTGAATTTTACTAATCTCTTCAACTAATGGCGATTTTTTTCCATCAAAATACATATCCAAATAATACTGCGTTATAACTGCTTCACTATCTATAAACAAAACTTTATTGCTTTCTTCAGCTTTTTTTCTTTGAAGTAAAATATGTTCCATGGCTATAAAATCAAACATATCTGCAGTTAATTGATTAGAATATTTTTCGCAATAGTCTCTTCCAACTTCATGAACATAATTTGTATTATAGAATTTTGCAAGTTGTTTAGTTAATGTTGATTTTCCTGAACTTTCTGTACCAATTATAACTACTTTCTTAGTAAAATATGAACGGACGCAGTTTGGTAATTTATCCCAGTTGTCATATATATTTTCTCGCATGTCCGTAGCTGAAATTGTAACGGTTTTTCTTGGATCATCAATAACAATATGTTCCGAATCCGGATAATATTTGTGGAAATGTTCATTATATGAAGTTTCTGAACTAAAAACATAATCAATTTTTTGACCAATCGCGTCTTTAATCATATTAGCACCTTCTTCCCAGTCATAATTCGCGTCCCATTGATCATCTTCAATATGTGTTATTTCTATATTGTTAAGGTTGTTTAGCGACTCACCTATCCAGGAAAGTCGTACATCTGCAGGAATATATTTTATGCCATCTCGTTCGCAAATTTCTTTATCGCGATTTTTAGATGAAGATAAAATAACATGTAATTTATCAACTTGATTTGACGCATCAATAATTGCATATACATGACCTTGGTGGAAAGGAAGAAACTTCCCACCAATAAATCCTACAGTTTTATTTTCTCGCATTTTGTATTTTCTCCATTTTCCGCCAATTGTAATATCCATATATTGCATTTACTAGATATGCGCTCCACATAACTAACATGCTGATATCATTGCCACCATTAACTAGAATATGGAACCACATGTATATAGATACAATATCAATTGCTATCCATAATATCCATTGTTCAGTTACGCGTCGAATCATTAGAAGCATAGCAATAACCGATAATACGGTAGATGCAGAATCAATAAACGGAAGTGTTCCGCCTAAGTATTTTAGGAAAAATCCGTATCCAATCACGCCAAGAATTGAAATACAACCCCAGGCAAGCTTTTCACGTATCTTCAAGTGTTTGATTATAACATCATCTGCACTTTTGCTTTTATTGACATTTTTTCTCCAATAATATATACCAATAAATTGTGTAGGTAAGAAATATATGATATTTAGCATAACTTCGCCATAATACCTACTTTGATATGCAATAAATGCATAAAGAATAACATTTACAATACCGAAATAGTAATTGCTTATTTTACCTTTAGCTACAAGAACAACACACATCATACCCGTTAATGATGCGATTAAACCAACCGGCGTGTCTTGCCAAGCAAAGAATAAGTAGATATTTATTACAGTAAATAATAATAACCAACTTTTTTCAAATAAGCTCCAATCTCCAAAATATTTTTTTATATAGTTTATTACTTTCATTTTCTCCACAGTAGTGATAACTTTTAAGCCTTATTATTTGGCTTATTGTATATAATAC
>CAZGVA010000034.1:0-9268 GCA_964528765.1 Candidatus Woesearchaeota archaeon | reverse complement strand
TAACGCCAATGCCTATAACAAATCAATTGATGAAAACATTGATTTAATAATTAGAACTGGCGGAGTACAACGAACAAGTGGTTTTATGCCTTGGAAAGGTGCTTATGCAGAATGGTATTTTACTGAAAAGTTCTGGCCAGAATTTAGTAAACATGATTTTGTTAAAGCACTGACAGATTATTCCGAAAGGAAAAGAAGATTTGGAAAGTAATTTACTTAAGCATCTTCTACGCCTTTTTCTGTAACTTTAAAGATTGCTTCTCCTTCGGGAAGATACGGTGAATCAATTAATCTAGCAATTCTTTTTCCAGCCTTTCCTTTTCGTAAGTATGCTCTAAATTGAGATGCATGTGCAAGCACGTGCCCACCAATTGCAGCTGTTGGATTTCCAAAGAAAACATCTGGCCGTGACATAACTTGATTTGTGATATAAATTGCAACATTGTGTAAATCTGCAAGTTTCTGCAAAGTATGAATGTGACGATTTAGTTTTTGTTGGCGAACTGCCAGTGTTCCTCTTCCAGCATATTCAGATCTAAATAAACCAGTCATTGAATCTACAATTATTAATTTAACTGGAACTTTTTTCTTTTTGATTAAATCACTGACTTTCTCAGCTAATAACATTTGATGATCGCTGGTGTAAGCTCTTGCTACCATAATTTTTCTTAATGCCTCATCTGGATCAAGACCTTTGGCTTCAGCCATTTGTCTTATACGTTCAGGTCTGAATGTGTTTTCAGTATCAATAAATACGCAATATCCATCAAGTCCACCTTGCTCTTTAGGTAGTTGAACATTAACCGCAAGTTGCATTGCTATTTGTGATTTCCCAGACCCAAATTCTCCAAAGAATTCAGTTATACCTTGACTTTCAACACCGCCACCAAGTAATGCATCAAATTCCGTACTTCCAATTGATAATTTAGTAACTGTTTTTCGTCGGTTTGAAATTTCTTCACCCGTCATGAATCCTAAATCGAGCATGTCTCTGGCTGCAGCAATCGCTTTGTTTGCAGTTGTTTCAGTTATTCCAGCAACATCTGCAAGAACACCTGCACTTGCAACCGCAATGCTCATAACATCCTCAAAACCTGCTTCTTTAAGTTTATCAATTGTTACTGGTCCGATTCCCGGAAGATCTTCTAACTTTGCTTCTTCTTTGTCTATTTCAGAAACTTCTTTAACAGGTGTTTCTACAACCGCTTCAACAGATTCTTTAACAACTTTCTCAATTTTTTTCTTTACCATTTTCTTTACATTACTTAAGCATTAAATCAATTACACATAGTTGTCCAGTGTCCATTACTCTTTCAACAGTTCTTTTGCAACGTCTATTGCAATTAACTCTTTAATTGAATTAATGGTGATTTCAGTTCTGTCAAATTGTTTATTATCCCTTACAAAACCAAGAAGCTCAAGTTCTTTACCTAATAATTTTTTGTCCATTTCTTCTTGAAATATAACTAAATTTTCAGATTTTTCTTTAGCTTCTTTTCCAGTTAGTCCGATAATTTTTTCAGCAGTATTACTAAACGCTGTGCAACGAACTGCACCAGAACCATCATCTAAAATTATGGAAAATACAATTGCAGGTATCGATTCAACATTACCATGTTCTTTGCATTTATTTTCAATTGTCTTTTTTTTGCATTGAGGACAAGAATCATAAAACGCAGGTGGATATACGCGTACAATTGTACCTCGCACTTTAACGTTTTGAGCATCTTTAATATCTGACAATTTTGCAGAAATTATTTCACGCGTTACCGTTCCATTTTCAGGTACTTTATCAATTTCAACATTTACTTCTTCTTCAGCATCAAGAATCATTTGACTTCTAATCGTTAAATGAAGTTCTTTACCATTTGGTGAGAAAGATGAACTCTTTATATTACCATTTCTTATTTTAATGATTTGACCGACTTGTAACTTATTTTCTTTGATTACATCGGCTTTTTGATCCCATAATACAATACGCGTTGTAGTTGATTCATCTTTTAGATTAAAATTACCGACCTGACTGGTTTTTCCTTTTTTCTGAAATTCTCTAATTGGAAAAACTTGTGAAGCTTTACCTACAATTTCAAAATTAGTCATACCGATTACTAAATCTTTAATTTTCATTCGTGAACCGGTAGTTTCATTTGGCGTTTTAAATAATTCTACATTTAAATCATGTGCAACTATGTGCGCAGCACCTTCTTCAGAAACAAGACCGTCATGAGAATCCATTTTTTGTTGGATTAGCGTTTTTATTTCATCTTCAGCGCGTTTAGATCCGGCACTTATTTTTTTAATAATTTCAACTATTGGCATATGTAACATATTCTGATTTTTTCACACTAGAATTTAAGGATTTGTTTGGTTAATTAATCAAATTAGTCAGAGAAAATTGATTTTCGCATATCTTTTCTAATCGCACTAGGATCACCACCACCATGCCAAGAAATTCGTGGTTGTATTTGCATAGGAAATATTTTTTCAGAATTATCATCCAATGCAATCGCAGCGCCTTTAATTCGAGGCAATTCATCAATATATTTTTGTATTGCAAATGAGATATAACTCTGCATAATTTCATTTAGGGCATTTACATCCAATCGAGCAGTTAATCTATGTGATATTACAATATCGCTTTGAGTCATTACATCTGTGTGTATTTTTCCAGGTTGCTGTGTTGCTAAGACAATTGAAATTCCGGGTTGTCTACCTTCACGTAATAATTGAATTAATGGTTCACTTGCTAATGTTTCACCTTCTTTTGGTAAATATTCATGTGCTTCATCAATCATGACCCAAACAAGAGGATCTATTTTTTTTGCAGGAGCATTAAATGTATCTTTAATTTCAGCAACTTCCTCTTCTTTTCGAGATAATAATCTTTTTTTCAAAATTTGTTTTGAGAATAATCCGATAACTAAATTCTTAATTTCTTGACCATCTTCAATAAAATTATATGCACTTAAATCAATAATACTGGTTGTACCGCCTCGAATTATTTTGTCAAAATTAGTAGCGTCTTCCATAAAAAGTGACCATTTTTCAACATTTTCAAAACGCGCGATTACTAAATTTTTATCGCTGACTGAACTGCGTTTATCTTTTTGTATTTTTTTAATAATCTCCTTAAGCCCATAATCTTTTTTAGTTAAACTCAGTATTGCTCGTTCAATAAGTATGCCCGATGTACTGTTAAAATCAATTTTAAATAAATTACACCAATCTCTTGCTTCAAGTAATGTCGGCGATAAAGATAGTTCAACATCTACAGGTAGACCTTTTTTTTCATATTGGTCAACTAAACCAAAAGGAACAAATATTTTTGGTTTCAAAGCAGTTGGTTTTAAGTTCCAATTATATAGTAATTTATCATCTTTATAATTAGGATTTTTCATTGTCCAATATATGCCCATTGTATCAAAAATTACTGTTGCAATATTGTGTTTTATTTCGGCTTTGAGATTCGCCAGTCCTTCAGCAATAACTCCCATAGTATAGCTTTTACCTCCACCCCTTTTTCCACATACTAATATTACATGTGGACGATTTACATCAAGTAATATTGGATTTGCTAAACTTTTTTCACGTTCCATTGTAATATAATGTTTACCTAGAGAAATGGTACCTTCTTCACCATATTTTTTGAAATCCGTTGCATTTCGACCGAGAATTATGTTCTGCATATATTTTTAAAACAGTCGGATATAATAACTTTTGTGCAGATATAAATTAATTAATAAGTTAATTTTTGCACATGAATTTGCCGAGGTGGCGCAATCTGGTACCGCGCTGGTCTCGAAAACCAGTTCCCTTTGGGTATGAGGGTTCAAAACGAACGTAGTTTGTTTTAAGCAAACTTGTTTGATGTAAATCCCTCTCTCGGCGTTTATCTTTTCTACAAAACAATTCTATTTAAGTTAATATATTATTTTAATTAGATGCAAGATGCAGATATTCTGAAAAAGGTTGCCGAGCAAGAGTTGGCTGCAGAAAAACGATATGCTGCGCAAGTATCTAAATTATGTGATGGTGAAATCAAAGAGATTTTGGCTGAATTAAAAGAAGAAGAATTAAGACATAAACGAGAATGTATCGTTATTATAAAATCACATGAACCGTCATTTGATTCTGAAGTATATGATGTAGATATTGACATGGAGCTTAATACTTTAATTTGCGCAAGTTTACCCGATATTATTGCTTTTTTAGAATTGGATTTAGAAAAAGAACAGGAAGCTAAGAAACTATACGAAGGTTATGCTCAAGACGTAAAAGACGAAAAAATTGCTAACATGTTAAACAATTTTGTTGAAGATGAAGCAGAGCACTTTGCAAAAATTCATAAAATCTTGGCTAAGTACACTTCAGAAAAACAATAAAATTTAAATTACTTGTTTTTTATATTTTATATGAAAACCGCTTTTATTATTCATGGAACTGGAGGAAGTCCACAAGGAAATTGGTTTCAATGGTTAAAATCTGAACTTGAAGAAATAGGATACCAAGTTTTTGTTCCAAAATTCCCAACACCCAAAGGTCAAAGTTTGGATGCTTGGCTAAACGTTTTTGAAAAATATGCGAAAGACATTAATGAAGATACTATTTTTGTAGCACATAGTTTAGGACCTGCATTTGTGTTGAATATTTTAGAAAAAATAAATGTAAAAGTAAATGTTAGTTTTTTAGTTTCAGGTTTTCTTGGATTAATTGGAGCTGAGCCATATGATACTTTGAATAAAACATTTACAACACATAATTTTGATTGGAATAAAATAAAACAAAATTGCAAAACTTTTGTTATAATAAATACAAAAGATGATCCGTATGTTCCGATTTCAAAAGGAGAAGAACTTGCAAAGAATTTAAATGTCAAACTAATTCGTTTAGAAAAAGGTGGCCATCTAAATGCAGATTTTGGATATACTAAATTTGAATATTTACTTGATTTAATAAAAAGTAAAGTAAATTAAAAATTTACTAACTAGCAGGGTTAGTAAAGCTTAAAACCTTTTTTTATATAGTAAATAATGATTGGAAATCAAATTCGAACAGTCGTTTTATTAGGATTGCTTAGCGGAGTTTTATTAGCGATTGGTGCGTATTTTATTAATATTTATGTAGCATTAGTTTTTGCAATTGCACTGAACTTTGGTAGTTATTGGTTTTCAGATAAAATTGTCTTAAGGATGTATCGTGCTAAAGAAGCAGATGTAAGTAAGTATATGCGATTACATCAAATTGTGGCAGAAGTTGCAAAAAAAGCGAATTTACCAAAGCCACGCGTTTTTGTATTACCTACAGATAATGCTAATGCTTTTGCAACAGGTAGAAATCCTAAACATGCAGTTGTTGCAGTTACTAAAGGTATTATGGATATTTTAACTGAGCGAGAATTAAAAGGAGTAATTGCACACGAGTTGGCACATGTAAAACATAGAGATATTTTAATTGCAAGTATTGCTGCGATGATTGCAGGAACAATTACCATGATTGCATTTATAGCACGTTGGGGTGCTATTTTTGGCGGTTTTGGTCGCGGAAAAGATTCAGGAAATATTTTCGAATTGCTTGCTTTAGCTATCGTGGCACCTTTAATTGCAGTAGTAATTCAATTAGCCATATCACGATCACGAGAATTTTTAGCTGATGAAGATGGTGCTAAATATATTAAGGATGGCAAAGCATTGGCATCAGCTTTAATGAAATTAGAACAAAATTCTAAACAGCATCCATTAAGATTTGGTTCACCAAGTTCAGCACACTTGTTTATTGTAAATCCATTTTCGGGAAAATCTTTATTTAAATTCTTTTCGACGCATCCTCCGGTTTCCGAGAGAGTTAAACGATTAGATAAAATGCATTTTTAACATAACACATAAATATTACTTTTGTTATTTTTTATTAATATGGATAGAAAAAAAATAACTTTACTTAGTGGAATGATTACTTTGTTTGTTGCGGTGCTTGGTTTTAATTCATATATGTCACCTACAGGTGCAGCTGTTGCAGGATTAGCTAGCGGAAGTTTAGCAATTAGTGCAGTAACTTTGATAATTGCATTTGCTTTGCTGAGTAAGTACTTTGGATTAGTGAAATAGTCTCTACCGATTACGTTAAATAGGGATATTTATGTATTTTTAATGGTATTAAAATCTAAAAAGCTGAAATCACATTTTTGTGTGAAGTGTGGCTTGGAATCAAATAAACTTACAGAAAACCTTTGTGCTGAATGCTATCTATCAATACATAATGTCAAGGTACCAAAACAGAAAGAATTACGTTTATGTTCTACTTGTGGAAATGTGTTAGTTAATCATTTTTGGATTAAACCAAATAAAGAAGTTAGAGATGCTTTTGCTGAACAAGTTGCTAAGGCAATAACTACACCTGAAGAAATTAAGATCCTTAAAGTAGACTTAATTAAAATTAAACCAAATGGCTCTGCAGAAGTTACATATCAGATTGGCACTACGATTTTATCTAAGACATATACTATGTTTTTGAAAATACAAAAACAGCTTTGCCCAACATGCAAACTTAAATTATCTACTTCGTCTAAAGCAATTGTTCAATTGCGTGCAGACGATGATGTTAAGACATTTATTTCAGATTCACTTTATTTTCTTAAAAATTATCGTAAACATATTGTACAAATCACTGAAGTCAGACGAGGTCTTGATGTACATCTACGTGGTAGAGTTACAGCATTATCTCTTGCACGCAATTTCAAACAAAAATTTCCGTGTCATATGAAAGAGACGCGTGAAGAATATGGTTGGGAAAGATCACGAGTCAGACCTAAATATAAGTCAACAATTTTATTAACAAAGCGTTAACGTGAGTTCAGTAGTTTTATAAAGCAAGATTTATATTTAAAAAATGGAGCGAAAGAAGAAATTTAAGAAGCAATCAAGACATTCTTATCAGCGGAAAAAAACTTTTGGTGAAGAAGGAGAAGTTTTACGTGTTAAAACACCGCGTGGTCGTGAAGTTATGGGTATTGTTGATATACGGTTAGGTATGGGTAAATCACGTATTCGGTGTTTTGATGGAAAAGAACGTATCTGTAAAGTTCCAGGCGCCAAAAAACGTAGACTTTGGGTACGTCCAAATGATACAGTTATTGTTGAACCTTGGGAATTTGGCGGAGATGCTAAAGGTAATATTATTTATAAATATCGCCCTATTGAAGTTAGTTGGTTAAAGAAAAAAGGCTTTTTCAAAGAAATTGAAGAAGTTGAAGAGTTCTAAATATGCAAGAAAAGATATTGATTCCTAAAGAACGGATAGCGATTTTGATTGGTAAAAAGGGCGCAGATAGACGTCAAATAGAGAAACTCGGTAATGTTAAAATCTGGGTTGATTCTAATTCAAATGAGATTACTGTAAATGCTAATGATATTGATAAAATTTATTTTGCACGTAAAGTTATAGAATTAATTGCAAGAGGTTTTTCTCCAAGATCCGCAATGAAATTATTTAATGATAAGTATTGTGCAGAAATTATTGATATTCGCGATTTCGGTGCAAAAGAACGTAAAGACCGTAAGCGTATTATTGGTCGCATTATTGGTACAGATGGTAAAACCAAACGTATTATTGAAAAAGAAACACATACAGAAATTGTAATTTATGGAAAAACTGCTGGAATTATTGGAAAACCTGAAGACGTGGACTCTGCTAGACGTTCAATTGAATCAATTTTATCCGGTTCAAAACAGGGAAGCGCTTATAGAATTTTAAAAGATTAACTCAAATGAGTCGTTAAACTAGGACCTTTCGAGATTTCTACTGGAAATATACCTTAAATTCATAAATTTTTACAAAACCTTTTTAATTTCAAGTAATCTCCTATACTATAATGGCCGATTCTAAATCTTCAAAAACTGGTGACGAAACGCACAAACAAGTTTCTGTTGCTGAATTTTTTGAAAAAAATAGACATTTACTTGGATTTAATAATCCTGCCAAATCACTTTTAACTTCAGTTAAAGAAGCAGTAGATAATTCATTAGATGCCTGCGAAGATAATAATATCTTGCCTGAAATTATGGTTCAAATAACTGAAATTAAAGCTGGACGTTTTAAATTACTTGTTGAAGATAATGGTCCGGGAATTAATAAAAAACATTTACTTAGTGCATTTGGTAAATTGTTGTATGGTTCAAAATTTCAGACAATGGGTGGAAAACAGGGAAGAGGACAGCAAGGTATTGGAATTTCTTCAGTTATTCTTTATGGTCAGCTAACTACAGGTAAACCGGCGGTTTTAATTGCAAAAACAAAAAGTGAATCTCAAGCACATATGTATGTAATGCATATTGATGTTAAGAAAAATGAGCCAGAAATTGTTTCAGACGAAGAATTCGATTGGGGCGAAAAAGATTGCGGAATTAGAATTGCTGTTGAAATGGAAGCAAAATATGTTGAACATAAGCAATCTGTTTTAGAGTATATTAAACAAACTGCGATTGTTAATCCTCATGCGAAGATTACATATATTTCGCCAGGCGGAGAGAAATTAGAATTTCCAAGAGTTACAGATAAACTTCCAGTTAAATCCATATTAATTAAACCACACCCTCGTGGAATTGAATTAGGTGTTCTCAAAAGAATGCTTAAAATAACTGCTGCAAGGACCGTTAAATCATTTTTAACAAAAGAATTTGATAAAGTGGGTGGTGGTTCTGCAGATCAGATGATTAAGATTGCAAATAATGCAATTGAAGATGAAAATAAAACTTTATCTGAAAATCAGAAAATTGGTGATATTAATCCGCAATTTTCTCCAAAATTAATTACACCTGAGCAAACTGAAAAAATTTTACTTGGAATGCAAAATGCAAAAGTTTCGCGACCAAGTTTAGATTGTCTTTCTCCAATTGGTGGAGATTTACTTAAGAAATCTTTGGAAAGTGAATTTGATTTAGAGTTTGTTCATACCATTACAAGACCTGCAACAGTTTACCGAGGTAATCCCTTCCAAATTGAAGTTGGAATTGGTTATGGCGGTGAATTAGATAAAGAAGGAGCAGTTAAATTAATTAGATTTGCAAATAAAGTTCCATTGCTTTATCAAGAAGGTGCTTGTACATTAACTGGCGCCACAAAGAAAATGAATTGGAAACCATATGGTTTATCACAAAGTTCAGGTTCATTACCAACTTCTATAAAATTATCTACCACAAATTCTATTGCTTGACTTTTATCTTTAAGCCCGTATTTAGCTTTAACCACGTTTAATACCCTATTTGTATTTTGATCA
>CAZGVA010000033.1:0-9528 GCA_964528765.1 Candidatus Woesearchaeota archaeon | reverse complement strand
TTCTTTTATTTTTTTAGCAATAGCTATCTGCGTTAAACCTGCTTTTTTTGCTTTATCAAAATCAAAAGTTATAAGACTAAATGCACATAGATTAAGACCTAGCTTTTCAAAATCAGGAACAACCGTGTATCCTTTAATTATACCAATTTGTTCCATCTTGCGTATGCGATTATGGACTGTGCTAATTGGTATATTTGTTTTTTTGGATAATTGTTGCGTTGTTAATTTAGCATCTTTTCGTAAATTGTTCAAAATTGTGACATCTTTGTTGTCAAGTTCCATATGGGAAAATATCCCATAATATTATAAAAAGTTAACGATTTTTGTAAAATTTCTCATATTTTATGGGATAAATTCTTAAAGCGTCACTAACCTAGAGTAGTATGAAAACTGTGCGAATAAGCGAGTCAGAAATCATATCGGAGATAGGGGAATCACCTTTACTTGATATAGATATTGGCGATATATTAAAGATAGCTCCACGAAAAAAAGGAATTATAACTTTAACTTTTGAGCAAGTTAATTTATTTGATGCTTTAATGATACCAAGGTCCCGAGTAAAATCTGGAAAAATTGAATATTACACTAATCTACAAGTGACAGCTTAAGCTAGTCACCACTTTTCTGTTTTACAAAACATTATTATTCAAGTAATGTCTGAGTAGTCTAATAGGTAGGATACTGGACTGTTAATCCTGTGGTGGTGGTTCGAGTCCACCCTCAGACGCTTATGAAAATTAAGAAAGAGATTGTTGAGAATGTAGCTAGAATCGCTAGATTGGATCTTACACAAAAAGAGGTGGAGAAATTCGAGGAAGATTTTAGAGATATTTTGAAAGATTTTTCTAAATTAAAAAAAGTAAGTACTGATTGTGTAAAACCTACTTTTTCTACTCTTGAATTTGGATTACATATGAGTTCAGACTGTGTTCAAAAAAGCATTACAAATTCACAAGCACTTTCAAATACAAAAAATAAGGAGAAGGGATTTTTCAAAGGCCCAAAAACAATATGAGTTATCTGATAACGAAAGTTAATTTGAAGAAAAAAGGAATGCCTTTGGTTGTAAAAGACAATATTTGTACAAAAGGAATTCAGACAACTGCGGGATCAAAAATACTTGAGGGATTTATACCAACTTATGATGCGACTGCTGTAAAACAAGCTAAGAAAGCAGGATGTGTAATTATTGGAAAAGCTACAATGGATGAGTTTGGATTCGGTACGTTTTCAACAAATTGTGCGTATGGTATTCCAAAAAATCCGCATGACAAAACAAGAAGTTGCGGAGGTTCAAGTGGAGGTGTTGCAGGTTATGTCGCGGCTTCAAAAACTAACGTTTTTGGACTGGGTTCATCAACGGGAGGATCAATATCTTGTCCAGCTAGTTTTTGCGGAGTTGTTGGTTTGACGCCAACATATGGCTTAGTTTCAAGATATGGATTAATTGATTATGCAAGTTCCATGGATCGAATTGGACCAATTACAAAAACTGTAAAGGATGCAGCATGGCTTTTATCTAAAATTACTTCGAATAGTTTTTCTGAAGAAAAAGATACAGATTCAAATTATCATCGAACGGGAGATCGAGATTATACTAACTTTTGCGGAAAATCAATAAAGGGTATGAAAATAGGTGTCCCAAAAGAGTATATGAATTTAGCATCAAAACCAGTTAAAGATAAACTTAATAAAGCAATTAAAAAATTAGAAAAACTTGGAGCCAAAGTTTTGGAAATATCTTTAAAGTACACTGATGTATCACTTCCAGCATATTATATTATTGCACTTTCCGAAGCATCAACTAATTTAGCTAAATTTTGCGGAATGCGTTATGGTTTAGAAAGTAAAGTTGAAGGAAGTTTTAATGATTATTTTTCAAAAATACGTTCTAAGGGATTTGGTGAAGAAGCAAAACGCAGAATCTTATTAGGAACTTTTGTACGGATGGCCGGTTTTAAAGATGAATATTATTTGAAAGCATCACGTGTGCGTACTTTGGTTATTGATGATTTTCAAAAAGTATTTAGAAAAGTTGATGTTATTGTGGCTCCAACAATGCCGATTATAGCACCGAAATTTTCGGAAATTGATAAAATGAAACCTCTTGATTGTTATCGAATAGATGCGTTAACTGTTCCAGTAAATTTTGCAGGTTTGCCCCATCTTAGTGTGTTTGCAGGAAAAATTGACAAAATGCCAGTCGGGTTACATTTAATATCAAATTATTTTCAAGAAGGAAAAATAATTCAAGTAGGTGATGCATTTGAACGAAGCTAAAATTGGATTAGAAATACATATTCAACTAAATACAAAAAGAAAATTGTTTTGTTATTGTTCAACAAAACCGGCAAAACCAAATGCACATACGTGTGAAGTTTGCTTAGGAATGCCAGGTTCAAAGCCAATGCTTAATAAAAAAGCACTAACTTCGGCATTAATGCTTTCACTTGCGTTGTATTCAGGTGTTTGCGAAATGACGCGATTTGATAGAAAAACATATTTTTATCCAGATTTACCAAAAAATTATCAAATTACACAATACAATTATCCCTTGTCTCGTGGTGGGTATATTCAGATTAATGATAAAAAAATAAGAATAACTAGAATACAATTAGAAGAAGATCCGGGTGCAATAATTTATCCTAAACATATTGACATGTCAGATTATTCATTAATTGACTATAATCGGTCAGGGATTCCGCTTTGCGAGGTTGTCACTGAACCTGATTTTACTTCATCAAAAGAAGTCAAAAAATTCCTAAAGCAGCTTATTTCCATTGTAAAACATTTGAAAATATATAATTCAGACAAAAGTTTTAGAGTTGATACTAATGTTAGTGTTGGGGCTAATCCTCGAGTTGAAATAAAAAATATTGGTAGTATCAGAGATGTTGCTTCGGCAATTGAGTATGAGATATTTAGACAAAAACACGCAATAGCTGATGGAGAGAAAATTCAACAAGAAACACGCAGGTGGAATGGTTCTGCGACAGAAGTTACGCGAGAAAAAGAAACTGAGGAAGATTATGGTTATATTGTTGATTCAGATTTGCCTGCGATAAATCCGGTTCAATTTGGGTTGCATAAAATATTTGAGTCTATGCCCGAGCTTCCATTAAAACGCGTTGAAAGGATGATGACCCAATATAATATTAATCGACATCAAGCACTTGCAATTGTATCTGAGAAAGAGTTAGCAGATCTTTACGAAAACGTTTCAAAAGAACTTGATCCGAAATTTGTTGCTAGTTGGATATCTGTCCAATTGCTTAAGGTTTTGAATTATAATAATCGATTATTTAGTGAAACAAAATTGAATTCAAAACATTTTACAGAGTTATTGAAATTAATTGAAAATAAAAAGATTAGCGAACGAGCAGGAGAGTTACTTTTGAGAAAATTGGTTGTAAAACCAAAAAATCCAACGAAACTTGCTGAAGATCTTAATCTTATAAATCTCTCTGAGCATGAAACTTTTGAGATTATCAAACACATTCTTAATAAACAAAGAAAACTTGTTGAGCAGTATCGACAAGGAAAAACTAAAATATTGTCTTTTTTAATTGGTCAGATTGTTAAAGAAAGTAATGGCCGAGCAGATGCTAAGCTAGTGAAAAAAATGGTTTTAAATTTGCTTTAAATTAACGAATACTTAGGAAGAGTTTCTTATATTGACTAAATTTTTATAAATATAATTAGGATGTTGTAATATGCCAGTAAATTTCGGAATAAAAATACCAAATGATCGGTATATTGGCAGAATTTTTGATGCATATTGTAAAAATATAAATGATGAATCAATTGAACCTCGAGAAACGGAGGAGATTCCTGACGAACCAACTCTTTCATTTATTTTAGGTGGTGGGAGAGCAAAAGCAGGCATTAAAATTGATAATAGAACGCTTAGTCTTGCACCTACGTCTAATCTTACTCAGAATGACTTACAAAATAAATATCGATTTTTTGAGCTTATGCACGATTCACAATTGGTGATAACTAATTCTAATCGAGATGAAGCTAAACAAGATTATTGGATTATTGGAACAATTGACCAAATATGTAATGATATTTATAAAATACTTGAATTTACTACGGATGAGCGTTCTGATGACAGAACGGATTTGCCCGATGTATTAACTTTCTTTGAAGAACTTAGCGAGTCTTTTGGCGAAGCTTACGAAATTACGCGAAGGTGATAAGAAATCATTTCTTTTCTGCATTTTTGAGAATTTCTTCAGCAAGTTTCTTTCGTTCTTCTATGCTGATTTTAGGCCCATTTTGTGTAGTTAGATATCCTTCGTATTTTTCAAAGTAAATTGTTTTGCTAAATAATGTTTGATTAAATTCTTTTTTAACACCAATCATTGGAAATAATTTAATATGTGCATGATTAATTTCCATACCTTCAAAAGCCATACCTACTCGGCCAATATCCAAACCTTTTTCTAAAATTTTTGCAACTTTTATCGCAGATAATAAGTATCTAGAGTATGCTTCTTTTGGCATGTCAAATATATTTGAACCATAATGTTTTTTGGGAATAATTATCGTTGTTCCTTTTATGTTTGGTTTATCAATAAGTATTGCTAGAAATTCTTCATCTTCCCAAATTTTCGCAGAAGGTATATTGCCTTTAATTATGCTACAAAATACACAGTTTATCATATACTGCCAAACACTTTAATTTTAAAAAGTATTATAACTTTTGCTTGCCATGCAATTTATGATCGATTTTAATCAAATTAAAATTATTGTTGAAGGTGAAATAAATCGTGCTGGAAAAGATATATGGGTAGCAAATTCAAATGTGATTTTAATTAAAGGCAAAAAAAATCTGATTATTGATACGGGTTTTGTTGGTGATGACAAAACAATAATTTCAGAATTAAAAAAAGAAGGATTAACTCCAGAAGATATTGCTTATGTAATTTTGACACATAATCATCTAGACCATACATTTAATACATATTTATTCAAGAATGCAAATGTTTTACTTGAAGAACATTTTTTTAATCTCCAAAAAGGAACGGTTTGGAGAGCAAACAGCGAAGATATTGCTAAAATTCCTGAATATATGAAAGTACTCACTATGCCCGGTCATGTAAAAGATCAATATGCATTATTATTTATGACAGATAAAGGAAATTTAATCGTAGCAGGTGATGCCATTCCTTCTAAAAACTATATTGATGAAAAGAAACAACCATCAGAAGCATGGGACATCGAAAAATTTAATGAAAGTAGGAATAAAATTCTAAACTTAGCTGACTGGGTAATCCCAGGTCATGGACCAATTATTAAGGTGAAAAAATGAAAATTGCAATAGTTTCAGATTCACACGATCATATGAAGAATATTGAAAAATTCATGCAATTAGCCAACAAAAAGAAATTTGATGCAATAATTCATTGTGGCGATTTATGTGGCCCAAGTGCTCAAATTCTTATGTCAAATATTCCATTTCATTTTGCATTTGGTAATATTGACAGAGGTGCGTTTGAGTTGTATACAAAATATGCAAGCAACAAGAATATACACATTTACAATCCCTTTGGAGATATTGAATTGGATGGAAAGAAAATTGCATTTATTCATTATCCTGAATTAGCATATGGATTAGCTTGCACAAAAAAATACGATGCAGTTTTCTATGGACACAATCATTTGAAAAAATCTGAAAAAGTCGGAGATTGTCTATTAGTAAATCCAGGACCATTAAATGGATTCAAGTATAAGCATCCAGAAGTTAAAGCAACTTACGCAATTTACGACACAAAAACAAACCAAGTTGAGATTAAAAACCTTTAATTACTTTTACTTAATTATTTATTATGATAAATTATTCCAAAATTGGATTTAAGTGTGGTTTAGAAATACATGGACAGCTAGATGTTGGTAAATTATTTTGTGAGTGTCAAGGAGTTTTGCGCAGAGATAAACCCGATTTTACAGTAAAAAGAAATCTTAGAGCAATGGCCGGAGAAACCGGTAAAATTGACAAAGCAGCAGCTCACGCGCAAGCAAAAGGTTTGAGTTATATTTATGAAGGTTATAATGATACAACTTGCTTAGTAGAATTAGATGAAGAACCGCCACATGAAATTAATTTACAAGCAATGGAAACTGCTTTGACTATATCAACAATTTTACATTGTGATATTCCAGATTATATTCAGATTATGAGAAAGACCGTGGTTGATGGTACAAATGTTTCTGGTTTTCAAAGAACTGCGTTAGTTGGATTAAATGGATATTTAGAAACAAAGCAAGGAAAGATTTCAATAACAAATGTTTGTGTTGAGGAAGATGCAGCTCGACGAACTGCTGAAACAAAAGAAACAGTTACATTTCGTTTAGATCGTTTAGGAATACCCTTAATTGAAATTGGAACTGGTCCCGATATAAGATCTCCCGAGCAAGCAAAAGAAGTTGCTTTGCAAATTGGAATGCTTTTGAGAGCAACAGAAAAAGCAATGCGAGGAATTGGAACAATTAGACAGGATGTTAATGTTTCAATAAAAGGCCACCCGCGTGTTGAATTAAAAGGTTTTCAAGATCTTAAATCAATGCCTGAAACAATAAAAAGGGAGATTGCGCGACAGCAAGAAGTTATTTACAAAAAAGAAAAATTAGAGCCGCATGTTCGTAATGTTAAAGAAGATAAATCGAGTAAATATCTGCGTCCAATGCCCGGAGCTGCGCGAATGTATCCTGAAACAGATCATTCACTTATTATTATTACAAAACAAAAACTTGCAGAGATTAAAAAACATTTGCCAGAATTACCTGAAAAAAAATTCAATCGTTTAATCAAATCGGGTTTAAATGAAGAACTTGCAAGTCAGGTTTTGTTTGATAAAACTTTTGCAGAGCTTCATAAAAAATTTAAGAAAATTGATCCCAAATTAATTGCAACAACTTTATTATCAACTCAAAAAGAAGCTAAGAAAAAATCAAATCAAGAGCAAGGCATTTTTGAGTCAGAACATTTTGAAAAAATATTCAGATTATTAAATTTAGGAAAAATATCAAAAGAAGCAATTTTAGATATTCTTGTATCTGTTGCTAACGGTGAAACGGTTTCTGAAGCATCAAGTCGATTTAAACTTCTTTCTGATTCTGAGCTAAAAAAAGAAATTACTAAACTAAAAAAACAATTTTCGAAAGTACCTGAAAATAAATTAAAAGGAATTTTAATCGGAAAATTGAGAGGCAGAGCTAAAATTGAAGATATAGTAAAAGCAGTATAGAAGTTCTTTTAAATTTTTTAAGATATTTAGTACATGGCAGAAGAAAATAGTTATTCTGGAATGGATCGAAGTCAATTATATAATCAATTAGTGGAGACAGGTAAAAATATAGAGCGTGCAGACGTATTAATAACTCGATTAGAAAAAGAAAAAGAAAAGTTTACTGGAAGTGTTAGTTTAAGAATTGGCGGACCTATGGATAGTCCAAGAAGTTCTGGACCGTCGGGAGAATATAAGTTGCCAAAGGTAACTGTAATTAATTATTCTGAAAGCGAAGCAAAAGAAGATGCTCAAGTTTTTGCAGATTATGCTGCTCGAATTCACTCTGCTGTAGAAAATAAGCTTGAAGCACAAGAACAAGTGGCAGCAGTAACGGATGAATTAGAATCTCGCTTAGAAGGTTCAAAACCTACTAAAACTCAATCTGAATCTGCATATTCAGAACTTGATGATAAGCGAGACGAGAATGCAGTATCTTGTTGAATATGCAAATCAGTAAGGTTTTTAAGGAGTATTGTGTGATGTTTTAATGCCAGGAGATTTGATAAGTACATTAAATTTTTTTGCTGAAAGTAGATATCGTCCAATGATGGAGAATCGATATCCACTTCCTGAGCAAGAAGATGAGTTTAATTCATTGTCAGCGAATGATTATGATTTAAACACACCTGCGATCAAAAAAGTCTTACAAGAGCAAATATTACCTGCAATTCATTATATGACTGGTGGAAAAGGATGGAGACCATATCTTTCAGAAAAATTTGCGGAATCATTTGGTGTTGAATTACCAGAAGAATTTTATGTAATGTCTCATGGTGATCAATGTGCTTCATTAGGTATTGATGATATTGAAGATCATTTTTTAGGACTTGAATTAAAATCAGATGCTAAACGCAGGGGCGAACCTGCTGCATATCTAAAATTTAGTCCAGAGTTAGTTACTGCAGTTGGTATGTTTATGCTTTATCATGGTGATTCAATGCTTGCAAGCCAAGAAGTACCTTACTCAAGCAAAGAACAATTATTACAACATCATTTATCTGCTAAATCAGATTTAACTTTAGGACAAGCAATTGATATTGGATTTAGAAATTTGGGTTCAGATATATATGATATTATAACTTTGGAAGATCATGAGACGATGTGCTTGCTTAAAACGGGCGCTATGATTGAGAAAGATTTAGGGTACGTAAAAGAATATGTATTGAGCGAACTTATTGAAAATATTAACTTTTTACAATCAGATAAAGAAATGTTTTACCATAATCGCTTTGAAATTATATCTACAGCAAATAAAATAACTCAATTAAGTAAAATCGATATTGTGGGAATTTCTAACAAAATAGCATCAATGTACCAAGATGGTGATGATATTAAGGGTGTTGGAAAATCCTCAAAAATTGGTAAGATTGATTATGATGATTTATATGCTGGAAATGTTGTGCGTCCAGTTATTCATTTCTTAAATGACGCTGAAGCGAAGGATAGGACTGCGTTTATAGCAATTTTTGAGAAACCAAATAAGAGTGAGGAAGATGTCAAATTTTTGTGGAATTCCTTGAATAAATATGACTCAATTAATAAGACTAAGGTAGAAGTATTGCAACTTCGAAATGAAATATTAGAAGAAATAAATAATGGTTCTTTAGAGCAGACAATCTTTGGCAGAACTTTATCTAATTTTGTAAATCGCTTTGCATAGTAGTCTCCGCAAACCTTTTAAAAAAGACAACAGACTTCTAGAATCTTATAGGAATAAAAATGGCAATTGATAAACATACAGAAAAAATATTGGAAGCTATGAAGTATCCTGATAAAATCAGGAATATTGGAATTGTAGCACATATTGATCATGGTAAGTCAACTTTTTCAGACAATATAATCGCAGGAGCAGGAATGCTTTCAAAAGAACTCGCAGGAGATGTTAGAGTTACTGATGATATGCAGGAAGAGCAAGAAAGAGGAATTACAATTCAAACTGCTGCAATATCTATGGTGCATGAATATAAGGGTGGCGAAATTTTAGTTAATCTTCTAGATACTCCAGGTCACGTTGATTTTGGTGGAGACGTTACTCGAGCCATGAGAGCAGTTGATGGTGCAGTTGTTATTGCTTGTGCAGTTGAGGGAGTTATGCCTCAAACTGAAACAGTTCTTAAGCAAGCTCTTAAGGAAAGAGTTAAACCGGTTTTATTTATCAATAAAGTTGATAGATTAATCCGCGAAGTTAAATTAACACCTGAAGCAATGCAAGAAAAATTTGTTAAAATTATTA
>CAZGVA010000032.1:0-9541 GCA_964528765.1 Candidatus Woesearchaeota archaeon | reverse complement strand
AAGGTAGATCAACTTGGAACGTTTATTGAAATTGAAGCACAAAGTGATGCAGGTACTATAGAGCGCGAAGAGTTAAAAAAGCAATGCCAGTATTATGTAAATCTTTTTGAAATAAAAGAGAATGAGCTTGTTACTTGTTCATATAGTGATTTATTATTAGAAAAATCTACGTAACTTATTTATATAATCAAGCAAATAAGTTAAATGGAAGTTACTCTTTTTGTAAAACCTAAATCACCGATTATTATCGAAGGTTTCCCTGGATTGGGATTTGTTGGAACTGTTGCAACAGAATATTTAGTTGATAAATTAAATGCCAAGTCAATTGGTTATGTTTGGTCCAATGAAATGCCTCCAATTGCAACAATTCATCACAATCGATTAAGACGTTTATTTGAAATTTTTTATGTTAAAGAGAAAAATCTGGTTTTAATGCACGCACTTTCGGGGATTAAGGGTATAGAGTGGAAACTTGCTGATGCAGTTATTCAAATTGCTACACAACTCAAAGCAAAAGAAATAATTAGTTTAGAAGGAGTTGGCTCGCCATTTGGAGCACCAATGTCTCGTACATTTTATTATTCAAATTCTCTTGCTTGCGAGAAAAAACTAGCTAAATTAGGTGGACCTGAAAAACTTACTGAAGGGATGATTGTAGGCGTTACTGGAGCAATAATGGAAAAAATACCAAATACAATTAAAGCATCATTTATTTTTGCAGAAACACACACAGATTTACCAGATAGCCAGGCAGCAGCAGCACTTATTGAAGTTATAAATAAATATGTTGGCTTGAAAGTTGATCCAAAACCATTAGTTAAAGAAGCTCACAATGTTGAAAATAAGTTAAAGGAATTAATGCAAAAAAGCAAACAAGTGCAAGAAGTTAAACAGAAAAAAGACTTAAGTTATTTAGGGTAAATTCAAGTTTAGCTAATTAATCGAACAATTATTTTTATAGAATTATACTTAGATTAATTTGTGATATTAAAATGGAAACGAATTTAGAAGATATGACCACAGATCAACTTGAAACTATCATCTCAACTGCAGAAGAAAAATATTTTTCAATAATTGAATTTGTTGAAAGAGCTGTTGAAAATATTGGTAGAACTACTGAATACAGTGTTCATAGTTCTAATATTGCACATAATCGTGTAGTAAATATCTCTGGATTTAATATAGAATATCATCTCGGTCAGTCCATGATGGGCGGTAATACTGTATACATTAGTAGGCAAGGCGAGAACAATGTTTTAGTAATGAGTCATTTAAGTACGATTCCCGAAAAAGAAAAAATAATTATCGATACATATGTTCCAGGCGATTGGGAAGAAACATTCATGAATCTTATTGATCAACAAGACCGGGTTTTTGCAGAATATATAAATTCTCACCCGAATCTTGCAGAAGAAAAAGAATATGATG
The DNA here is from genome assembly GCA_964528765.1 of Candidatus Woesearchaeota archaeon. GTDB lineage: Archaea > Nanobdellota > Nanobdellia > UBA10117 > JABICX01 > JABICX01. Next base: position 8,113 of record CAZGVA010000032.1, on the reverse strand, counting down.
CTCAACGAATGCAAAAAGAACATGCTCGCGCAGATAAAGCTCGTAATGAGAGAATGACTGCAATTCGTCATAAGTTTACTCCAGAACAACAAGCACAAAAAAAAGAACGCGAGAAAAGGGAAAAATTAATTGCAAGAGCTAAAAAATTAAAAATATAAGCCCCTGACAAGAATTGAACTTGCGGCCTTCGCCTTTATCTGAATCTTTGGGGTTCGAAGACTTTTTCCAAAAGGATTCGTACGAGGGCGACGCTCTAGCCACTTCAGGAATTTTTTTACGAGGTTTCTTTCGCAAAGAAAACTCAGACTGAGCTACAGAGGCATAGTTGTCTTATATGTTTGGTTTTATAAATACATATAAGTTTTACTATTGTATAAATTATATGAAGCAAGTTATTAAAGTAGAGCAAGTTGGCGATAAAGATTTAGTTCTATTAGGCAGAGATTCCAAAGGTAATCGGATACGTGAAAAGATTACAACATTTAACCCATATTTTTATGTGCTCGATGAAACGGGTGAAAGTACTACAATATATGGTGATAAAGTTAAGAAAATAACCTTTGAATCAGTACAAGAATTAATTTCTGAGCGAGTTAAGCATAAAGATACATTTGAAGCAGATGTTCATTATACTACAAGATATTTAATTAATAATATACAGAAAATTGCGAAATGCCCTTTACGAATAATGTATTTTGATATTGAAACAGATAGTAGCATAGATGCATTAAACGCCCCAAAACCGATTACGTGTATAACTTGTTATGATACTTTTTTAGATAAGCCAATAACTTTTGTTTGGCGCAAAGATCTTACTGAAAAAGAAGAAAATAATGTATATTATTTTAGCGAAGAAAAGAAAATGTTACTAGCGTTTCTTAATTTTGTAATGTCTACAGACCCAGATTTGTTTGTTGGATGGAACTCAACAAATTTTGATATACCGTATTTATATAACCGATTTAAAGTATTAGGTTTGCCTTTTGAAGATATTTCACCACTTGGTTCTGTAACACGGCGAGCAACAAGGATAAATATCAAAGGCAGAGTTGATTTTGATTTACTCAGAGCATATCGCTATATAACACAAGGCGAAAAAGCCAGTTACAAATTAAATGAAATCGCCAAATTTGAACTTAAAGAAGAAAAATTATCTCTTCCAGAAGGCATAACAAATTTATGGCGTAAAGATATTAAATTATTAATTGATTACAATATTCAAGATACAATATTATTGAAAAAAATCAATGATAAGAAAAATATAATTGAATTTTTTGATGATATGCGTCGCACAATTGGTTGTGATTTTAGCGATGTTTTTTGGAATTCTCGTGCAGTTGATATATTAGTTTTAAGAGCTTGTTTTGGAAAATACGTCTTACCTACACACAAATCTTTGCGACACGAAAAAGTTGAAGGTGCCTTGGTTTTAGATACTAAACCCGGTGTTCATGATAATGTTGCTGTTTTTGATCTTAAAAGTCTGTACCCGAGCATAATGATTTCATTTAATATGAGCCCAGAAACTATTTCCGATACCGGTGAATTTGTAGTTGGTAATGGTATTAAGTTTAAATCTGGCCAAGGTATTATACCAAAGATATTAATTAAATTGTTTAAATTACGTGCAAAATATAAGCAACTTATGTTGAAAGAAGAGTTTGGTACACGTGCTTATGATATGTTCAATGCTCAACAAAATTCTGCTAAAATTCTGCTAAATTCTTTTTATGGTGTTATGGGGTACCCGGGATTTCGGTTGTATAAGCGGGAAATTGCAGACAGTATTTTGTATATTGGCAGAGACATTTCCAAATGGTCGCAAGATTTTTTAGCGAAACATAATGCTGAAGTTATTTATGGAGATACTGATTCAACATTTGTTAAAATTAAATCATGGAATGTTGTAAAAGAAGGAAAAAAGTTATGCAGTATATTAAATAAAAGTTATGATGACTATACAAAATTACATAATATCAAAAATCATCGATTTTTTATTGAGTTTGAAAAGATATATTCCAGAATCTTTTTTTCTGAAAGTAAAAAACGATATGTTGGATGGTTGCGTTGGAAAGATGGGAAAAAAGTTAATATCTTGGATATAGTTGGTTTTGAAATCAAGCGATCAGATACATCCAAAATTGGTAAACGTGTCCAAAAGCATATTTTTGAAATGATTTTGGATAATAAAAGTAAAAAATCAATTGATAAATATATTAAAAATGAACAAGAAAAAATAAAATTAGGCGAGTATTCTATTGAAGAATTATCAATACCAAAAGGCATGACTCGAGATATTTCAAAATATAAAATAAAATCGGCATACGTAAGAGGCGCAGAATATAGCAATAATAATCTTGGTACAAATTTTGCAAAAGCAAGTAGATTGAATTTTTTATATGTTTTGGAGTTACCCAATTTACCGCCCACAGATGTCGTGTGTTTTGAATATCCTAATCAAATTCCAAAAGGTACAAAAATCAATTATAGTAAAATGATACAAGTGATAATTGATAATAAAGTTCAAAGAATTTATGATGCACTTGGTTGGGAATTTATGCGTGAAAAAAATAACAATGCTCCAACACAAAAAACTACTTTATTAGATTTTTAAGTTTCGGGTATATAAAAGAATATAAATGTTATTTGACTTAAAAACTATGCATTCAGATATATTTTCTAAAGATTGGAGAACAGAAAAACCTAATCTTGATCCTAAACATAAATTATCCATTGCATATGCACGAAAAGAAATTGATTTAGCAGATCATTTAGTATATGTAACAATGCCCGTTACAGAAGATATTAAATTTCTTCTAGCGATTACTGAACATATTTTTAATGCATCTAATGCAACTGTTGAAGCAGTTTTAGAACAAAGAAGATACTATAAAAAATTAGAAGCATTTCCTCGAACATTTGGTGCAATGTTAGATATATGGATGCGTGAAATTCAAGAAAGATATTCATTTGATCGTAAATATTCTGAGTTCTTAAAGCGTATTCGTGAAATGAAGCACGCAATAAAAACAAGTAGCCTCAGATTTAAGCGACAAGATAAATATATTTTAACTAATGATGTTTATGATTTGAAAGTTTTGGATTTAAGTAGTGTGAAAAAATATTTAAATGTTGCAAAAGATTTTATCGATAAATCTGAAGAAATTATTAAAAAAGAAGATGAGCGTCAAAATACGCTTAAGGTGGAATAATATGAAAGATATCGAGAAAAAATTAACTTTTGCAGATTTTTTGCTTAGCCAAGGTGATGCTAAAATATACGCTTCAGCTGCATTTAAACATGTTTTGTCAGCTGCCACATTGCTCGTTAAAGAATTGACAGATTTAGATGAAAATTCAATTAATAGTCCACAAATTATAAAACAAACATTAAAACGCTTCAAAGATTCAAATGCAGATGATTTTGCTAAATTCTATATTAATTTATTAAGCCTTTCAGCTAAACCTACGATTTCGGTTTCAGATATAGAAGATTTAGTACGACGAACTCGAGGATTTGTTAATTGGGTTCAGAATCAAAAATTCTAACTGAAAAACTTTATAATTTCATACTTAATCTATTTATATGGTTAATCCAACAAAACGAATAAAACGAAAATCAAAAAACTCGCTTCTAAAAACTAATGCCAAACCTTTAGGTATTATTAAACTTGTACCAGATACTTCTGCAATTATTAATCAAATTATTTCAAAGCAATTTAAGAAATCTAAACTTAAATTTAAAGAATTAATCTTGCACAGTGCTATGCTTGGTGAACTAGAAAATCAAGCAAATTCAGGTAGAGAAATTGGTTTTATTGGACTTGATGAAATAAAAGAGCTAAGAGCATTAGCAAACAAAAAAAAGTTTAAACTTACATTTAAAGGCGATGCACCCACAATTGAAGAAATTAAATTCGCAAAAAAAGGTGGAATTGATTCTAAAATTCGAAAACTCGCTGAAGATTTGAATGCAACATTAATTACATCAGATATGGTTCAAGCAGAAGTCGGAAAAGCTATGGGCATGTCTGTTATTCATATACCTTCGGGAATTTCTGAAGAAGATTTAATTTTTCCTAAATTATTCAAAGATGATTATATGTCTGTACATCTTAAAGAAAAAACTTTACCTCGCGCAAAACAAGGTAAGCCAGGTAACTGGAAGTTTATTGAAATCGATGATAAAATTCTTACATCTGCAGAAATGGAGAAAATTTCAGATGAAATCATTGAAGCAGCACGTACTTTAAAAGATAGTTTTCTTGAAATTGAGCGTAGAGGAAGTTTAATCGCTCAAATCAAAAATTATAGAATCGTTGTAACTAGGCCACCTTTATCAAATGCTTGGGAAATAACGATTGTTCGACCAGTTAAGAGACTTGAACTTAAGGATTATAAACTTAATAAAAAAATGAAAGAGCGTCTTCTGGAAAGAGCAGAAGGTATTTTAATTGCAGGCGCTCCGGGTCATGGAAAATCAACTTTTGCACAAGCATTAGCAAAAGTTTATTCGGAACAAAAAAAAGTTGTCAAATCCTTGGAATCTCCACGAGATTTGCAATTACCACCTGAAATAACACAACTTTCAACATCCAAAGCAAGTCATCATGAACTTAAAGATATTCTTTTACTAACTAGACCAGATTACACATTATATGATGAAGTTCGAGATGCACCTGATTTCAGACTTTTTGCAGATTTACGATTATCTGGTGTGGGTATGGTTGGTGTTGTTCATGCCGCTGATCCAATTAATGCAATACAGCGATTTTTAGGTAAAGTTGAATTAGGAATGATTCCACATATTATTGACACAGTTATTTTTATCAAAAATGGAAAAATTGAGAAAGTATTTAGCTTGAAGATGATGGTTAAATGTCCGAGCGGTATGCGAGATAAAGATTTATCACGACCTGTTGTTGATATATATGATTTTAATACAGGTGAGCTTGAATATGAAATATATACTTTTGGAGATGCTACAGTGGTTGTCCCAGTTAAACGAGATATTGATGTTAGAAGACGAGCACCTTTACGTTACCGATTAAAAGACAATAAAAAATATTATTTATTTTATTTTTTAGATAATGCTCGAAAAGCAGAATTAATAATTGATGAAGAAATTCTTGTAACATTACCTCTTTCGCGTTCTCGAGAAGTTAGAATTTTCAAAAAATCAGGTTTAGGAAAAGCCATTCTAGAAGCACTTGCGCAGAGAAAAGAAATAAAATTCAGATAAAACGGGCCTGGCAGGAATTTCTCAGCGGAAAAGTAGTTATATCTTTTCCCAAGTTTCTCTTTTCTTTAAAGAGAAAATCTGTTTTGAACCTGCGACCCCTTCCTCTCTTCTGTTGGTACATCGTTAGATGCACCGTTTCTTTACCATGTTTCTTGGAAAGAAAACTGTAGGAGGGAAGTGCTCTACTGCTGAACTGAAATATTACATATTTGCAGTTATCCAGACTAAGCTACAGGCCCGTAATAATAGAATGAAAACTTGGTTTAAAAAATATCTTATTTTAAAATATTATCAAATATTTGTTCAAGTTGTTTTGTTGTTCTATCCCATGTATAAAATTCAGAGATTATTTTTTTAGCATTATTTTTTATTTCGTTTCGGAGTATTGAGTCAGTGTATAGGTTTTTAATAGCAAAAGTAAGTAAATTACAATCCAACTTATCAATATCAATTAAGATACCATTTTTTCTATGTTTAAGATAACTTGGTATGGCGCCAACATTTGTTGCAATACAAGCTAACCCGCAAGCCATTGCTTCCATAAGTGCTAATCCAGTTGTTTCAGTCATTGAGGGTAAAACATAAACATCAACTGCTTGTAAGTAATCTTCAGGATTATCTACAAAACCTGTTGTAATTATATCGAGTTTATTTTGAAATAAATTCATACGCGGGCCATCACCAATTATCAATAATGCTGCATTTGGAACCGTTTTTTTAAATTGTTCAAAAGCAGTACGTAGAAGTTTAACATTTTTTTCAGTACTTAATCTTCCATGATATCCAATGACAAATTTATCTTTAAGTTTTAGTTCCCGTCGCATATATACTCGTTTGATTCTATCTTGTTGAAACTTTGTTGTGTCTACACCAAGCGGAACAATTTCAATAGATGATTTAATTTTTGCAATACGTAGTTGTGTTCTTAATTTTCTATTTGCCACAATAAGTATATCACTTTTATTGTATAATCTTCGTATAATTGGTCGCAATGCTCCAGCATATCTATCTGGAAATTTTGTGGCATATGCAAATAATTCCCAATCAATTGAGTGAATAAATTCAACAACAGGTTTTCCGATTTTTTTTGCATATTTTAATGTCGAACTGCCTAAAGGAGCAACAGAATTAATAAATATAATATCATTATTTTCAATAGCATCTTTAACAATTTTCGATTTCGGTATGGCGGGATGATAGTTTGCTATTTGAAATCGTCTTACTGGAACAAATGTTGTGTCTAAGTTCATTGTTCTCATTGTTTCCTCAGAACCATCAAACCGAGGTAATAAGAACGAAATATCATATTTTTCAGAATTTAATCGTTTAGCAGTTTCCATAATAAATCTTACAACACCATCTTTTTTTGGTGGTGCAGTATCTGCCACATATAATACTTTAATTTTTTTTACCATTTGTAAAAAACCTCCGCATAACTATGATTTGATTGTAATCCCGATATTTTATCCATAAAATATGCTATTATTTTATAATAAATCAACCAATGTTCTTGAGACTTGAATTGTTTGAGTGCCTTTCGTTTTTTATTGATAGTATCAGTTATATCAACATATAAACGTGGCTTGTCTCTATATTGTATTTTTAATGGATTGGATATCATAAATGTGTATAATGAAATATCGTGTTTATCTGCGATTTTTTTGGCTAATTTTGCAACCATTGCATGCCCGGGATGCGGATCATCTGGCACATGTGTAAAAATAATGCGAGGTTTTAATTTAATTATAATCTTGGAGATTCTTTTGTTAATGTGAGCTAGATCTTCATTAGACATAAATGGATTATGTGATAATCCTAAAAATACTGTATCGTTAATACCTAATACTTTTCCCGCAGCAATTGATTCTTTTCTACGCTGAATTGCAATATTTTTATTTTCTTTGGTATAATTCTTTGGATTTATTGGATCACCTTCAGAAAAGATAATTGAAACTACATCTTCGCCTTCATCCGCATATTTAGCAATTGTACCACCACATCCAAGAACTTCATCATCCGAATGTGCAGCAAGTATTAATATCATAATAACTTATGCTTTTCGACTCTTAAAAGATTTCCGCGAAGAGTATTTTTAGATAAGTATTAATATTCAAGAAGATTTATTGAGTATGAGTAAGGCAATTATAACTGTAAATGAGGCTTGGAAAGTGTATAAAATGGGTGAGGTTGAAGTACCTGCCTTAAGAGGATTAGACCTTGAAATCAAAAAAGGCGATTTTGCGATTATAATGGGACCTTCTGGTTCGGGGAAATCTACAGCGATGAATTGTGTTGGGTGTTTAGATATACCTACCAAAGGTAATGTTATTCTTGATGGTCGTAATATCGCACATATGACTGAAAGTACTTTAGCACAAGTTCGTGGTGAAAAAATTGGTTTTGTATTTCAAACATTTAATCTAGTAAGTACATTAAATGCAATTGAAAATGTAACGCTCCCTATGATATTTAAACGATCTTTTGTTCCCGATAAAGTTGGAAAAGCAAAAGAGATTCTTCGTAGAGTTGGTTTAAGTGATAGAGCATATCACCGTCCGGGAGAATTATCTGGTGGAGAACGTCAAAGAGTGGCAATTGCTCGAGCTCTCGCTAATGATCCTGAAATAATTCTTGCAGACGAACCTACAGGAAATCTCGATTCAAAAATGGGTCAACAAATTATGGACCTATTATTAGAACTTCATAGTAAGCATCAAAAAACGCTTATTATTGTAACGCATGATTCTCGATTCACAAAATTAAACGGAGTAAACAAAATATTTTGGTTAAAAGATGGAAAAATCGAGAAAATGGAGAAAATAAAATGAAATATCTAGCAATATTAGTTATTTTGCTATGCATACCAATAGC
>CAZGVA010000031.1:0-9673 GCA_964528765.1 Candidatus Woesearchaeota archaeon | reverse complement strand
TTTAATTTTTTTTAACTATTTTTTTTTATTTATGATATAGCATACTTGCTGGAATATCTTTAATCCATTTTCTTTCTTCAGCTAATGCTTTAAGGTGGTTAAAAATAATTACATCAATGTCATCATTTGTTAAATTACGTAGTGATTTGTTTAGTTTGATTTTCTCTTTAAGAAAATCATAACCAATTTGACCAAATTTTATTTTTTTCATCGGAGATTATTAACGCGCCTTTTTTTGACGCGTAAGAGAGTAGCTAACTTAAGCAATTAAAATATACAGGTTGTTTAAAAAAGCATTATGAAAATTTGAGACAGAGTGATTTTCTGGAACTATGTTCCATAACCCATTTATTAATATTTACTGCAGTATACTATGATATCTCAATTAGCACAAGTTGCTTATGTTGGTTGCATATTTGAATTAATTATGGCATTTATTTTATTATTAATTAGTTTCAATAGTTATTCAATTTATAAAGTGATTAATGAAAATAAATATAAATGGTTTGCACTGTCTTTCTTTTCAATTGCTTTAGCATTTGTAAGTAAGCTTATTATGAATTTTATGATTTATACTAATGAGTTTAGAGAAGTAGTTTCAACCGTTGTTATTTCTGCATTTCAAAATACTAGTGCTACTTACTACCTCGGATATTTAGTATTTTTTTCATCTAGAATTTTGATGTTAGTTGGATTAACCGGAATTTTCTTAATAATAACTAATTCCAAAGAAAAGAAAAATTGGATACTTTTGCTTTATTTAGCCATACTAACTGCATATGCAAGTACGAAAATCTCGTATATATTTAATATAACTGCGGCAGTTATTCTTGGTTTAATCTTCTTAAGGTTCTATCAAAATTATATTAATAAACCTAAAAAAGGCGCATTGGGTGTAGCACTTGCATTTTTTACTATATGCTTAAGCTACATAACCTTTATATTTGTAAGTTTTGACTACTCGTTGTTCATAGCAGGAGAAATCATACAGTTGATGGGTTATCTTATCTTACTGGTGGTATATCTTAGTATATTACGTAAGTGAGGATATTCTAAGATTCGGTTGACAGGTAATCTGTCAATCAAGAGATATTAATATGAGACGAAGAACTAGGTTGGATGTATTGAATGATATGCTTGTGGCTATTCAAAAAGCTCGTGGAAGTATTAAACCCACACATTTAATGTATAAAGCCAATTTATCGCATAAATTATTGAGTTTATATTTAGAAGATTTAATTTCTCGAGATCTTGTAACTGAAGAGCAGATTGATGAAAAACATAAATCAATTCTTATTACAGATAAAGGCCATGATTTTATTATGCAGTTTCGTAAAATTAAGGAATTCCAAGATAGTTTTGGATTATAATCGGCAATTATTTGCTTATTTAGAAATTTTTAAGAAGTCTGCGGTTTATATTTAATATAAAATGAAAGTTGAAAAAATTAAATCCGCAGAAGAATTCAGTGCATTTTGTAAGCAAAATGGGTTTATTTGGGGGCCTGAACCGGAGTTATATGGTGGTTTAGCTGGGTTTTATACATATGGACCTCTCGGAAAGCTTCTTAAAAATAAAGTAGAAGCCGAACTGCGGAAGGTGTTTACTGCTAATGGCTTTTGGGAAATTGAAGCGCCAATTATTATGCCTGAAATTGTATGGAAAGCAAGCGGTCATTTAGATAATTTTGTAGATCCTCTGATTCGATGTTCAAAATGTAACTCGTCTTTTCGTGCAGATAACTTAATTGAAGAAAAGCATGATGTTGTGGCAGATTCATTTAGCAAAAAGAAATTATTAGAGTTTATTAAAAAATATAAAATAACTTGTCCTAAATGTAAGGGTCGGTTGATAGATAAAATTGAAGATTTTAATCTTATGATGAAAACAACCATCGGTACTGATACGGTTGCATATAATCGACCAGAAACAGCAACTACAACATATCTTCCATTTAAAAATTATTATGATTTTTTCCGAAGAAAAATGCCAATTCGTGTTTTTCAAATTGGTAAGGCATTTCGTAATGAGATTTCGCCAAGACAGGGAGTTATTCGCGGAAGAGAATTCACTCAAGCAGAAGCTCAATTAATTATTAAACCGGAGAATAAAAATAATTTTCCCGAATATGATTTATTTAAAAAAGATAAATTACCGTTATGGCCTGCACAAAATCAAGATGATAATAAAAAGCCATTATTGCGAAGTATTGAGTATGCAATTAAACATAAATGGTTGAAAAACGAAGCATATGCTTGGTGTTTGGCGGTAGCTTATCGATTTATTAAGAGTTTGGCTATCCCTGAAAGTAGAGTAAGAATTAGACAACATACAAAAAAAGAACTTGCTTTTTACGCAGATGATGCTTGGGATGTTGAAGTTAATTTCAATAATTATGGTTGGGTGGAATTGCTTGGTGTCCACGATAGACAAGATCACGATTTAAAACAACATGATAAATTTTCCAATAAAGGATTAAAAGTTGAAGGAGTGTATCCACATATTTTAGAAATTGCTTTTGGGTCAGATAGACCAACTTTTGCATTATTGGATTTATTTTTGGAAGTAGATAAGACAAAAGATGGAAAGCGATTTGTTATGAAATTTCCAAAAGCAATTGCACCAATTCAAGTTGCAGTTTTTCCACTTATGCGAAAAGATGAACTTCGTGAAAAAGCTCAAAAAATTTATGAAGTGATTAAGGAAAAATATTCCTGTCAATATGATGAATCTGGTTCAATTGGTAAACGATATCGTCGAATGGATGAAATTGGATGTCCTTATTGTATAACTGTTGATTACGATACTTTGAAAGATAAGGCAGTTACTGTACGAGATAGAGATACAATGAAACAGAAGCGAGTTAAGATTAAAGATCTAAGTAAAGCGCTAAACTTTTAATATTTTGCAGCTAGCAATGCGAAGCTGCTGATGATCAAACTTTCTGAAGTTTGTGAAACAGAAGCGAGTTAAGATTAAAGATCTAAGTAAAGCTCTAACTTTTTAATTGTATAATCTATACTGTATATTTTAAACTATAAACTTATTTATATATATTCAAGTAAACAGTATACAGGGATATATATGATGAAGAAGATACTTTTTATTTTGCTAATTTTTTTAGCAGTAATGCCTTTTATTGTAACTGCATCACCTACAACATTTACACAAGGTATGTGTAATCAAATCATTAGTGAGCCTGGCACATATACACTTACAGAAGATATTCTTGATTGTGTAGGTAGTTATGCCGTAGATATTCGTTCAGAAGATGTCGTTTTTGATTGTGCAGATTATACAATTGAATTAGATGTTGGAACTGCGAATCCAGCAATAGTTATTAGTGCAAAATTAAATAATGTTATTATTCATAATTGCAATGTTCGTGGCGATGGAGCAACTGTTGGTATTAATGTTCGTAGCAATGCGTTAGTTGAAAATAATAATCTATTTTTTAATCATGCCGGAGTTGGAATTCGAGTTGAGCATGGCAGTAATAGTATTGTGCGAGATAATTATGTTGATGTTAATGACGCTGTACAGTTAATGGGAATAAGCTCGAGTAAATATAATCTTGTTGAAAATAATCATCTAGTTAATGGCGGTATTACAGTTGGTCGTAATAGTTTATGTACAATACGAGACAATCTCATTGAAGGTTCTGGAACAAATGATATTTATCTTAATGGTGAAGTAAGTTGTTGTAATGTTTATAATAATGATATAACTACCAGCGAGACAGCATTACATATTAGTAATTCTGAAAATAATTATATTTATAATAATGCGTTTACATCAACAGCAACGTATGGAACTAATACTTTAGCTTTGCAAGATATTTCTGTTACTAATTATATTTATGGTAATACTTTTACCTCAAATCATAATGTAATGTTTTATTTTAATAATGCAGAAAATGTAAAAATTTATAATAATTTATTTAAATCTCCAGGCCAGCCAAAATTTAATTCAAATCCATCTTTAAATATTTTGGAAAATGATTGGAGTGATTTGCCACAATATGGTGCGCGAATATATTCTGATGGAGATATTATTGGCGGTAATTACTGGACTAATTTTGATGGAACAGGTTTTTCAGATACTTGTGTCGATGCAGATTTAGATGGTTTTTGTGATGTAAAATTTTCTTTAAATGCAGATAATGAGGATGATTATCCATTGAGCACACATTTTAATGACTCACTTTATTGCGGAATGGCTATTTTTGAAGATACAGTTCTTAATGAAGATATTACTGGATGTACTCCAGCATATGGATTACCAATCATTGCGATTATTGGAGATGATATTGAGCTTGATTGTGATGGACATCAAATTGAAGGAACTTTGACAGATTCCAGTAGAGCTGCAATTGAAGTATATTCAGATCGTTTTTGTGATGATAACCACGCCGAAGATATTACTGTAAGAAATTGTAATGTTGAAGTTGATAATGCATTGGGTATTTATTTTTCACAAATTACAAATGGATTACTTGAAAATAATGATATCGATTCTGAAGAAACACCAATCACTGCAACAAATCTTGAGTTTGTACAGATTTTGAGTAATGACGGTTATTGTTCAAATGAAGATGATTGTACGTTTATGCAAGTTAGTGGTAGTGATATAATAATTGATGATAATACTTTCGATCCATATCCCGATTTAAATGACCCAGGTTTAGTTGATCGTCATCAAAAAGGAATTGTTCTGGGTGACGCAGATAATCACCGAGTTATAATATCAAATAATGTTTTGCCAACAAATTCATACGCAATTAAGATTGGCGAATATACATATGACTATGAAGTATTGGATAATGTTCTTGGAACTGATGCAGATTATTATACGGAATATTGTTTTGAAACTGCCGGTTCTGATGGTTTAATTGAAGATAATTGGATGTATGCAGATTATGGTACATTTGAGTTAGAAAGTAGGCATCAGCGATTAGATGAGTGGAATGTTTGGTTGAGCGGTGGAAATAATACTATTCGTAATAATGAAATATATGGTGAAGATCCAGTTAAATTTATTGGAAATAGCAATGCTGTATACACAACAGCATATTATCCATTTAATACATTATTTTACAATAATTTAATTGTTCAAACTGCTGAAGAAAGTTCATTAAATTCTGACGATGAAAATGTTTTGATTTATCCAGGTAAATTATATGATTCAATAACAGACACGAACCTTGCTTATTTATTGCATGAAAGTGAGTTTAATGTTCCGCAACAAGTCGGAGATAGAGTATATAGTTTAGGTAATGAAATTGGTGGTAATTATTGGACAGATATATATGGCACAGGGTATTCAGATACTTGTGCAGATGTAAATTTAGATGGTTTTTGTGATGTACCTTTAGAATTTGATGATGAAAATGATTCAATGGATAATATTGATTATTTGCCATTAAGTGATGAGTATGATAAATGTTATGTTCTTGAAAAACCCGGTTTAATCTTAACTTTTCCTGAAGGTGGAGAAACGCTTAGTGGAAAACAAATAATAACTTGGGACATTAGTTCATTAAGTTGTAATAATTCTAACCATCTAGTTGATTTGATTGTTTATAAGGGTGGATCAATGTATTTGCCAGATGGAAAATTTGCGACAGTACCCCTTATTGATTTAAGTTACGAATTAGACACAACTGATTTAATGGATGGTTCGGGTTATCAAATCATTATACAGCTAACAGATAATATTTTGATTAATGATATTTCAACTATGTTTGAAATTCATAACGCACCATCATCACCATTTACACCCGCAAGTTCAGGTAGTTATGATGCTGGGAACGAAAATGAAGGTGGAAGCGGAAGCGGAAGTTTTGATTTAAATGCTTTAGTTTTAACTAGCGAATACCAGGAATTAAATAATGTTCCACAAAAAATTGGTAAATCATTTAGTGTTGATGAATTATTGTATACAGCTACATTAGATAATGTTGAAAATGACACTGCTAAAATAAATATTTCTGGAGAATCGGTTACAGTTTTATTAAGTGTTGGTGAAGAAAAAATTGTTGATATTGATTATAAATTAGCTTACTTAGTTCAAATTAAATTAAATTCTATTACAAATGGTCGCATTGATTTTTCTATGAGGCAAATACCTAAAGATGCAGGAGAAACTGAATATTCTGTAACTGCTGTTGACGAAACTAAATTAAATGAAGCTGAAATTGAATTAGGTGATGGAGATGGCATCAATAGTATTACAGGTGCAGTAATTGGACCTGCAAATTGGATTGCAGAAAATCGTTTGATATCAATTAGTTTATTATTTTTTATTGCGTTTATCATTTTATTGTTAATAAAAACTCGGGAAAAAAGTCCATCGGAAATATAATTACCGATTTGGTTTTTGTTAATTTAATTTTAAATTGTATTTGCGTAGCAGTTATTCCATCCGGTAAATTCATTTGTTTGCTTAAATCTCTAAATAGGAGTTCACAAATTTTTATATAAGTACTTGAGCTTTTTTAATTAATAAACATATGAGGTAATATGATGAAAAATATGTCAAGTAAGATAATAATATTAATGATAACAATGATTACGTTGGGTTTTATCCCATCAGCAGAAGCAGCGTGTACTGGCGGAACGATTGATTTAACTGCACCAATTGGTGGAGAAACTTGGGCAGGAACACAAACAATAACTTGGACAAATAGTTTAACGGGTTGTGCAACTGGCGAGATGATTAATCTTGTTTTAAATGATGGTGGTTTACCACATGCAATTAGTGCATTTGCAATAAATGTACCTGTAACTGATTTAAGTCATACATTTGATACAACTGGCGTTTTGTACGGTCCAAGTATTGATGATGACGACGACTATCAAATTCAAATATATGTTGTTGGTCAGCCTACACAATTTAATGATATATCTAACGAATTTACAATAGATAATTCAGAACCTGGATTAGTAACTAATTTGGACGCAACACCGCACACACCTTCAGTATGGAGTACAGACAATAATATTGTTCTTAATTGGACTGATGCAGTTGATGTCGGTGATGCAGGTTTAGATGGTTATTCTGTTGTATGTGATACAACTCCAGGAACATTACCAACTACAACAAAAAATTTAGAAGATAATGTTGAAACAGATACTTGTATAGTAGCTGATGGTAATGCACATTATTTCCACATAAGAAGTGTTGATAATGCAGGTAATTGGGATGGCGAAGCAGCACACATTGGACCATTTTATGTTGATACTGTAGACCCTACAACCGATAGTGTAGTTATTACTAATTTAGATTATAATGCAATTTCTAATTATTATTTTGCTAATGCTGGCGATGTAATTAGTTTTGAAGTTGGAGCAAGTGATACTCTTTCAGGCGTAGCGTCTGTTACAGCAAATCTTAATTTTATTGATGGTACTTGGAGTACGGCCGAATTAATGATTTACAATGCAAGTAATAGTAAGTGGGAATTAACTACAAGTCCAATTTCTGGAACTGTTGCTGATAATTTATATACAGTACCAATAAATGTTACAGATAATGCTGGATTGTCAGATACCTCAAATTTTCCAGCAGTTGTTATAGATAATACTGCACCAACAGTTGCTTTAGCATATGCAGATGGTGATGTATCAGATGGTGATGCTGGAAATTCAGAACAAGTTGTAAATGATTCAGATACTTTAACAATAACTGCAACATTTACAGAAGCTACAGCTGGAATTGATGAAGTAAATGTTCCAGAGATTTCAATTGATTGTTCAGATAATATTATTACTTATGTACCTATGACTAAAACAAATAATTTAGTTTGGTATTATGATTATAATGTTCCTGCAACAGCACTTGAATTATGTAATATAACAATTGATGCACAGGATAGAGCAAGTAATACGTTAACAGATACAACAACTGATGCAATTACTGTTGATAATACTTTACCAATAATTGATACAATTGCAGTGTCTCCAGATTATTATAAAATTGGAGATACCGTGTATATTGGTTTCAATATAACTGAAGATAATTTATTTCAGATTGGTTTAGTTACTATCGGTGGTAAAACAATGACTGATACAGGTTCTACAAGTTGTCTTAGCGGAACATATGATTATTGCTATTCAAGAACTCTTGATGGATTTGAAACAGAAGGTTCAGCAGTAGTTAGTATAACTGTTGATGATTTGGCTGGAAATTCAATTACAGATACAAGTGAAACAATAAATACAGATTTTACTGTACCAGCTACACTTGTAATTAATGCACCTGCTGATTCAATAATTAATGCAGATCAGATTGTTTTGACATTAGGTACACCAAGTTCGGATACAAATTGGGATACATATCAAGTAAAATATGATACTGTTGCTACATGTAATGGCACGTCATTATGGACAAATACAGCGGACACAATAAACTTTATTTTTGATTTAACTGGATATCAAAATGCAGATAATTACTTGTGTATTAGAGGCAAAGATTTAGCCGCAAATGTGGGTAATTTTGATCAAGTACGTATAATTGAAGATTCACAAGACCCAAATGCAGTTACAGGATTATCTGCAATAGACACAACTGGTGCAACTCGAACAATTACTGTAACTTGGACAGATACTACTGATGTTGGCCTTGCAGGAATCGAGCAATATAATTTGTATGGATGGAAAGACAGTGCTTTCACTGATGTATCCACAGCTTGTCATTTTGGTATTGCGGCACCTGGATTAGAATCATTTGATGCGAATTCAATTTGTGGTAGTCCATTAGAAGATTACGAGACATATTATTTTGCAGTTGTTGCTGTAGATAAAGCAGATAATCAAATAACTAATACAGGTGAAGGTTTAGTAACAGTTAGTGCAATTTCATATCCAGACGAGACAGTTAGTTTAGATATTGGATGGAATATGTTCTCTACACCATTGTTATTAGATGATGAAAATATTGTGAATGTATTAGCCGGTATTGATTCAAATGTTGAAATTGTTTGGTATTATGACCCAGTCGCAGTTGATTGGCTTTGGTATAAACCAACGGATATAAATAGTGATTTATTAACATTTGAAGATGGAAATGGTTATTGGATTGATATGGATACTGCAGATGATATAATCTTTTCAGGAACATATCTTGCTAAACCTGGCGAATTACCTCCAACATATACACTTACAGATGGTTGGAATATGGTAGGATACACAAAAATGGGTCTATCATCGACTGCAACACGAAGTCAATATTTTGCAGGAATATCTGATGAATTAGCAAATGCTTATGCATATGATGGAACAAGTACATACTTGAATATCGGCACAAGCTCAGCAATGATTGATGGTGCAGGTTATTGGGTACTTGTAACTGACGATGTACAATACGGACCTGGCGCAGCATAGATGTTTTATTATGTAGGTTAGACCTACATAATCTTTTTATTTATTGTTTTAAATTTATGACATGCAAGTTAAAAATACATTTTTATACGTTTTAGTTATGCTTTTATTTTTTTCAGGGATTCCTACGGTTTTAGCAATTCCAGGTATTCCTAATGTTTTTACAGGTAATGTTACAATAGATGATCAAATTGCGGTTGATGATACTGTAATTTCCGCACAGATAAATAGTGTTGAATATAAATCAGATTTAGTATTAGATGGTATATATTCAATAAAATTTCCTGCAGATG
>CAZGVA010000030.1:0-10074 GCA_964528765.1 Candidatus Woesearchaeota archaeon | reverse complement strand
CAATCACTGGTATTGGAACTGTTCCAGTTGGAAGAATTGAAACTGGAGTTATGAAAATTGGTCAAAAACTTATTGCAATGCCTTCAGGTAAATCTGGTGAATTAAAATCTATTGAAATGCATCACGAACAAATGAAAGAAGCAGGACCTGGTTCAAATGTCGGAATTAACATTCGTGGTATTGGTAAAGAAGATTTAAGACGCGGAGATGTACTTGGTGACGCAAAGAGCCCACCAACCGTTGCAAAACAATTTACAGGTAGAATTATTGTTTTAAACCACCCTACTGTTTTTACAGTTGGATACACACCAGTTTTCCATATAAATACCTCACAAGTATCTTGTAGAGTTATAAAAATTACAAAGAAGATTGATCCAAGGACCGGAGAAGTTGTTGCAGAAAATCCAGACTTTTTGAAGAACGGAGAAGCTGCAGAGATTATAGTTGAACCAACAAAACCTCTTTGCATTGAAAAGAATACTGATGTTCCACAGTTGTCAAAGTTCGCTATCCGAGATATGGGTAGAACTGTAGCAGCTGGAATGTGTATTGATTTAGTTAAGAAATAGAAGAGCATTTAGCTCTTTTATATTTTATATTTTATATTTTATATTTTTAATTTAGTTGTCGATAACTTTTTAAACTAATAATATAGATTTTACAATGCAAAAAGCAAGAATAAAGCTGTACAGTACGGATTTAGATAAGTTAAATAAAGTTAGTACTCAAATCATGGATATTGCAGAGAAAGTTAAAGTTAAGGCTGCGGGACCAATAAATTTACCAACTAAATTCTTAAAAGTTGCAACACGAAGAAGCCCCGATGGTGAAGGAACTGAAACATATGAACGATGGGAGATGCGAATTCATAAGCGTATGATTGATATTGCTGCTGATGAACGAGCTTTGCACTTAGTTATGAGAGTTCCAATACCACAAGACGTAAACATAGAGATACAAGTAATTGAATAATGAAACCCTTAATTTCTATTATTATTCCTGCGAGGAATGAAGAAAAACGAATTGCTCAAGTTATAAGAAATATTTAGGATCAAAGCTATCCAGAAAAAGAAATTATTGTTGTGGCAAATAATTGTAGCGATAATACGGTTAAAATTGCTAAAGAATTAGCCGATGTTGTTATAAATACACCTACACCGGGCATATCTAGAGCAAAAAATCTTGGCGCAGAAAGAGCAAAAGGAGAAACATATTGTTTTCTAGATGCAGATAGTTTAATGGAGCAAGATTTGCTTTATTTGGCTGCTAAGCGAGTTAAAGACGGTTTTGACTTATGCAAAGCGAAAATAATGCCTTTAGATGACCAAAGTTTTGGAGCAAAATTTAGTTGCTATACAGGCAACCTGGTTAATTCTTTTACTGAAAATCTTACTTTTACTGATGGCGGTAATGGTGCATTTACTTTTGTTACTCCAGATACTTTTTATTCAATCTCGGGATTTAATGAGAATGCTTCAGTTATGATTGATGTAGATTTCTTTGTGCGAGCTAAATCTGCCGGTGCTAAAATGAATTTTATAACTAAAAAGGGTGTTTATACATCTATGCGACGTTTTATGCAAAGAGGATACTTAGCGTGCACTTTTGAAGATATGATGAATAACTTGAATCATTCATTAGTTTCTAGATCTTGGAATTACTAATCATTCTAGTAAATCTTTTAAATGCACAATAAACTCTCTATTTATGCCTCCGTAGCTCAGTCTGAGTTTTATTTGCGAAAAAAACATCGTAAAGAAACTCCTGAAGTGGCTAGAGCGGCAGCCTTGTAAGGAATCCCTTGTAAAAGGTCTTCTAACCCCAAACTTTTGGGAACATGTAAGCTGCAGGCCACCAGTTCGAATCTGGTCGGGGGCTTTCTTAACTATATACAAGATAATAAAGCTTAAAAAGAAATAAAGAGCTTATTTCACATGGGCTGGTAGTCTAGCGGTTATGACGTCGCCCTTACATAAGACGTTTCTTTAAAAAGAGGGTTTTAACTCCAAGAACAATTCTTGGAGAAAAGTAAGGCGAAGGTCGCAGGTTCGATCCCTGCTCGGCCCATTATTTTTGTTATAATTAAAAATACTTAACATATAAGTTTAAAAACACGTTCTAAGTCTTTAGTTTGAAGGTCTTTACGTAATTCTATTTTAGCAGAGCATTTCAAAAGAGATAAAATCGTTTCAAGGGTAATTTCTTTAACGCAGTAATGTAATTTTCTTTCTCTTTTTTTCAGCGCAACAATAAATTCTTTTATTTTTTCACCGACTTCAGCAGAAATATCTGGATTAATTTTTCTTGCTCGTTTAATGTATTTTTTTATGAATTCTAAATCTTCTTTTTGTGGCTTATGTTGCTTTCCAGAAATTATTCTTTCAGCCATGCGAATAAATTTGTTACTTTTGAAAGTTTCACCTTCAAATCGAATGTTTTCGTTGTCCTTCGAATTAAATAAAATATTTTGTTTAAAACCAAGTGATTTTAAATTATTCTGAAAATTTTCAATATCGACTTTGGGAATATTTGTTAAATTAATGATATGTTCATCAGCAAGTAAAATTAACGTAAGTATTTTTTTAATATTTCGCATGCCTAAAATATTTCCTCCAACATATTCTTGAATTATTTGCCAAGCACGTGATGAAAATTCATCTTCAAGTACTTGTTCAAATTTTTCATAAAGTATTTGATTAATTTTAGTTATAATTTCTAAATTAGACTCTAAATATGGTTGCAAATCACTACTAGCAACCATAAACGAAAAATTACGCTTGAGAACAGTTAATTTAAGTCTACTTTGTTTGAGATATTGTTGAACAATTTTATAATCGTTTGGGCGCAAATATTTTTTGATTTGATTAAGTCTAAATTTTTCGTCTTTAGATAAAGGTCTAATAAGCAATAAAGATTGTTTGCTAAATTCAGCACTTTTTTTAAGAAGATTTGATGCTTGTTTTAAATTAAGTGTTTTGCGATGGATTTTACGCATATATTAACGTAGTTTCTTGAATTAAAATCATTTCGCGGATAGATTATATTAAAAAAGTGCTAATTTCGTAACCCTTAAAAGACTTACTCCCATAGAATTACATGCGAGTAGTGAATCAAGATTATTGTGAAAAATCTAGTGAGGAAAAAAGTGTTCGAAAACGTAGAATTGTGGACAAACTTGTTTCTGAACCCCTTGGCGTTGTTTGGGAAGAATTAGATCGACCTCAACCAATTTCTGCAGGTTTTGAACAATCTTTTCATGTAATTAACCAAGAAAATTCATTAGAACATGGCCCGGTTTTAACTGAGTTAGGTGTAAACATTAGTAATTTAATTTGGGATGCAGTTATTTCAGATAATATTATTGAAGTAAAAAAAAATCAGGAAAATGAAACTAAGCAGCTTTTTTCATGGGTTAGCGGTATGCAAACACAACCATTACAGCTTGAAGCACATACACCGTTTAAATTTTATGATTTTAAGGAAATGTACCGCGCTACAAATTTAGTGTTTAAGATTTTACATGAATGTGCAGTTGATTCAAATTTAATCATAACTCCTGCAGCAATATCTGAAATTAAGAAAGAACCCGGATATAGTTTAGTTACAGATAATCATATTAGTGTGGGTATGCATAATGAAAAGATTATATCTAACTCATCACAAGAATCTGAAAATTTAATTAGAATGTTTAATAATATTCGAAAGTGGTTACCTGAAATTGCGGCACCTGCAAGTAACTCACCCTTTAGTTGTATGAGTTTACGTAATGTTTTGCATGAAATCTCGGCTAAATTACCTTTTACGTGTTTTAATATTAATTCTTATAATGAATTTTTTGATTTATGTAATCTGCAAAAAATTAATCCAAAATTTTATCGAAATTTTGCAGTAAAAAATACATTTTTTCAACAGTTCGAAAAACAAATATTTCAGGAAATATCTGATCAAACAAATAATGTCCTGGATTTTAACGTGTATGATACAATTATAGCTAAATATCAAAAAAGATTTGGTGATAGCCGATTTGAGAGAGTCGATTTCAACTGGACAACTAAACCTTTTGATGTATTATTAGATCCTTTGTACCAACGAATTGAAGTGATTTCACCAGATGGAATGACTTGCGCAAGAGATGTAATGCATAATGTTAGTAAAGTTGTATTGGCGTCACAATTACCTAAATACAAAACAAATTTACCTAAAATACTTGAAGCTAAAATTTTAGCTGGACAAAAAATGTATTCTTCGCTGTTTGGTGAATCTTTTTTTGAAATACCAACTGAACGAGCAGGAGAAGCAATAAGCAAATTACCTAAGTCCGTTGCAAATTTGTTATTATCTGACCCTTTGGCATTGTATCGATATTTGAGTGCAGATATGGATGCATTTGATACCATACAACCATCATGTCTTGCAAATGAAACGACAATGTCTCAATTAGGTTTACCTAAACAAATTTTACATGATTTAGTGGATATGAATAAACGTGCCTGTGCATCAAGAACATATATTCGACAAAATGAACCCGGAGAAGCAGGTTTTGATAATTTAGCGGAAAATAAACCGTGGATAAAAATATAGGAGTAAAATGCAAATATATAATACTGAAGAAAATACAGCGTCAGAAAATTCTGATGTAGAAAACAATTCATCTGAAGAATATACTGTAGAAGAAAAGACCGATTCAGACGAGTATAATGCAGAAGAATATGCTTTAAGTTTAGCAGGTATACTTAACGAACAAAAAATCACTAAAAAATTTTTTTTAAAAGTATATGAAACAATCAAAACGGATGGAAAAATCAAATTACCTGAAGATTTGCAAGAGAGAAAAGTAGTAGATTTGTTGGTAGGTTATTCGTTTTTAAAAACAGATGAAAATAGCATGTATCGCGTGAATGATGAACTTATGCCCGTGCTTGAGGCACTTGTTGATACATTTCATATAACGCGACGAGTAAGTAATCGAGTAATATCTGGAGAATAAATATGATAAGTAGAACTGTAGGAGATTTAAAAAATGAGAATTATACTAAATTTAGTATAAGTCGAGTTGCCACAAGAGTTGGCGAAAATATAGCTGGAAAAAAAGGTATTGATTATGATGCACTTGCACCAAATGTTTTTGGTTATACACCGATTAAAAAAAAAACTGTTTGATTTGATTCGAACAGGTGGTGGTGATGGAATTCTTGTAGGACCCCCTGGTATTGCTAAATCACATTTAGTTATGGATCTGCGAGATACTCTTTATATGGAATTTGCAAGTATGGATGATGTTGCATTTAAATTAGATGATTGTACAATGGTTCAAGAAGATCCACATAATATAATGAAATATTATGATGCTTCACAAGAAAAAAACTTTCGTGAAGCATATGGTTTGTTTCTTAAAATGTGTCCTGTATGTCAGATTAAATTAAAAACAGATCAAGTTGACCCAGAAAATTTAGATAATAAGCCCAATTTAGATTGTATTTTAGACTATAAAGTAAGCCCTGTAGATTTTTCTAGAGCAGAAATAAATTCACGAAAAATTCTTGATAATTTTTCTGCTGAAAGAATTATTACAGGTGGACAAAATACTACTGCAATTAAAGAAGGTATTTCTTCTAAAGATCCACGAGCATATAATCCTGGAATAATGTTTGATAGAGGAATAATTTTATGGGATGAAATAATCAATCCACATTCAAATACAAAAAAGATTATTAATTTAATTTTTGATATTACTTCTTCTGAAGATCCAAATAAACGATATTTACAAGCAGGAGGAAATGCTTGGCCGGTAGATAATGTAGTTATTGGAACTGCGAATTATGGTCTAACTGAATTAGATGCAGCTACACAGCGAAGATTTGATGTAATATATTTTGGAGGCTATCCAACAATTAAAACTGAACAACAGATAGCAAGAAAATCGCTGGATAATATGAATTTAAAGACACACGTTCCTGATTATATAATTGATTTAATTGTTAATTTTGCTAATTTAACTCGTAGAGAAGTTATACCTGAATTTACAGAAATTGAAGCAGATCTTACGCACATAAAAAACGAAGAAGAATTTTTTGAAACAATGGGGAAGGCGGGTAAATATACGTTAGATATAATTCCACCTGGAGGTATTTTAGGAACTACGGGTTTAATACGTAAAGTTATTGGAATGGAGCATGTTAATGGAGTAGTTACGTCAAAGAATGTTACGACATTACTGCGCGAGCAATTCCCACTTAAAGAAGGCGTAGATGATAAAATAACCGATGCCGTTAAACAGGTAGCAAAGTCATTTTTTGCCTCAAATAAATCTGGTTTAAATGAAGCTAGAAGAATTGCGCAGTTAATTAAATCAGGTGATGCTAAAAAGAGTAAAGCGTTTTTAGATAAAATGAATATTGAATATAACGCAGAAACTTGGAAAGATATTGCTGCGGATGTACATAGTCTTATTTTAGAGGGATCTGGCGCGTGAGACTCCGAATAAGAGATTCAACAAGTTATTCTAGCGGTGGACCAAATTCATATGCGGATGCTAAATTAGATCCAGCGTTAATAGAAGATATTTTATCTGATCCAGAATCATTTCAGTCAAACGATGTTGGCGGTAATTTAATTCAACATCTGGATAAAACTGTAGAACGTTCAGAATTGAATAGGCAGCTTAATCCACAAGAAGCTAATGAAAGTATTGCAGAATTAATGAAGAAACTTGAACAATTGGGAATTACTCCAACAGACTCTTCTTTGGAACAATCTCATATTGATCGAGATGAGTTATATGATTATCTAGATCAACTTAAAGAACAATATCAACAATGTCAACAAGGACAATCTAGTCAACAAGGTCAAATGAGTCAACAAGGACAATCTAGTCAACAAGGTCAAATGAGTCAACAAGGACAATCGGGTCAACAAGGTCAAATGAGTCAACAAGGACAATCTAGTCAACAAGGTCAAATGAGTCAACAAGGACAATCTGGTTCGGGAGCAGGTTATATTAATGGCGCAGTTCCACAGTTTTTTAAACCTAATGAAAATTCAACAAATTCTAATGGTCGTTATACTAATTCAATAAATGGTCCTCTCGCAATAAATCCAAATCATATTGAAAGACAAGCAGCTGAACTGGAACGTATCGTGATGCAAGAAATTTATGAAAAAGTTAGCAGTTTCAAGAGAATTACTGATAATGATGATATTAAAGCAGTAATGCAACAAGTATTTGATAAGTATTCTCAGGCAATTAACGAACTCAATAAACTTGGGGCACAATACAAAGCCATTTCAGATATGGAAGAAGAAGCATCAGCTTTTCAACAAGGTTCATTTCAGATAAGTGTTTCGAAATTAGCCGATATTGTTGGTAGGAATGTTGCAGATAAAATTCGTCGAGATTTAGGTGGAGAGCAGGGACAGATTAGTGATTTAGTACATGGTGCATCTTTAAGTCGAATGGATTTAATGCGAACTGCTCAAAATGCTGCTATGCACAGTCCAACTAAACTTGAGATATATGACGAAGATTTAGCTAATTATACTTTAGAAGATAATTTTTATTTATGGTTGCTTATAGATCGTACAGGCTCTATGAACGATAAAAAAATGGTTGCAGCAAAAAAAGTAGGCCTCGGAGTAAAAAAATATTTTGAAGATCAAGGTGATGAAGTACGCGTAGCGTCATTTGATAGTTATGGTATTGACGAAGTTAATGAAAGCGAGATTGTATTTTTATATGGCAGAGGTAGTACTCCGTTGCATCATGCAATTGATTTTGTTTTAAAAGAAGATCAAAAGCGAAATATTTATGATAAAAAAATTATTGCAATTGTTTCAGATGGAGAACCAGATAATCAAACTGCTGCAGAAATATCTGCCAAAAACGCTGCATCAAAAGATTATAAATTAATTTATTTTTATATTCCGTCAAGAAATCGAGGTACATATGAACTTGGAAATATTAAAAATGTTTTAATTGCAGGTAAGTCTGCAGATAATTTAATTGAAATATCTGAAAACGATATTGATAATGCAGCTACAATTGTTGCAAAAGGGATTAAAAATGCAAACTAATTATTTGCGCGATGAAGCTAGAAATATTGAACGTAATTTTGCACAATATGATATTGATACGTCAAAGCTTTCAATTGATTTGGTTCTTTGCACACCTGAATTTTTTCATGGAAAAAAATTAGAAGCAACATTATTTTTATCTCCCGTAGATATACCTTATTTTGATTTATCTGTTTTGCCGAATTCAGAAAAAATGATTAAAACCAGTATGTTTGCCGAAGGTGGTCATGTTGAAGCTACATATACACGAGAAGGTAAGTATGGTAATTCTATTTATATGCTTAGAACTTTACCAAAAAAATTACAATCATTAGTCTTAGCTCATTCAATCGCACATGTTTTTCAAAATAATCATAATCCAGATTTGATGAAAATAAGTACTGAAATATATAATATAAATCAGAATATGTATTACGAATTAGTATCTTTTATTGAAAATGAAAGCATTAAATATTCCCAAAGAAGAAAAGATTTTATTGCTTTTAATAATTTGTTGGGACTTACAGATGGTTTAGACAAAATGCCTTTTTTTGACTTTTTTAAAAATCAATTTCCTAAGGGTATGAGTGTTGAGAATATCATAAATTTATCTATTCAAAAAAAAAGTTAATTAAAAAATATCCAAAATGTACTTTAATGAACGAAGGATTTGCTTCAGATTGTCATACGTTATATTCACCAGGACTGGCGTCATCTAATAAAATGGCTTTACCTGATTTTTATCAAGTCGGTGCGGAAATTTTTAGAAAAGTTAGAATAGAACAGCCAGATGAATGGTTGAATTTAGCATTAGAACCAAAAACTGATGAACGTTTTATTGAAAAGTCAAAAGATTTGTTAGGTTCAGATGTTGAGGATATCGCGCATTCGATTGCTAGTCAATCTATTGATGACATTGTTCGGAGAGTTGATACATATCAAGCACCATTAAATATACGCGAAGTTAGAGTTTTAAAAAATGGTGACCGTGTTCCGATTGTTGAGTCTAATTTAGGTTCGTATTTATACGATGAAGAAGTATTTTGGATATTTGCAAGTTTAGGTTTCCCTGATATAGTCTATGAAAAATCAGATATATTTACTGTAGCGATAAAAGTTAAAGAAACTAAATTTAATCCATTTTCTCATTCACATCAAATGAAGAGTTTTACTACTAAACCATCTGATACAAAAACTTCGGGGGTTGATGAAGCAATATCATGGCTAAACCAAAATTCTCATCGTTAGTAAGTAGTATTGGTACTGATGAAGTAAGTGAACTTTTTTCTAAATATCATATTGATTCTACTGAATTATTTATTGATAATAGTACGGCTATTATGTGTCGGCAAACTATTTTGAGAAATATTGAACAGGTTGATGAAGAAAATCGTAAGGTCTATTTAGAATTTGGTTTAGATATGCCCGAAAGTCGCCGTTATTATTGGTATGGTGTTTCACCTGAAATTTCAAAAATATTTGGATGGGAGCCTTTAAGAAATATATTAAAAAATTTAAATTATTCAGATAAAGCGCATTTACACGACTCTTATCAAAAATTTGGTTCTGATTCAAATGCATTTGGAACACTTGTTGATGAAATTGTAACTAATCATAAAGAACTATCGGAATTACTTAACAGCTACATGAGCGTTTTAGAATATTTTGAGGATGCACCAAATAAATTAGATTTATTAGATGAATTAATTGTATATGAATCCAACATTTTAACTGCTGCAATTGAAAGATTACCTCGAACAACAAAGATTACTGATTCTAACCCCACAGGAATAATGCAAACAGCTGTTAAATTTAAGACTGATTCATTTTACAAAACAATTAACGATTTTCATGAATCAATTTGTAAAAATGATTATATTTCTTTATTGGATAGTCTATCTAAATTAAATGAAAATTACATTTCAGAAATACCGAAATTTCTTAGCGATATATTGGTACAAAAAATTTCTGAATCAAATATGTTCAACCCTCACTCATTAAGTAAAGTATATTTTTTTATAAATA
>CAZGVA010000029.1:0-10477 GCA_964528765.1 Candidatus Woesearchaeota archaeon | reverse complement strand
ATACAATTTACTACACAAGATCAAGGTTGTGGTATGGGTTTTCAAGACCTAATTCGAAATTATTATATTTTGTACAACTCTGATAAAGAAAATAATCCTGAAAAAATTGGTAGTCATGGTATTGGTGGTAGAACCTTACCTAATTTAGGTACACCTGTAAGAACAATTACAACACGCGAACAAGATAATTATTATACTGATTCTTCTTTATATGTGGATTCTGAAGGTGATTTAAGCGTTAATTTAACTATGCTTCCAAAAAATAACGCTGAAAGTGGAACAACCGTTATAGTTGATATTCCCGGCAACAAATATACTAATTGGGATCTAAAAGATGCTGCACTTAAATATTTAGGATTTTTTGACAGTAAACGTGCAGAAATTCAATTCAATGATTTAAATTTAAATTTAAGTCCAATTTACAAACAATCAAAAAACATACCTGTAAGAATTGATGGTAAAACCGAAAATTCATTTATGGCATTTTCTTCAAGAAACGTCGGTGATGGATTTTTTGAACAACCTGATATACCTAAAATTATTGTTGAGCATCCAATAAGACTTGAAGATTATAGTATGGAGCAATTATTAGATTTATTCGAAAGAAACTCTAAAATTATTCTTGATACTGATATAGATACACAAGAAGCAAGAATTATGGATCCACGCAATAATATTGAAATTGTTCCATTTAGTAACGTGCATGTCCCTGAATTTCATTCTTTTGGAGAACTTGAAAAAAAATCACTAACTGAATATATGCCAAAGCCGCAAACTTTCTTGTTCGATATACGCGATAGCAAATCTAAATGGAATGGTGATGATATAAATAAATATTTTAAAGAAGTTACTTTACTGGAATTTAATCTTGCAAAATTAACTGGAAAAATAACTCGTGAAGGTGATGAGATTGGAGAATTTCCACTAAATAGAATTGGTGCATTAGTTGAAAATGCGAAGGGTAAACTGATTTTCAATGACTTACGTCAATTAAGCGAATTTATGGATATAGATCCATATATGCCTGAAAGCAAAAAGATTAGAGTTTTGGAAAATAGTGGTGATTCAACTACATCTTATCCTGCTGAATTAATATACGCCAATGAAACTAATGCAATTATTAGAAAAGAAGGTTCATTAAGCGTAGTGGATTTAGACAAAATACAATATCTATCATTTAAAAATTTAGATGAAATTAATCCGGAAGATGTAAAGGATTATCGATGCAATAATCTTGAAGCATTAGCTACAAGTGTAAGAGATAGAAACTTAAATCAACCCGTATTAACTCAAAATGGTTTATTTGTAAATCTTACGAACAACCCATTTAAATCCGACACAATACATAGTAACTTATTAAGAACTTTAATGGGTATTGGAGTTGATTTTAGAATTGAAATACCCTCGAACGCAGATCTAACTGAAGGTCGTAATAAAATAGCACCAGAACATTATGCGCCGGTATTGAATGCAATGTATTTGGCTTTTGAAGATTTATTAACTAAAAAAATAATTCATGATCAAAACATTTTAACATCTACGAAATTTGCAAATTATATTGTGGATAACTTTATGCATGATTTTGATGATCGAGCTGCTGAAGTAGAAAAAAAGAAATTCCCACGAGTTTATAGATTAGGTTTAAAATATGACTCTGCTAAAATTGGAATTGGTCAATCTATCTTAGCAATAGGTGAAACACTTTCTGATTGGCATCCGATTGAATATCTTTTATCTAAAAAAATGGAACATTTAGATGGATTACTTCTAACTTCTAAAAACCAAAAACTTGATGGACAACCATTGGGTAAAACCGATGTATCGCTTTCCCAACTAGGTGAAGCAGCTTTAATTGGTTCATTAGCAATAGGAACTGTTGCAGTTGCAAGTGCTAGTTTATATGGTTTATACAAAGCATCTGAATGGATATTTGATGAATATGGTTTACCAGGTCTACTCACTGCATATGCTACGCCGATTTTAGGTGGAGTCGCATTAACTAAAGGTAAAAAAATAAAAGAAACTTTAGAAAATACTATTTTTGATAAACAATACAGAAAACAGGCACATGAAGAATTTTCCACAGGGTTTGTTGATTTCAGAAGATGGGTTTCACAGAGAATTTCTTCATTTAAAAATTCATTTTTAGAAGACATGGATTTATATCAAGATATTGAAACTAAACGTGCAAATAAATTAAGCAAAGCAAATGCTAAAATTGCAAGATCACATCTACGATCATTTGATTCTAAAAGTTTATTTGGTAAAATATGGAATGAAAAAATTATAGATGCAACTAAATATACTTGTAAGGTACCTTCAGGTAAAATCGCAGATACGCTTAGTGCTGTTGAAGTTAAACCGCATCAGCTGATTAGTAAATATTTCTACGATCACTATGTATATGATTCAGATAAATCAAAAACATTCTACGGAACTCCTGACAAAATATCTCTTGAAAAATTAATGATTAATTTTATGGATGGAAAAATTGAAACAGAAAAAAGACTAAATGAAATGAAACTTTCAAAAAAACTTATGCTTCGAAATAATACTTTTGTTTGCGATCCAAATAATATGTTGGCGAAAAGATTAATTATTGATCTCGAAGCAATTAAGAAACGAGTTGATTTCAAATATTCAGTTAATGTTGCTGAAGACGGTCTAGATGCTTTAGCAGATTTAGGCATAGGTTTAGAAACAATGATTTATCGAACCACAGGTATTGGCGCAATTCATCATCAACTAGTTAAAAACGGACACATGAAAGGTGGTAAGCTTTACAAAGATAGACTGAAAAGTGATTATCGCATAGAAAATCTACCGACTGTGTTTAAAGATTATTTTACTGAAGTTAAAAATAAAAAGAATGAAATAAAAGAAGCAAAAATAAACAAACGAAATGAACTGCGGAAAAAAGAAACTAAAGAAAAGCGCAAATTCGCATATCCTAAATTTGGTAAAAAAGATGGCTTATTAAGTAAATTGGGTTCTAAAACTAAAACTTCAGGTAAGGTAATTGGTTCAACAGGTTTAACTATATTGGGTGTACCTATATTGTGTGCTAGTTGGGCATATAAGCATAGACCTACTGTTTCCGGTACCAAAGAAAAATATACGCGATTCAAACAAAGACATCCAGATTTAACTGAAGAAGTTCGTAAATGGAATTCAGATAGATTTGAAGGCACATTACAACTTGGACACAAAGCAAAATTATATCTTAGAGATGATTCATACACTATTGCTGAAACTAGAGAATATGCAAGAATTTCAAGAGAGTTAAAACCCTACTTACATACGGGTGAATTAATTCAAAAATTTGAACAGGAAATTAGCGCAGTAATTGGTGCAGAAAGTATTCCAACAGTATTTGGTAAACTAAAAAATCCATATTATGCATCATCTGGATCACCAATATATTATGATGCGGGAAAATTAGTTATTGATATGTCAGTTCACGCATCCTTGGATGTTGAAAAAATTTCAGAGAAGTTACAAAGCAATGCATTACATACCGAAGGAACAAGAGGTAGAAAAAATTTAGAACATACTCTTGAGTCACTACACCAAGAATCTAAAATAATGCATATTAAACAAATGCCAATTGAAGACTTAATTAAGCTTGCATTATTTCCAACGTTGAGTAGTTCTATAACACTATATTCGGAAATAAGTACTAAATTACCTTTGTACAGATATGCCAAAAAAAGACAAACAAAATTCGAGGTAGATCAAGAAACCGTAGAAATTGCACTTAACTTAATGGCCAATATTATTGAAGCCAAAACAGTTCAGAATAGTATTTCAGGTGATTCTTCAAAATATATCCTCAAACAAAAAATTGGTAATGCTATCTCTACTGGTGAATTTGATCCAATTGGTCTTGTAGAAGAATCAATTAAAACCATGCCAAGTAATTTTATTCGTTCGCCTAGACAGATGTTTGATAATTTCAGAATTTCTCCAAAAGTTTTAGCTAGGCAAATTCAACGAGGTGAGCATGAACAAACTCTTGCAGAGTTAGTTCAAAAAGATGATATTGAATTTGCTAATCATACGGTAGAATAAAAATATAATTCTAAAATAAAAAAATAGAGAAAAGACACCTCCAGATTTGTGTAGATAAAAAAGGTAATTAAATATGTTTAATACCTTTCTTTTTAACAGTTGACTTCCAGATTTTTCGACCTCTCATCCATTCAGGTGCGTTCTCAGGTGCATCAACTCTCTTTCGAGATCCTACGAAAATGTGTAACCTTTTACGTCCTCTTTCTCGTAAAACAATATTTGCAAATCCTCTAGTTGCTGCCTTAAGTGCTGCTTGTCTTGGTTGTCGGCCAGTGAATACATGTTTTGTGTCCCTTCCACTTTGTTGCAATACAAAGTATCGCGTTGCGCCTCTTGCGCGTCGAGTTGCTTTCGTTTTAGCCATTTTAACTCCATGAATTAGATAACCAATTCACGAAAAACAATGTGAGTACTAATATATAAAATGTTCGATTACGTACTACGTTTTTTAATTTTAGGTTATTATTACATAGTTAAAACAAAATTTATAATTTTGATATGTTTGGATTTTTAATTAATTTTTTTAATAAAAAGACAAATAAAAGCGTTTAAAAATCTTTATTTTTAAGTAGTAATATGTATAAGTATACAATAGGTGAACGAATCGGAGATTGGCTAGTAGACCATGCGCATGGCGGACTTATGCTTGGTGTAATTGGTGATGATGGTGGTGGTTTAGCCGGTCAAGGTGACTCTGAAAATTCTGGTGGTTCAGGTATTGCTAGCATGGGTAATATTGAATTATATCTTTTAGTTGGTGGATATCTGGGTATAGGCAAAAAGACTGGCCCAATTGCGGGATTAGGTTTAGGAATCGGTGGCGATGGTTGCGTCGGTGGAATTGTTGGTTGGCATATTTGTGGTTTTGGTGTAGGTGGATTTATTCCATTACTTCCAGTATGGGGTAAACACGCAAGTTGGTCTACAGCGGGAGCATATGTTGCATCTGAAGGCATAACGGATTCAGTTACAGAACCTTTGGCGATGAATCTTGCATCAGCAAGCGCACCTGCAACAACTAACTTAACAGAAATCGTTTCAGAATATATGCCACAATTAACTGAATATATGGGTCCAATTACTGAAAATCTTTCACCAATAGCACCAAGTTTAGCTACAAGTATTATGATTGCACTTCCAATTGCAGCTACGATTACATATAAAGGTGGAAAAATGAAACAATGGCTATATAAAAAATTTGAAAAACATATTAAATATTTTTAATTATCCAGCAATTACTTATTTTCAATTCTAGGAGCAAGTATAAAACTCATTTGTAGTTTATTTATACTCTTAAAATCAATTTTTAGTGGATAATCTGCACTAAATTGAAATATTGCGGTATCTGCGAGAACTGCTGAGCGTGCCATTTTCTTTAAATATTCAACAGAATATATTGCTGAAACTGCTTCTTTAATATCCATACTAACTAACGCATCACTGCCTTTTGCTAACTCAATATTAACTCTTGAGCCAGTATCGCCTGCTTGTAGTTTTAATTTGTCTTTGTCTGCTGAAAAACTCAACGCATCACCAACAACACTCGCATCATCAACAAAATCTCTAAATTCTTTAGCATCTAATTCAATATGTGCTGCAAAATCTAAATTTGGTGCTTGTTTATCTTTAGTTTCTTTTTCAAGCATAGGTATTCTAAATTTCTTAATAGATTTACTAAATATTGTAAGAATCAAACGATTACCTTCAGCAGTTAATGAAATTGGTTCAGTAGGTTTTACTCTACGTAATGCTTGTTTAAGGTTATCTAAATTAATTGTTATTTCTTCTTTAGCCTCAACTTGGTAACTTGTAAATGCTGATGGAAGAATATCTAAAATAACCATTGCAATATTAGCTGGGTCCATGGCGGTTAAACGAACTCCTTCGGGAGATATGATAAATGTGGCTTCTGTAATAAAATCAGAGATAATTGTAACAGTATTACTCAGAATTCGGGATTCGTCTAACTTAATGTTGAACATAAATTCACCTAACAGATTCTACGAATATCCCTTTATAATGATTTTGCGTTTTCAGCGGATAACTTATCTCACTATATTAAAATTATACAAAAAAATAATCTCCGCAATATACGAATTTAATATAATTAATCTACATTCCACCCATTTGCATAGCAGCTTTTTTACCGCCCATATATCCCAGAATATACCCGATAACTGCGCCAATAACAATAGATACAACATCAAGACTCATACCTGCAACTTCAAATGCCATTTCAATAAAATGTATTTAAACTAATATAAAAGAGTATCGTACTTGTTTACTTGATTTAACTAATTGAGAATGCTTTTTTGAATAAATTAAAATCTAGTTTTGAAAAATCTTGTACAAGATCGCCTTGTACTTCAATATCTTCACCTTCGCCCCAGATTTTACCAAATACTCTCACAATTTTTCCATCTTTCAAATTTTCAAAGCGATCTGCATCATTCATAATTATATTAACAGTTCCAGTTCCATCATCTAATAGAAACGAAAAGATTTTATCATTGCGACTAAGAATTGTTCCAATAAGCGATACACGCTGAATATCCTTATTTAATTCGTTTACAGATACCTGTTTTGATGGTAACCTTTTCTGAAATTGTTTTGAAGATTGTTCTGGCATTATTATGAAAGTAAAAAACGGAATAAAAACATTTGTTTAGTTATGTCTACGCATACTCTCGCCAAGTATTATTACAATTAGTGCATCTATAAAACTGGGTTTCTGCTTCATCTGTTGCGCGAGTTTGCAATGACCAATTAAATGCTTCAGGATGTTTACATTTTGGACATTTTTCTTTAACTTTAGCCAAAGTTTCGCTACTTTGTTCTTTTACTTCAATAATTTCTTCAGAATCGGCTTTTTCTTTTAGAGATAATTCTACTTTTGAACGTGAAGAGTATCCACAAGAACATGCAAAGTTCTTCTTATCAACTGCTGGTACTAATAAACTGCCACATTTTGGGCAAAACGCGCTATTCATTTTTATCACTCCTCTTGCTAAATAATAATTTATAAATGTTCCGAATTAATTCGTTACGCTTTTATATCTTATTGAATTTATAAAAGATGCGTACAGTACATGCAAAAAAACTAATTAAAAAAACGTGGAATTTTCTAGTGCACGATGATTCTTGGGCAAGTTTTATTGCCGATGCAATACTTATTTTAATAATTGGTAAATTTATATTATTCCCTGCAATTGGTTTAATACTTGGCAATTCTTTTCCAATTGTCGCAGTAGTTTCAGGTTCAATGGACCACAATAGTATGGATTTAGATGAATGGTGGATAAATAATGGTGAATATTATAATAATTTTAATATTGACAAACAAGACTTTGAAGAATTTTACTTAACAAATGGTTTTGAAAAAGGTGATGTTTTGGTAATTAAAGGTGTATCTATCGATAAACTTGAAGTCGGTGATATTATTGTTTATTCAGCACCAAATCGAAAAGATCCAATAATACATCGAATTATTTCTACAAACCCAATATCAACTAAAGGAGATGCTAATTTTGGTCAAATTTCTTTTGAAAAAAATATATCGCCTAACCAGATTCACGGTAAAGCAATAGTATTAGCACCATATATTGGTTGGGTTAAAGTGGGAATTATGGACTTACTTGGGATGATTTAATTCAGCAAAACATATTTATACAACGCCAAGTATATGTTATATGCACACTCTTCCTGAATTTCAGATGTATGTTAAGGACATAAAACGGCTACATGAAGAATTATCTAAAGTGGTTGTTGGTCAAGAACATGCAGTTAAAATTGTTTTGCTAGCACTAATTTGTGGCGGTCATGCTCTCTTGGAAGGAAATCCCGGATTAGCTAAAACGCTTCTTGTTAAAACCCTCGCTGAATTAAATACATGTAAATTTAATCGAATACAATTTACACCAGATTTGTTACCTACTGATATTATTGGTATGACTACACTTGCGCATGCATTTTCAGCAATGGCTGGAGTAAAATCTGAACATACTGCTCCTGAAATTGTCAAAGGTCCAGTATTTAGTAATTTTATTTTAGCTGATGAAATAAATCGAGCATCACCAAAAGTTCAATCTGCACTTCTTGAAGCAATGCAGGAACGTCAAGTAACAATTGATAAAAAAACATACCCGTTAGATAAACCATTTATTGTTTTTGCAACACAAAATCCTGTTGAAGAATCTGGCACATATGAATTACCTGCCGCACAATTAGACCGATTCTTATTTAAGAGTAAAGTCGTATTTCCTGATATGGCTTCTGAAGAAATTGTATTAGAACGAAATGTTACTACAAAAGATTTTTCTGACTTTCAAATTAAACCGATTATTGATACCAATCGAGTAATTGCAATACAAGAAGCAATTAAAACGGTTGAAGTTAGTTCACCAATTAAAAAATATATTGTTAAAATAATCGATGCAACGCGCAACCCTAGTAAATATGGTTTGCAAACGGGAAAATATATTTTATATGGTTCAAGTCCACGAGGCTCAATTGGTTTATATATTGCCTCAAAAGCTAATGCTTTCATAAACAATCAGTCATATGTTACACCTGAATATATCAAAGACATTGCATATGATGTACTCAGGCACAGAATAAAAATTAATTACGAAGGCATTGCTAATGATATTTCTTCTGAAACAATTATTAAAGAGATACTTGAAAAAGTACCCGTACCTTAAGCAATAATGAAAAAATTAAAAATTGATATTGATGAAATTATTAAAAAAGTTTCCAAATTAAATTTAACTAAAAAAGGAGTCATTGGATTTCTTCAGCAATATGAAAGTACATTTTTGGGAACAGAGAACCTTGAATTTTTTGAGTTTAGAGAATACACTTCTGACGATAATCCGCGCATTATTGACTGGCGAGCATCTATGCGCGCAGGTTCTTTAATGGCTAAACAAACTTTAATTGAAAAAGAAGCGGAAGTTATTATTATTGTGGATTGTGGCGTTAGTACGCTTTATGGCTCTATTGATAAATTAAAAATTGAACGTGAATTGGAAATCGCAACAGGTTTAGCATATGTTTTAGTTAATATGGATATTTCAACAGGTGTTATATTATATAATAATAAAATTCAAGGAATGGCTGCATCTAAAACATCGAGAATGCAATTTGAAAATATAAAAAAAATCTTATTTAAACCCGAAGTTTTCGGAGAAAAAAGTAATATAAATGTCGTTACTTCTTTACTTACATCAATCGTTAAACGTGAAACTGTTTCAATTTTTATCTCAGATTTTATGTATTTGGATTTACAACAAATGGAAATTCTTAAAAAACTTGCATTAAAATGTAGAATCCTTGGCATAATGGTACGCGATATTGTAGATAAAACCTTACCGCAAGGAGGATATGTTTCATTTAGCGATCCCGAAACAGGTGAAAGCATAACAATTAATACTGATCAAGTTTCGAGTGATTATGAAAGTATTACAACTCAGCAAGAAAATAAAGTACATGCCACATTTATGGCGGCTAAATCCAAATTAATCAAACTATATACAAATGAAAATTTTGAAGTAAATTTCAAAAAAATGTTACTTGAAAAAAACTAAAATGTTAACTTTTGAATCTCCGCAATTTCTATTACTTTTACTAATTATACCGATTGTAATTTTTTCACATTCATTGAGTATACGAAAATCCAAAAAACGTACTATTCTTTTTTCTAATTATGATGCGATTAAACGTGTGCATGCAAAACATCGTCAGTCTAAAAATATAGTTTGGATAATATTTAGAATTATAATTACGGGCTTATTTGTTTTTGCTTTAGCGGGAACGCATCTTAGCTACGATACAACAGTTAGTCAAGCAGATTATGTGCTGGCTTTAGATGCATCTAGTTCAATGGAAAGCACTGATGTATTTCCGAATAGATTTGATGCCGCTAAAAGTGCTCAAATTGCTTTTCTAAATGCATTAGATGAATCAAATACTAAATCGAGAGTTTCAATTATTACTTTTGCAGGCACAACTTTCATTCATAGTCATCTTTTATATGAACAAAAAGAATTATCTCCAATTGTTGAAGATTTAAATATAAGTTATGTTCCGGGAACTGCTATTGGTGAAGCTATAATGAATGCTGCGAATATTTTATATGAAAGTGATAAAGTAAAAATTATGTATCTTATAACAGATGGTCAAAGTAATGTTGGGGTTGATGTTGATTTTGCGCTGGATTATGCTAAATATAATACCTTAACAATTAATACAATTGGTATTGGTAAGGTAAACGAACCATTAATTTCTGAAGGTAGTTTGACCTCATCTTTAGATGATGAAACTTTGAAAAAAATCGCAGCTGAAACGGGTGGTAAATATTATCAAGTTACTGAAAGTATGTCTAATGATTCAACTAGAGAAAGAGAGT
>CAZGVA010000028.1:0-10520 GCA_964528765.1 Candidatus Woesearchaeota archaeon | reverse complement strand
GAGATACCCATTAAAGATGTTGTATCTGATTATACAGACCGATTTTATTTGAGTATTGCATACAAACATACAGTTATCTTAAATAAGCAAATCGCAATTATACCAGCAATTGATGTTAATGAAGATATTTTCTTTGATGAAGAAGACGACGTTGAAGCTGAAGACGAGGTTGATAATAGTATAAGTTATGCAGATTTAACGGAAGAAAATAGAGGTGAATGCGAAAAAGGAATTATTATAAAAGAATATGATTTTGAGGGAGATACACTTTATACACAAGATTATGGATTAAATCAATTTTATGATAATATGTTATCGAGTTATTGTTCTGAAACATCAGGGTGGGAAATAATTAGTAATGGATATCAATCCGCTCAAGGATTATATACAACAGCTGATTTGGAAGATGTACAATCTTGTATTGCTACAGATAATATAGTAGTTCCTGAAAATAGTAATTTGAAACTTAGTTTTATTTCTAATTTTAATTTAGATGGTGAAGAAAAAGATAATATTCATATAATTTGCGATACAGCATATGGTTTTAAACGATTTTTAACCTACCCGGGAGAAATCGGTATTGCAGGATCTACGGAAAATTCTGCAAATTGGGAGCCAAATGATGATGGTTGGGCTAAATTTGAAGCAGAGGTTCCTGCACAGTGTTTAACTACAAATGAACTGAAGTTAATTTTTTCATCAAAAATTGATGCAGATTTATTAACCGGACCAGTTTCAATTGATGATATTAAAATCGAAGTGGTTAGTTGTAATGCTGAATAATTTACTTAATAAAACATATTATTTTAATTGAATGATTTATAATTTATAATTATGAAAATTATATCGGATTTACATATCCATAGTAGATTTTCAAGAGCAACATCTAAAAGTTTAGATATTGCTAATTTGGAGAAATATGCTAAGATTAAGGGAGTTACTTTACTTGGAACAGGTGATTTTATGCATCCAGAATGGCAAAAAGAGCTGAAAAGTGAATTAACTGATGATGGTTCGGGAATATATAGAACAAAATCAGGATTTCCCTTTGTTCTTTCAGTTGAAATTTCATTAATGTATCGTCAAGATAATCAAGGACGGCGTATTCATTTAGTTCTTCTTGCACCTAATATGGATGTTGTTGATAAAATTACTGCCTATTTCAAGAGTTTTGGTAGAGTTGATTATGATGGTAGACCGATATTTGGTAAAAGTGCAATTGAAGTTACCCAAGCATTAAAGAATATTTCTGAAGATATTGAAATAATTCCTGCGCATATTTGGACACCTTGGTTTGGTCTGCTTGGCTCAAAATCAGGGTTTAATTCAATAAAAGAAGCATTTGGTGACCAAACTAAGCACATATATTCTTTTGAAACCGGTATCTCTTCAGATCCTGAGATGAATTGGCGAATCTCTGGATTGGATAATTACACAATTTTATCTTTTTCAGATTTACATAGCTTTTGGCCTTGGCGCCTAGGTCGGGAGGCAACATTATTTGATTTGGATAAGCTAACTTACAAAGATTTAATTAAGGCGATACGCACACGTGAAGGATATATTGGGACTATTGAAGTTGATCCAGGTTATGGTCGATATCATTTTGATGGTCATGCTAAGTGTGGTGTTTACTTTTCTCCAAAAGAATCACGAGACCATAATGGAATCTGCCCAAAATGTAAGAAACCTATAACTATTGGTGTTCAATATCGTGTTGAAGAACTTGCAGATAGACCTGAAGGATATATACCACAAAACCCAGCTAAACACTACAAATTACTACCTTTTTCTGATCTTATATCTGCAGTAAATGGGGGTTCTGTATCAACAAAAAAGAACTGGGCAACATATAATCAGTTTATAGAAACTTTTGGCTCAGAGTTTGAAGTTTTACTAAACGCAAAACAAGACGAGTTAGCTAAAATTGATTCAAAGTTAGCGGATTTTATTATGAAAAACAGAGCAGGTAAAATACAAGTTAAACCAGGTTATGATGGTGAATATGGTACTGTACGGATAGACGATTCTAATCAAAAAAATACTAAAACTCAAAAAAATTTAAGTGAGTTTTAACCAATATAACTTGTATCGCCAGAATCGCCAGATAATCTTTTTAGTTTTTTCATTAAAAGATTTTCATGTGTTTCTTTTGCTTTTTCTGAATGATTTATTTCGCTTTTCTTAATTTCTTTTTTAATTTTGTTTAAATCAACTTTTAATCCAAAGCTCTTTTTTAGAATATTAAGTATGTATATTGCTTCGTTTAATCCTAAATGATATGGATGACCTACTGTTTCGCAAAGTAGTGATATGCCAGATAACCCATGATATTTACCTAAACCTAGAAGTAACCCTGTAGCCCCAACAATTGTAGCTGCTTGATTATCTTTAAATCTGATTTTATCTGAAGTTTTTTCCCAAGATAATTTTGTTTTTTTATCACTTGCTACACCGTATACTTTTGGTTTTTTGGGTTCTCCGGGAAGACCAATTCCACCAACAGTGACTATTTCTTCGCAACCTAAATTTTTTACGATTTCAATAATTTTATCACAAAATTCGTAGCTGGCTTGTTCTTCCATTGGTTGAACATCACCTGTAAGAAGTATAATATTTCTTTTTGTTTTTTTACCACTTTTTACAATGTGAATCGAAACCGTTGGCATTTCTAAAATACTTTCTTCGCTTATGAATACCGAATGTGGGAAATAGCTTGAATTTATTTTGAATATTTCTTTAGCTTTAAGTTCTTCGACTAAAAAGTCAGCAGTTATTTTACCTACATTTCCAATTCCAGGTAACCCTGCGATTAATATCGCATTTTTTAATTTAGCTTGTTTTGATTTTTTAGTAATCATCCATTTTTCCATTTTAACTCCGTATTCGAACAAATTCGACGTTTTCTTTTCCGCCAAGTAATGATTGTAATTTAGATACAATATCTTCTGTTGCCTGTTCTGCTTTTTTCTTGTTTTCAGTCGAAA
Source organism: Candidatus Woesearchaeota archaeon (assembly GCA_964528765.1). Classification (GTDB taxonomy): domain Archaea; phylum Nanobdellota; class Nanobdellia; order UBA10117; family JABICX01; genus JABICX01. The sequence continues at coordinate 7,533 of CAZGVA010000028.1, read as the reverse complement.
TTGTTATTTGATATTTAGGTGCACCTAAATATACGATTTTGATTTCAAAATCACTTTTTTTAGCGAGGTTTTGGATTTCTTGCTCTGCTTTTTTAATTATTTGTATTCCATCGCCTCTATTTGAATGCATGTGAAGTTCACCATGAATAATCGCTTTTGGTATTTTGATTCTTTGTTTTATAACTTCAAATAGATCTTTTGCTAAAGGATTATTAATATGTAATTCTGATAAAATTTCTTCACCAATGCGAACTACTTCTAACATAAATGGATATAATCCACCATATTCATTAATTAGTTCTTCATCAAATTTTTTATATAAATCTTCAATATCAGTTTTATTTTTCTTTGCTACAAACTGCAATAAATCATCTGCACGTTTTTCGTTTTTCCAAGATTGTAATTTAGATCGTCGTTGTCCTTCACCAACCTTACGAATTGATAGATTTACTTGATTATTATAAACAGAAATAACTTTACAAACTAATTGTCTTCCGGGTTTCATGAATACTTTCATATTACGAACCCATTTACGATACATTTCAGAAGTATGTACCATACCTTCTATTTTCTTAAATTCATCTAATGAAACAAAACATTCATGTTGTTGTACTCGTTCTATGGTACAAATTACAAGAGAGTTAACTTCAGGAAGATTAGTTTTTTTATACATCAGATACGCAGAAATAAGAGTTTATAAGCGTTTTTTATTTTAACGCTTATTAAGTTTAGTTAAGCGATTCAATAACTTTTGCGGTTAAGTGTGATTTGCCACCAGTTGGTTTAGCAATTTCTTTGCTACAAACTAAACATTTTATTTCTGTAGATGATTTATCAAAAATAACTTGTTCATTTTTGCATTTAGCACATTTAACTTTTAGAAAACTTGAACTTGGACCTTTATCTTTTACCATTTTAATTATACCTGTGAAAATTTTTTCATTCTATTAAACGATCTTAGATGACCTTTTTTACACTTTTCGCAAGTGTATTTTAGAACAATATGCTGACTTTGTTTGGATTTATTAACTTTAGAACGAGGCATTCCACCAAAACCTGCTTTTACCCTAAAGAACTGTCGTACGCCTCTCTTTAATGAATGTTTCTTTGGTTTTGGACGTGGTTTTGTTTTTGCTTGAGTAACTTTATGCTTATGTCTAGCTTTGCATGTTGGACAGTATCGCATTACGTTCTTTGGGAATTTCATAATAAACAAACTAAAACTTACTCTTAAAAAGGTTACTGTTTTCGCTGAACTTTCTTTTGTTTCTCCAATATATTAAATAATTGTTCAGGTATGTTGTGCGTATCATTGACTTTAAATGGTCCATATTTTTCAAGATCTTCACCAAACATTTCAGGGCAATCTTCAATAAAAGATACTTCAATAAATTTAATGTCCGATTCTTTATCTTTTTTTCCAGTATCCTCGTCATAACTTGTTTGGGTTTCAGTTTCATCAGTTGTTGTTGAAATGTTAATATTTTTTTCTTCAATTTCTGAGGCATTTTCAATTAATTTAAAGAAAATTTCTTTTTGGTCACGTAGTATTTCAAGCATTTGTTCATATAATTCAGTTTCGTTTTCTAACATATTTGTTGTATCTTTAAATGTATCGTCGGTTCTTGCACCATATACTGCTCGATTAATTATTTTTCTTTCTCTTATTTCATAAAGATCTTTAAGTGCGCGAATAGCATTATCAATTTCTTGTTGAATTTTAATTTTTTTTTGAGAACTTAAAATCGATGTAGTATCTTCTTGTTTTTTAAGTAAAACTTCTTTGGTTTTTAAATATGCTTGGATTCGATGTAAGTCTCCTTTTTTTATTTCATCTATGTCTGTTCAAAATTTTTCAGTACGTAATAATTCATATAGATCTTCATACGTAAATGCTTCAATTACCATTATTAGTTTTGAAATTTCAATTTAAGATATTTTGGAATGTTGAGCATATATTGCGCGATTAATCGAAACCTTTTAAAATGCAATTTTTGATAAGTAGTATGTCAGTTAGCAAACGAGTTAGGAGTTTAGTGCAGTTATTATCACCACCTCCGCGTAAAAATCCTCTTTTTGATGAAGATATTACAAAACTAAAAAAACCAAAATTATCTTTTGCTGAGCACCTTCATAAGATTGAATCTAACTTAATTAAATCAGTCGCTTCAGACGGAACTGTCGAATATAAGTCTTTTTCACACGATGATTCAGAGCGGGTGATGAAATATTTAGGTAGATTACGTAGAAGTTTTAATCCATCACATGAAAAGGGAAGTGTTCAATTAGATCATTATCGACGTGTTCTAGAACATTATAAGATATATGCAGGTAAACATTATGTTACTAAATCCCAACATTTAGCTGAATTTGCTCGTTTTTCAGATAATTGAGATAGTACCTGTCACATAATGTGATTTGGAAGTTTTTTTAAGATTATGTAGTGATAAGTATTTGTGAATAATATGGATAGAGAGATTAATAATCAAAAAATCGCTTTAGGCGCAGTAAAAACGCTAGGTGATTTAGCTAGAGATTATCTAGGTAGTGTAGATGCTATTCGTAAACGTTCAACATCTGATGTTGAATCTTGGCGAAGTGGAATAAAAGACAATAAAAATTATGTTCGTAATGCTCGGAGAAGAATTCGGGAAGCAAAACCTGAATTAGATACATTTGGTAATTTAACGCAATATACTATTGTTGTAGAAGGACCTGATGGTGTGAGTGATTTATCTGAATTAGTTGATGATGCTAAAACATTAAAAACTAAATTAAAAAATACTTCGCAGTTAAGTGCAAATTCTAAGAAATTAGTTACGCAATATGTTAATGCTGCTTCAGCATTTGCTGAAAAATACGCAACGATTTCAAGTCATGTTAAATCACTAACTAAACGGATAGATAGTGCTGAAAAAGCAATTCAAACAAATAACGAAACTAAAGAAAAACGAGAAGGATATCTGGTTAGTCAACCCGAAAATGTGGCTTCAAATATTGCAGATGCAAGAAATTTATTTAAAGAAAATGTTTACGAGCAAGTTATATCACAAATTGGTTTGCGTTGTATGAAGAATGAAATACATTTATTGAAAGATATTTTTGAACCATTTAATAATTCATTATTAATTGTTGCATCTGAATTTGAAAACTTAGCTAGAGGTGACCGAACTGATTTATATCAAGCAGTTAGAGACGTTGCAAAAGAGAATAATTTGATTCGTACACGAGAAACCAAATCGGTTGAAGAGGTCGTTACTCCTGAAGATGTTTTCGATGAGGATTCAGAAAGTATTCCAAATAGTGTAGAAATTATTACTCAAAATTAATCTACTTTTTTATTTTCTTTTTTTATTTTCTTTTTTTTATTTGGCGTTTTTCTTTTTACATAACTTAGTGGATTTTTTATGTTATTGCAAGTTTCATCTGGCTCGCAGACACCAATTTCTTGATAATAAGATTTACAATTTGATGGCGGTACTTTACCTGGATTTCTTTGATGCCAATTTAGTTGCGCTATAATATATCCTTCTTTAAGTGGCTCTGGATTTTTTTTGGAATTCCATTCTTTTATTTTTAGTTCAATTTCTGTCCAACTCCAATTACAACATTTTAAGAAATTAAGTAATGCGAAAAGTGCGCGTTTTCGTCCATCATTTAATCCCGCAAGAATTTTTTTAATACAGGGTGGAAAGCTTTCTTCAGGAATACGCCCATCAAGTTTAATTATACTTTTGAAAGTGTCTTCTTTTTCTTCTTCGTCACGTTCTCTTTTGCTTTGTTCATGTAATGCAACACCTAATAATTCTATTGCCGAGCCTTTTTCAATTTTTTCCGAATTTAGAAAAGAGTCGTTGATTTCTTTAATGTTTTTAGGATTAGCCCATTCTTTTTCAAATTTAGAAAGTTGGTTTGGATTTATCGTTAAGCTGACTAATCCAGTTTTTTCATGCAATGAATATGGTGCACGAATTAAATGCCTCGGTGCACCTAATGCGAGATCTAGGCCAATATATTTACTAAATTCTTCTGCTTTTTCTGGTTTTTTACCAATTTTTTCAACTACTTTTCTAAGATCACCTTCTTTTTCTTTTATCTTAGACCAAAGTTGTTTGTTGATTCTATTGCCTAAATATAGTAAAATTGCCGCGCTGGCTTTTTCATAAATTTCAGTTGTTTTTTCTTTACCAACGGTTTCAGGAAAAGCTTCAAATGGAATTGCAATATGCCAACCACGATTGCCTGAGAACTTGATTTGAGGAATAAGACCTTCGACTGCCAATGCTTCCATAACGGTTTCTGCAGCAAGTGTTGAATATTCAAAATGTGGGCAATCAATGTCAATAATTAAGTCCCAACCTTTTCTTATGTTGTCCATTTGCCGTTTAGTTATTTCGGGAGAAAGTTGCATAGGGTTTGACCACCGTTCTTGAGATATATGGAAACTTGTTGCGCCTTTGCGTGCTAGCAATTCAATTTCTTTTGGGAATTCAATAATATCTGGACGCTTCCCATATTTACCTCCCTGGAATTGCATACCCACTTCCCGATCTTTAGATACTCGAACTAATTCTTTCATTACTAACTGATTAGAATAGTGCTCAATAGCAACAGATTGTTTCATACTTAATTTTGAGAAATTGAGAATATAATGTTTTGTCTGCTAAATCAAACCTTGCTTATGTGCCGATTGGAGTGCCGCATTTAAGTAATGTATTGCCCAAATTCGTAAAAGATTTACAGTTTCCCAAGTTCCTGGATTATGAATCCCGTAATAATGACAGGTTAGAAATCCCTCACTACTTTTTTCTACTGAATAGGCATTTATTTTACTTTGACTAAAATCAATTGCAAATCCACTGGAGTCCGGGTTTAGGATTCTAGATATAATACTATTATTGATACTGTCTTCATTAATGTGAACTACATTAGAACGACACTCATTCAATTCAAAACCTCGCGCAAATCCTGTTTTAGTAGTGTCTGGAATCACATCACAAAATCCCCAAGGTTTTACACATTGATACTTATTGGGATAGATTGTTTTGGAAATAATGGAATAAGGTTTAAGAAACTCTGCCAAACTTTCTTTTTTTATATCTTCAGGAAGTTCAGTTGTGGTTCTAATATCTTGTTGCCATGCTTCAACTGCTGCAGGAAATACTTTATTTGCTAGACTTGGATCAAGAGATATGTCTTCGTTTAATAATGATTTGTAAATCGGAATTTTTAATTGAAATCGGTGAGGATTTCCGATACCAATATCTTTTATTAATACTTCATGATTTTGTAAAAGTAGTTGCTCAAATATCATGTTCAAGTTTAGAAAATTTAGAATATAAGTATTTGTTCACTCTTTCGAAGTTCGGAATGTTTAAAAGATTTATGTGTCATTACAAATTAAGATGACAGACAAACAAAACAAGACCTATTCGGATGAGAAGTTAGCTACAAAAATCATGAGTTATTTACACGGATATCGAATTAGTACAAAAGCAATGTTTGCAGTCCAAGCTTGTCACGGAGTATCTGACGCAGATCTTGAGGAATCACTTGATGCTTTTGGAAGTAAATTCGCTGAAACTCCTCAAAGATTACATTCAGATTTTGAGGGTTTTTCAACAACCGAACAATTAGATGCAATATTAGAACGGCTCATAGATAAAGATTATCTTCGAAAAGATATAAATCCACGAAATTCCGAATCTGTAGTTTTTCTAACAGCTAAAGGACAAATAGAATATCTTCGGCTAGAACGTGAAGCTATGAAGAAAAATTAATCTTTAGAAAATTCTTCACGAGATTTTTCAGGTTTAATGTAAGGCAAACCTAATTTGTTGAAAATTTCTTTTTCAGTTTTGCCTGCAATCAACTCACCAGTTCTTCTGTTGAACAAGCCATATTCAGAAAGTTTGTATCCTTTTTTGATTGCAATTTTTCTGGTTTTGATGTTGAAGTTTTTTGGTCCAGTAAAGTATTGTAAAGCTGCACCATATATTGAATCATCAACAACTCTAATATCTACTTCAAAATTATTATTCAACCAAATCGCCGATTTTGTTTTACCTTGCGCAATTACTTTTTTTACGTTAGGTAATTTAGCAAATTTTTCAGTAACTTTTTCAGGTGTTTTTGAACTAGCAAGTATATCAATATCTCCAACAGTAGGTTCTTTTCGTCTAACTGAACCTGCAAGTTCTGCGCGAATAACTTCTGGCCAACTTTGAACTTTCTTTAGAATTTTTTCAGCAAGTGGAAGAACTTTTTCAATTGGCTGTCTATCTTTACTTTTTAATCCAAGTGAAATTGCAATAAGAATTTCTTTTTCAGATTTTTCTCCAAAGCCATCGAGCTCTCGAATCTTTCCAGTTTCAGCTGCTTTTTTTAGCTGAGCAATTGTTTTGATTTTGAGTTTTTTAATTAGCTTTTCAGCTCTTTTTGGTCCCATACCTGGAAGTTCCATAATAGCAACTTGTTCTTTTGACATTTTGCCAAGAAGCCTATCGTGCTTTTCAATTTTTCCTGTTTTAATATATTCTTCAATTTTTCCAGCAGTTGCATTGCCAATTGAAGGAATTTTTTTTAATCCTTCAACACCTTCGCGTTTATATATTTCTCGAACATCTTCAATACCATCAATTGCAAACGCAGCTTTTCTGTAAGCTTGTGGTGTCCATGCTTCTCCTTTATAATCTAGCATATCAGCTATTTCAAAAAAAATCTTTCCAAGGTCCGAATTGAAAGTCATATTAGCACCTTTCTGAACTCAATCCAATGTTTTTTAAATCCAATTTTTGATTGAAGACTAATTGAATCTTTATTTTTAATATTCACATTAAGATAACAATATTCTACACCACGGTCCTTCAATAGCTGTTCCATATTACGAGTTAGTTTTACTCCAACACCCTTTCTACGATATTTTTTAGATATAAATATCCAATCAAAATTAGCTATTTTTTTGTAAATAAGATACGGTTTGCTTTCATTAATCGTGGCTTTTATACAACCAATTAATTTATTTTCATTAAACGCTAATAAAAATATGTGTTTGTGAGATTTTAATTCTTTTAATACGTAAGCTCTAATCTTTTTTTTGTGTTTAGTCGTTACTTCTGGTTCGTATTTTTTAATTTCTTCTAAAAATTCAAGATATATCTCATAAACTTGTTTAACATCATCTTTCTTAGCTCTACGAATTGATATCATATTATTTATATGTTTAAACATATAATTAGTTGTTGATTACCTTTAATATATCTGTGAGCGAGTGTATTAGGTAATCTGGTTTTTCTTTTTTGAGTTTTCGATTACTTTGTAAAATTGTTTTCATTGCAATAGTTTTAACTCCCGCAGATTTACCTGCTTTTATATCGTTGGGATGATCTCCGACATAAATTGCTTCATTCGGTTTAACTTTGAAATGTTTAAGTGTTTCTTTAATTTTTTTGGATTTAGAACTATTCACTGTATCTAAAATTAAGTCAAAATTAAGTCTATGATTTTTGCAATTGTATTTTATTAAATCAGATG
>CAZGVA010000027.1:0-11868 GCA_964528765.1 Candidatus Woesearchaeota archaeon | reverse complement strand
GTATATTTAAAACTGCATTTAAAAATGCAGAGTTAGTTGTCAATAATAATGAAAGTATCAAAAATCACGTATCAGTGCGTATTGTTGATTCTTTTGTTAAATATATGAAAGCGGAAGGTGCTATAAAAGTAGACTATGACGAGGATTATACACCACGAACCACAGAAATATTTAGTATGTTACGGAAATTCGATGCTTTAGGATCAATAACGGTTAAATTAAAAGATCTGCGAGATGAATTATTATTTTCTGATAGTCTATATGGTTCAGAAGACAAAGCTTTTGCATATTGGGGATTGCAACAAAAGTTGAGAACACATCCAACATTAATGCAAGAAGGTGATTCTATTTTGATGACTCAATGTCCTACAGGGGGTTGTTTTAGTTTGCATGAACCCGATACGGGTGGATGTTGCAGTTCCAGTAATATTACACAAGTTTTAGTTGATTTTGCAATAGCTTATCGGCGAGTCGTCGGTGGCGATAATTTTAGAGACGCAGTTAAATTACATAATGGTGGTAAATTAATCGAGCCATGGTATTTTGATGAATCTCGGTATCGGCAAGAATATAGGGGATTTAATGATAGACTCAAGAGGTTTTCGTTTTAATTTGAGATTAGTTTATCGAATCTCAACATTTTCTATAAATTGTCTTGCTTGTTCTGCTAAACCCTTCATTTGTTTTTCTGTGAACGGTTTAATTAACATATATTGTGGGTCTAAAGTTAATTTGGGATTAAATGTTTGAAGAACATATTTTTTTGCACCTTCTAATTCTTGAGCAAGCTTAAATATTTGGAATTTATCATGTAAACCCGGTATAATTACCGTTTTAAATTCATAATCAATTTTACTTTCAATTACGCGTTTTATACTTAACCGAATTGTTTCAGGTTTAACTTCAATATCTGTAGCTTTTTTGTACATGTCAAGTGATGCTTTGATATCCACTGACCAAAAATCGACAAGTTGTAGTTTATTTAGTTCTTCTATGAACTCGGGATCAAATCCATTGGTTTCAACTTTTGTTAGAAAATCTTCAGACTTAAGTTCATTTAACATTTCAATTACATCGGCTTTATGTAGGTTAGGTTCACCACCGGTTATAACTACCCCATCAATCCAATTCTTTCGTTTTTTGAGATGTTCAAATACATCCGAGAATTTTAAATCTGGAAGAGCTTGATAGTTTTTAATTAAATCAGGGGTGTTGCAAAAATGACATCTAAAATCACACCCTGCTACTTTTATAATTGCAACAATTTTACCGGGCCAATTATCATAAGAAGTATGAATGTATTTTTTTAGGAGTATTTCTTCCATAAATTAATATAAATTTTAAATTTATAATCATTTGTTGTTTCTAGTTATAATTTATTTAGTCTAAGAACGGCGTAAGGTTTTCATCTAATCCAACCAGTTTTTCACGTATACCCATTTCTTTGTTTTCCCATAATGCTAGTAAAAATAGTAAATCAGATAATTTGTTGATGTATGCGAGTAGTTTAGGATTAATTTCTTTTTCATAATTATATTGTACTAATTGACTTTCAGCACGTCTGCATATTGTTCTAGCGATATGTAGACTTGCAGCACCGGGACTTCCGCCAGGCAAAACAAATTTAGTAAGTTTAGGTAATTTGTTTTCTAAATCACTAATTTGTTTTTTTATATAATCTATATCTTCTTCTTCAATTCTTTTTTGTTTAGTAAATGCATTAGTTGATAAATCTGCACCTAATTTGAATAGTGTTTTTTGTATCTTTTCTAGAGAATTCCAGGTTTTGTCATCTAATTCAAATGTTAAAACTACGCCAATTTGAGAACTGAGTTCGTCAATTGTTCCTAATGCTATTATGTGCGAACAACATTTATCCATTTTATTTCCTGAAAGATTCCTAGTTTTTCCGGAATCACCTAAACCTGTTGATATACTCATTTTAAATTTATGAAATTTTAACCACACTTTGAAAATCCACAATTATGGCATTTTGAACAGCCTTCTTCGTGAATTAGTGGACCACTACAATCTGGACAGATTCCAACAACATTACCTTTTTTCTTTGTTTCACCACCCAGAAATTCCTTTAAAGTAGCTACCTCTTTTACAACATCTTGTTTTAGTTCGCCACCAGCTCCAACGTGTTTTTTGATAGCTTTTGCAATAGCATCTGGGCAAGATAACACCAAACCTTCTGGTTGCCAAAGCGGTGCAGGACATCGAATGCCTTCAAGTTGTTCTAGTATTTCATCAACGCTTATTCCTGCTCGCATTGCTAATGAAATCAAACGTCCAATTGCTTCAGTTTGAGATGCAGCGCAACCGCCAGATCTACCTAATCTCGCAAAGACTTCTAAAGGTCCTTCTTCATCTTCATTGATTGTGACATATAATTGACCGCAACCAGTACCAACTTTACTCGTAATACCATGAACTACGCGTTTTCGTTTTCTAACTTTTTTTGTTTCTTCAGTTTCTTTTTTTTCTAAAGTTTCTCCAACATTAAGAATTTGAACATCTCTACTACCGTCTCTATAAACCGTTAATCCTTTACATTTAGTTTCATAAGCTAATGAGTATGCTTTTCGTATATCTTCTTTTGTGGCGGAATTTGGAAAGTTTATTGTTTTGGATACAGCATTATCTGTAAATTCTTGAAATGCTGCTTGCATTTTAATATGCCATTCCGGTGCAATATCGTGAGATGTTACAAATGCTTTTTTTATATCTTCAGGTATTCCTTCGATTTTTTGTATTGAGCCAGATTTAGCAATTTTTTTCATTAATTCTTCAGAGTAAAATCCGCGTTTTTTAGCCATCTCTTCAAATAATTCATTAATATATAGTAATCCTTCTTTTTCAAGTACATTTTTTACATAAACTATTGAAAAAAGGGGTTCAACTCCAGAAGATGCATTTGCAATCATACCGATAGTTCCAGTCGGCGCAATAGTTGTTACTGCTGCATTTCGTAAATGTTTGAATCCTTGTTCAGGATAAACGCTTTGATCAAAATTTGGAAAATTTCCACGAGTTTTAGATAGTTCAATTGAAGCAAGTCTGCCTTCATCAGTTACAAATTTCATAATTTTTCTAGCTAATTGTACACCTTCTTCAGAATTGTATCCAATTCCTAATTTAATTATCATATCTGCGAAACCCATTACACCCATTCCAATTTTTCTATTTGAACGAGTGTTCTCTTCGATTTCTTTTAATGGGAATTTATTCATATCAATAACATTATCTAAAAAGTGTGTTGCGCTCCAAACTGTTTCTTTTAATTTGTCAAAATTTATTTTGCCATTTTCAATCATGTTTGATAAATTAATTGAACCGAGATTACATGATTCAAAAGGAAGTAGCGGTTGTTCACCACAAGGATTTGTACTTTCAATGGCACCTAATTTTGGTGTTGGGTTGAATTTATTAATTTCATCAATAAATATTATTCCAGGTTCACCATTTTTCCATGCACCATCAACAATCAGCTCAAAGATTTCTTTAGCATCTTGTCTTCCAAGTTCTTCGCCATTTCGCGGATTAATTAAAGGATAATCGGTATTATTTTTTAATGCTTCCATAAATGTTTCAGTTAATGCTACAGATATATTGAAATTATTAATGGCTAAATTATCTTTTTTGCAAGTAATAAATTCTTTTATGTCTGGATGATTAACATTTAAGATACCCATATTTGCACCTCTTCGTTTTCCACCTTGTTTAATAACTTCGGTACTTGCATTAAATACAGTCATAAATGATATTGGTCCACTTGCTACACCTTTTGTTGAATGCACAAAATCACCTTTAGGTCTTAAGTTTGAGAAATTAAAACCAGTTCCACCACCACTCTGATGAATAAGTGCAGTGTATTTAATTGTATCATAAATTTCACTCATATTATCTTTTACAGGTAGAACAAAACAACCCGATAATTGTTGTATGGCTGCTCCTGCATTCATGAGTGTTGGCGAATTTGGTAGAAAATTCAGAGAAGATAGTAATTCATAAAACTTATTTTCAGTTTTTTTCAAATCTGCATTTTTGTCATAGTTCGCATCTGCTAGTGAGATGTTTTTAGCTACTCTTTCAAATAATTGTTCAGGAGTTTCAATTAGATTTCCTTTTTCATCTTTTAACAAATACCTATGCGTTAATACATTCAACGAATTTTCAGATAGTTTTAATACCATTTAGACACCAAAATTATTGGTATGTAACGCTTACGTACAATGTTTTTTTAAAGCGTACAAGATTAAAGAATTGTTTGTTGAGTTTTAAAAGAATTTATCTCTTATAATGGTTAATTTTTATAAACAGGTGTTTTCCAACAATAGGAGTGACTCGTTGAGTTACTTCTTTTTGTCTTTTAATAATTTATTCGCTTCAGAAACCATTTCAGTAATTTGTTTATCAGTTAAACCATGTGCTTTAGCACCATCTTCAATAGATTCTTCACGAGACATTGCGCAACCTACGCAGTGTAGACCGTATTTTAAAAAAACTAAACCAGCCATTTGACTAATCTGCATTGCCTCTGCAAAAGTCATTTTCTTTGTGATTTTTTTAGTTACCATATTATTTGAGTGATATACAATTTGCTGGACATATTTGTTCTGCTTCTTTATTACAAGTTTCTTCTTCTTGAGATATATCTGTTTTAATTGGGTTTGCCTTATTTTCATTATCCATTTTCCAGTTAGCAGGACATACTGCAGTACATGCGCCACACCCAATACAGCTTTTTTTATCATGTACTATTTTCATTTAATCAACCTCGTTTAACATTTGTTGTGCATTTTTACTTTTTTTATCATCAACTAATTTTTCTTTTTTTTCAACAGTTTTTTCTTCTTCTTCTTCAGGTTCTTCTGATTTTTCTTCTTTTGGTTCGTCGTTCTTTTCTTCTACTTTTTCTTTTGGTTCTTCTACGTTTTCTTCAATCTTATTTGTTTCTTCGTCACATTTATTACAAATGTTTTCATTTTTTTCACTTGCTTTTATACCAAAAAGTTTACCTACTGTATTAAATAAAAAACCTTCAAGCGGAGCACCGCACTTTTCACACTTATTTTTTTCAGCCATTTTCAACAAGTTTTGTTTTGAATTATTAGATAAAAAGATTTGTATTTTACTCTTTTATGTTCGCTAACTTAGCAATTTTGTTTTTATCAAATCCGATGATAACTTCTTTTCCAATAATCGTTACAGGAATACCCATTTGACCTGATTTTTCAACAAGCTCTTGAGCACGATTTCGATTTTTGTCAAGCGATAGATCAACGTATTCAAAATCAACTTTTTTATTTTCTAACCAATCCTTAATTTTTACACACCAGGGACAACTTGGAGCACCATAAACAACTATTTTATCTGTAATTTTTATCACCTAAATCTCAAGATTTATTAAACTATAAAAACTTTTGCAGTAGTTGACTAAATACTCCGAATAAGTGATTAAATATTATATTGACCACATTATTAAAATAAATATAGTATATAGTGATGCACCGAGTAAGAAAAATAAACCATTACCTTCTTTTTCACTAGGTATACTTTCTCGCATTACGTGATATAACATTGCTCCAGCTACAAATCCCATTAATGCATAAAGAATTCGTGGCGCTATTGTTATTATTATTGCTTCGATAATACCAATTAATGTGGATGCGGCTAAAAATATTCTAACAACTTTTTTTTCTGTTACCTTTGCATGAATTTCTTTTAAAGATACTTGACCTACTGCCGTATATGTTATAATTGGTATGAAGAATAAACTACCCATTAGAATATCTTTTTGTAATAAACTAACTAAAACTGTTCCAAGGATAAGGTGATACGTAAAAAACGAAATTGCATGAACTATACTTAAATCTTTTATTAATCTCCGTTTGTTTTCATGTTGATAAAGATATTTTTCAATAAGATGGAAAAGTGATGCTCCAAATAATACAAACAAAAATAATAATTTTTGTAACTCTTGAACACCTTCATATAATTCGGGAAGTAAAATTAATAATAAATATGTTATGGATACACCTGCTGCAAATGAAAGAATTTCTTTTTTGTGAAATTTTTGTTGATATATTTTATCACTATAATAGTGAACAATACCTATTATAACTCCAAATATTATCGCTAGCTGTGCTACCAGCAAAGTTCCCATGTATATACTAGAACCTATTCATTCAAAAATATTCTGTTTATATTATAGTAAAGTTATTATATAATATACTATATTGATTATATGCGAATATTGAAGAATCAGCGAGCTTTAGACTTTTTGAAGGTATATAATATACCTACATTAGATTATACTGAAATATCTGGAGGACATTGTGTGCTTGATAAGTTGCCTTGCGTTTTAAAAGTAGATTCACCTAAAATTTTTCATAAATCTGACAAAAAGGGAGTACATATTATTCATAATAAAGAACATGCACATAAAACGTTTAATAAATTACGTAAACATGGAACTGTTCTTCATCAGCAACATGTTAATGGACATCATTTTGTTTTACAAGTTTTATCTCCGCCAAAAGGTCGAAAATCGATTCTTATTGGTTTGAGTGGCATTTCAACAGATATTCATGATGATTTTTCTGTTAGACAATGCCCGATAAAAGCTGTTTCAGCAAATAAAATGTTGAAAGAATTAATTAGTTTTTCACATGTGTCAAATTTTAATAATAAATCTACGCGTTTGTCGGTTTTAGAAGAAACCTTGATATATTTAAGTGAAATTGCAGTTAAAGAGAAAATTAAAACACTTGAAATTGATCCGTTTATAATTAATAATAAATTTGGAGGAGTCGCTGACGCTAAAATAATTTTGCATGGTGATTAAAAATTTAATTAAAATTGCGAGAGAACTTGGTAAAGTAACTTTTGATATACCTGGGGTTTCAGCTGTAGCGATGTATGGTTCGATTGTATCAGGTTTTGCAGATAAACATTCAGATATTAATCTTGTTGCGATTTGTTCTAAAATACCTAAACCAGAAGTTCGACGTAAATTATTTGAAAAAAAATTTAGGTGGATTATTTTTAAAAATGATACTGTTCCAAAATGGAGAACTAAATCGCAAGATTTCTTTTTTGCGCAAGGTAAACATGTTAGTATTGTTTACAAAACATTAAAATCTCTGAGTCAGATTACTGATGAGATTGAAGCGAATAGTTATGTTGATAGAGAAATTTTTAGAGATTCTGTTGTTTTTGTTGTAAATACAAAAGTAGTTCGTGACCCAGAAAAAATATTTGCAAAATTGCGAAAAAAAATACCAAAAGCAACACCTAAGTTGTTGAAATATTTTTTACCAAGTTTAGAGCATATTTCTTTGAAAAATGGTTGGCCATATTCAAGTTTTAGACACGCATTAGACCGTAAAAATTATTTTTATATTGACCAAATGATTGATCTAGAACTAGAAAATTTGTTAATTTGTTTGCATGCAATTAATAATAAACATTATACTTCACCAAAGTGGGCGATGAAGTCAGTCCGTTCATTAAAAGTGAAACCTTTAGCAACGGTTCGTAGAATACAAAAAATTGTTAAATTAAGTAATTCAGATGCACACCTAACGAAGAAAATAAACCTTTTGCAAAGCATAGTTATTGATTTAAATAAGTTGATTATAAAAGAAAGAGTATTTGGTTTTCTAGAGTAATCATTAAATAATATTATTTCTAACTGATTACACAATGAAAAAAGTATTTATTTTTTTGGTTAGTTTGTTTTTTTTGACAAGTACATTAGGTATTGCAAATGCACAGTTTTGTGATGATGGCGATGAGGATGAAGAACATCCAGACGGAGTTAATCCTGAAGTATTTGCTACGTGTGTAAATCATACATATACATATGACGACGAGTGCGACCCAGAAGATCCAACTGGAACAATATTAATCGAACAATATTGTCAACACATGGGTGGTGACCCTGATTATTATAATTGCAATTGGCAAGAATTTAGTTGTTCGACTATTAACAAGATTTGTGTTGATGGACAATGTGTAGAACCTTGTTTAGATTCAGATGGTGGTATAAATGTATATGTTAAGGGAACATGTACTGATGCTGGAGGATCATATGATGATGCATGTATTGAGAGTGCAGGACTTTCAACGTCAGTTAATGAATTATTTTGTCAGAGTGGGGAGTGTTATTGGCAAGAAAATAGTTGTCCCGGAGAAATGATTTGCATCGATGGTGCTTGTACAAATCAACAAGAAAGTTCATCAAATAATTTTGATGTTTACGAATTTTCTGCGAGAATTATTGCAAAATTAATTGGAAACCGATTAATTTAATTTTTTATTTTCTTTTTAACGTGTTTTAATTCATCAGTATCGATAATAATTTCTTTTTCATTTCTAATACCGATATCACTTTTTTTGAGTAAGTTTACTCCCTTTAAATCTTGAGCTAAGTTGAATAAAATGTATGCAGCCCGCTTAAATACAATTGTAAAGAATTTTTGTCTAAATTTACTGCTCCAAGCAAATTTATCTATGGAAAATTGTATAACTTCATCATATACTTCTGCAACTTCTTGAATATTTATTTCGTAATGATCTGAAATTAGTTCTACAAGTTTTTTAGCTTTTTTATTTCCAGATCTAGCCATTTTAACAAAAGGAGATATTGCGGAGATAAGATTTAATTCAAAATCAATCGCACCTTGAATATGCTTTAGTAATTTATATTCAGAATCTTTTGTTGTGTAAAATATCGGTTTACCAAATTTAGCGCCAGATGTATATAAGTTTAGATAATCTTCAAGAATATATTCACCCATTCCTGCATCGATTAATTCAAAATTATCATAAATATCTTTTAATGTAAAGTTTGCACTTTCTCCAATAGCTGCAAAAAAATCTGCAAGGATTTCTTGAGGTATGTTTAGTTTGCTTATTTTTGGTTCTATTTTGTTAAATGCACGTATTGCATCTGCACGTATTGCTCTATCAAGACCTTTGCGTCTTTGTTTTACATGCATTAATTCATGTGCAATTAAGCCAATCAGTGCGCTTTTATTTGTCTTTAAGTATTTTTCTTCCCGAAGTGATATGCTAATTATAATTAAATCAAATGTGCCATATGTTAATGACATTGAAGTTGGATCTGTTTTGTACGCTCTACGAAATTCTTTTCTAGCTTCTTTTGGTATTTTTGGTTCAATTACTTTGAAATATTTTGGATTATCAACTACAAGTATATGTTCTACATTTTTCGGTATACCCCATTTAAGATAAACTTCAAGAATTGCAGATTCAATATAATTAGTATCAAACTTACCTCTAATCGTTAATTCAGTCATATTTACATTGTTTTGAGAAGTATATAATTGTTTCTCAGAGCAAAGTATATATTTAACTAAACAATAAGATTCTATGGATAAGTCTATTGCAGAATTTTGTATGAATATTGCAAGTAAGTTAGGTGCATCATATGCCGAAGTGCGTCTTGAAAATTCTACAGGTGATGGATATGCTTTAGAAAATGGGATTGTACAACCTTCCGGATTTGCTGAAGAAACGGGTATTGGTTTAAGAGTTATTGTTGATGGCGCATTGGGATTTGCTTCAACTAATAAACTTGATAAAAAAAGTATAATTCAATTAGTTACCAAATCAGTTAATCTTGCTAAACGGTCTGCGAAACTTAATGATACTAAAATGTCTTTTATTAAAGATAAATTTCATTGCGATAATGTGATTCATAAACAGAAAATTAATTTTAAAAATATTTCAGCTAAAGATAAAATTGAATACTTGCAAGATATTGATAAGGCGATTGTGTCTATGAAAAATATTTCTATTCCTCAAAGAACACTATCAATTTCAACCGGAGTGGAAAATAAATATTTTGTTAATACTGAAGGATCTAAAATTTATACTGAAACACCTTTGGTCGGATTTCTTTATACTTTGACAGTTAAAGAGGGAAATAAAACAAATCAAGATTATTTAGAACTTGCTGAAGCTCGGGGATGGGAAGCACTTCGGACTATGCGTGCCAAGCAAAAAATACTCGATAAAGCTCGAAGTTTGCAACTTAATTTGAAAAAAGGAGTTTCTGCGCCCAAAGAAAAAATTGATGTAATTATTTCACCAGCTGTTGCAGGTATAATTGCACATGAATCTTGTGGCCATCCTTACGAAGCAGATAGAATATTTGGTAGAGAAGCTGCTCAAGCAGGAGAATCCTTTGTAACACCAAATATGTTAGGAAATCGTATTGGCACAGATGTTGTAAATTTAGTTGATGACCCGACAGTTTTAGGAAAAATTGGAAGTTACAAATATGATGATGAGGGAATTAAATCACGTAAGAAATGGTTAATTAAAAAAGGGATTATGACTGAGTTTTTACATAATCGAGAAACTGCAGGTAAAATGGGTTTAAAATCAAATGGTGGTTCGAGAGCAGCAGGTTATGTATATGAACCAATTGTCCGAATGTCTAATACTTATTTTGCGCCAGGTAGTTGGGAGATAAATGAGTTAATTAAAGATACACGCAAAGGTGTGTATATTAAATCTTTTACTGAATGGAATATTGATGATAAGCGATTTAATTTCAAAGCAGTGGGAAATGATGCATGTATGATTCGAAATGGTAAGCTAGCTGAACCGGTTCGTACGCCTGCTCTTGAATTAACAACACCTCAAATTTATAGTGCAATTGATGCGATTTGTAAAAAAGTTGAATTATTACCTGGAACTTGTGGTAAGGGTGAACCAACACAAGGCATTCCAGTAACAATGGGTGGCCCGCACTTACGATTAAAAAATATTAAAATTGGAAGAAAATAAAATGGATATATTTCAAATACCTGAATATGCAGTAAAAAGAGCACAGAGACTGGGTGCAAGCGATGTAATCGTATCTTCAGAGCGAAGTAATAGTCAACAAATTAAGTTTGTAAATAATGAAATTGCAGTTACAAAGAATTGGCAAGATGAATCTGCGGGAATATTTTTAGTTTCAGATAAAAAAGTAGTTTCTGCAAATATAAAGAAATTTACAAAACAAGAAGTGGACAGCACATTAAATCGACTTGTAAGACTTGCAAAGTTACTTCCACCAAAAAAAGATTTCTATGGATTAGGTAAAGGCTATTCTAGGTATAAAAAAGTCGAAGGTTTGTTTGATAAGAAATTGGTTGATTTTGATAAATCCATTGATATGGTTCAAGAAGCAATTAATTCAGGATTGCGTGAAGGTGCAAAAAGAGTTACAGGTGTTTTTGATACAACTTCTGCGGAATCTTATTCTGTTTCTTCAAATGGGCTTAATGCAAAAGATAATGGAACGGGAATATCCATGTCTGTTCGAGCACTTGCATCTAAAGAAGCAAGTGGTCATCAAATATCACAAGCAAATGTTTTGGAGGGTTTTTCTCCAAGTAAATTAGCATCTGAAGCAGGTCGTATTGCAACAAATGCACTTGGCCCTCAAACAATTAAACCTGGAAAATATGATGTTCTTTTCTTGCCATTACCTGTTGCAGATCTTTTTGGCGGTGTTGCGGGGATGACTTCAATTAACTCTTTTGAAATTGGAATGTCTGGACTTAATAAAATTGGGCAAGTTGTTGCGTCACCAAAACTTACAATTTATGATTGGGGAAACATGCCATATGGTGTTGACAGTTTTAATTTTGATGAAGAAGGAACTGCTTCACAAAAGACTACTTTAATTCAAAAAGGTGTTTTTAAAAATTATTTGCATAATCATTCAACCGCTCAAAAATATAAAACTAAAACTACTGCTAATGCAGGTGTTGATGTGCCAAGCCCAAGTAATACGTATATTGTCCCCGGAAACTCAAGTAGAGATGCTACGATCAG